>JAUIDE010000091.1 GCA_030429105.1 Alphaproteobacteria bacterium
GATCTCCTCGGGCTTGTGCTTCTTCTGCGGCATTCCTTCATCCTCCATCTGGCTCGAAAGCCTACTTCAGGGAGGACCACTTTTCAGGGGGCAGACCACGCCGCCATATGGAGGCGACGCTCGGCGCTGATTTCTCGTCCGTCCGTGTCCATGTCGGGCCGCAGGCGGAGCGGATCGGCGCCATCGCCTTCACCTCCGGCGCCGACATCTACTTCGCCCCCGGCCGGTATCAGCCGGAGACGCCGGCGGGGCGCAGGCTGCTCGGCCATGAACTCGCCCATGTTGTCCAGCAGCGGCAGGGCCGCGTGCGCAACACGGCGGGGGGCGTCGCCATCGTGCAGGATGCGGCGCTGGAGGCGGAGGCGGACCGGATGGGGGACCGCGCCGCCGCCGCGCCGCTCCAGATGAAGCCCGCGCGGCCCGAGCCGCCGAAGACCCACAAGCTGATCGTGAGCGAATCCCGCCACCGCGGGCTGCACGCGAACCGGCTCGCGCCGGAGGCGGCCTCGCACAGCTCGGTGACGCTCGTCCGGCCGAGCGGCGCGCGGGAGACATTCTCCTTCGGGCCGAGGGATCATCTTGCGCCGAACAGCGCGGCGAATGTGCAGCGCCTCCGCGCCGGCGTGCCCGGCGCGTTGCGCCGGGAGGCGGGCGCGGCGCCGAGGCCAGGCGCGGCGGCGCGGGAGATCGCGATCACCGCGGATCAGGCGCGCGCAGCGGAGGCGGCGATACGCCGGCAAGGGGCGGGGACGTTCCGGCTGGGGCGGGACGATTGCCACCGGTTCGCTGCGAGCGTCGCAGGGGCGATCCAGTCGCCCGCCTCGTCTGTGGCTTCGCGCACCCTGCAGCGGATGAAAGCAAGTTGGGAAACCGTCAAAAAGAAGCCAAGGGCGAAGCGCGGTTTCACCACTCACGACACAGCAACACGAAAGGTCCTGTTCGAGGCTGCAGGCGACATGAGCAGCCCTCTTGAGTTCGCGCAGAGCTTGACAGCGAAAGAAACGAACAATATTTCGCTCACGGTTGGGGTCTTCGAAACCGCGAAGAAGCTAATGACCGGTGCGAGCGGCAACAAGGACACATTAAATAACCTTGGGGCGAGAACCAAAACAAATAGAGATGCTCGCCGAAATTCTGTTACACTCTATGATGAGATCCACATTGAGAACATTCATAGTGGCGAATATCGAGATCATCTCGCAGTCAAATCCAATAGCGATCTCACTGAAGATGTGATGGCGAACAGTTTTGCGAAACTTCCACCGGGCGGAAGGCTCTACTTCCGGGTGTCAGGTTGGCCTTACATGGCCAGAGATGACAAGACCGGCGTCGTCGATATTGGCGGGCTTGCCCGCGCTGCAGGATTCGAATTTGAAAAAACGATTGACGAGGGGCCCATGAATGTCCGGCGCAACAATTCGGACAGCCTCGGCTTGAAGGGCACGCTTACATATATCTTCAGGAAGCCCACTCTCTGACGGCCGCCGAGGCGCACATTCGCTAGTTGATCTGAACCGTCCCGCCCTTCACCGTCAGCGCGCCGCCGCCGTCCACCGCGCCGCTCGCGGAGCCCTTCAGGCTGAACGTGGAGCCTCCCTTCATGTCGAGCGAGGACCCCGCCTCGAGGCTCGCCGCCCCGCCCGCCTTGAGTTCGAGCGAGCCGCCCGCGCTGATCGAGATCGAGCCGTCGGACTTGATGGTGATGTCGCCCTTCACCTCGATGGTCAGGGAGCCGGTGGAGACGGTGAGCTTGTCGTCCCCCTTTTCCAGCGTGACCGTCCGGTTCTCCACGATCTCGACATTCATGTCCTTCTGGGCGTGGAGATAAACCTCCTCCTCGCCCGCCTTGTCCTCGAAGCGAAGCTCGTTGAAGCCTTCCGCATCCTTGGAGCTGTTCGACTTCACCGTCGTCTTCGTCTGTTCGCCGGGCAGCTCGTAGGGCGGAACGTTGTCCGCATTGTACACGACGCCGGTGACGAGCGGGCGGTCCGGGTCCCCGTCGAGGAAGCTGACGACGACTTCCGAGCCGATCCGCGGCGTGAAGAGTGCGCCCCATCCGGCTGCGGCCCAGCCCTGCGCGACTCGGAGCCAGCATGAGCTGTTCTCGTCCGACTCGCCCTGCCTGTCCCAATGGAACTGGACCTTGATGCGGCCGTGCTTGTCCGTCCAGATCTCCTCGCCGTCCTTGCCGACGACCTTCGCGGTCTGCGGCCCGGGCATCCTCGGGCGTGGCGTCGCAAGGGGCGGGCGCCAGGCCATCTCCTTCGGCTGCGCCTCGAAGCGGTTGGAATAGAGCCGCCGCTCCGCCTCGTGCGTCACCGCGCGGATCAGGTAATCTTGGTTGAGGTCCGGCGCGGGGTGATCCGACAGCGCGAAGGTCGCGCCCGCCGCCATGAGCCTTAGCGGCGAGGCGCCCTCGATGGCGAAGGCCTCCGCCTCCAGCGCGGCGAGCCGGCGCGTCACCGCGCCCTCGCCGCTTTCGGTCGTCGGATAACGGCCGGGATAGACGTAATGCCCGCCGCCGTCCCCCACGGAGACCTCCAGCGTCTCGGCCGGCGTCTCGAAATTGTAGTCCCGCGCCGAAACCAGCGCCGCGGCCATTTCCGAGCGTTCGGCGAGCGACTGGATGCGCCGGTCCTCCGCGAAATCCGCCGTCCGGGGCAGAGGGAGGAAAGGCACGGCCCCGCCCGGAAGGGCGGCGCAGGCGCTGACGTCGTCGAAGATGACGAGGTCATGTTTCGCCGTCTCGTGCGCGAAGAAATAGCCCAGCCCCTCCTCCTCCAGCAGGCGGGAGACGAAGGCGAAATCCGTCTCGCCGAACTGCACGCAATAGGGCCTCGGCTCCAGCGTTCCGGTCAGCTCGAAGCGATAGTCGGGGAAGCCCGCCTCGTCGAAGACCTGCGTCACGATCTCCTCGGTCGTCTTCTCCTGAAAGATCCGGTTGTCGCTCCGGAGCGTCAGGAGCGAGAGCCAGGGCCGGATGAGGAGCGAAACCGCGGGGCCCGAGCGGCGGACGGACCAGACGCGGCCGTGCAGCCGCCGCTCGATTCCGTCGCCCCCCGTCAGGCGGATCGCGGCGGGCTCTCCGAGAAGACCGGCGACATCCGGCGCGCCCTCCGCCTCCGCCTCCAGCTCGAACCGGAACGGCGAAGAGAGCCGCTCCTCGCCGGAGAGCCGCAGGAGAATGAGCGCATCCTCCCCGAGTTCGGTCGAGAGCGCGAGGGACGAGGCGGCCTGCGTCGGGTCGGACATGACGGAAGCCTAGCGCTTCGTGAGCGCGAAGTCGCCGCCCGGATCGAGCCCGATGTGGATTTCGCGCACCGGCGCCTCGTTCACCACGCCTTCGAGCATCGCCTCTGCGATCGTCGGCGCGAGGTTGTTGGAGATGATCGCCTCTATGTTGCGCGCGCCGCTCTCCGTATCGGTCGCGCGGGCGACGATGGCGTCGATCACCGACCGGTCATAGGTAAGCTCGGCGCGATGCACGGCGGCCAGCCTGTCCCCAAGCCGGCCGAGCTTCATCGAGGCGACGCGCGCGAGCTCGGCCGGGCCGAGAGGCAGGAACGGGGCGACCGTGAGCCGCCCGAGGAAGGCGGCGGGGAACCGCCGGAGCAGCGCCGGGCGGATGCACGCGGCGAGCGCCTCGGGGTCGATGACGCCCGCGGCGGCGGCTTCCACGATCTCCGCATCGCCGACATTCGAGGTCAGGATGATGAGCGTGTTGCGGAAATCGACGAGCTGGCCCTCGCTGTCCTCGATCACGCCCTTGTCGAAGATCTGGTAGAAGAGCTCGATCACGTCGCGATGCGCCTTCTCGATCTCGTCGAGCAGCAGCACGGAGTAGGGCCGCCGGCGCACCGCCTCCGTCATCACGCCGCCGCCGCCATAGCCGACATAGCCGGGCGGGGCGCCCTTGAGGCCGGAGATCGAATGCGCCTCCTGATATTCGGACATGTTGACGGTGATGAGCGCGCGCCGGCCGCCGAAGAGCATCTCCGCAAGGCTCGTCGCCGTCTCCGTCTTGCCGACGCCGCTCGGCCCCGCGAGGAGGAAGACGCCGGTGGGCTTCTCGGGCTCGCCGAGCTGCGCGAAATAGGTTTGCGCCCTTCGCGCGATCACGCCGAGGGCGCCGTCCTGGCTCACGATCCGCTCCCTGAGGCGGGAAAGAAGATCGGAGGCGCCGCTCGCCCCGGCGCGGAGCATCTCCCCCGCCGGAATCCCCGTGAGGGAGGAGACGACATCCCCCACCGCCTCCGCGTCCACGAAGGCGTGGACGAGCGGCCCGCCCTCCTCGCGCAGCGTGTCGAGCTGGAGCCGGAGGTTGTTCGCAGCCTCGACGAGCGCCGGATCGTCAGGCCCGTCCCCCGCGTCGAGCTCGATCAGCTTCCGCGTCAGCCGCCGTTCCTCGCGCCAGCGCGCCTCCAGAACGCTCGCGCTCTCCTCGAGCCGGCTGCGCTCGGCGGCGAGGGCGCGGCGCCGCTCCCGCGAGTCCTCGTCGTCGAGGATGCGGCCTTCGCGTTCGAGCCGCGCATGTTCGATGGCGATGGCTTCGAGCCGCGCGCGCGCGCCCTCCAGCGCCGCCGGCGCCTCAGACTGGCTCATCGCGACGCGGGCGCAGGCGGTGTCGAGCACGCTGATCGCCTTGTCGGGCAATTGCCGGTCGCTGATATAGCGGTCCGAAAGCCGCACGGCCTCGCGCAGGCCCTCTTCGAGGACGCGGACTCCGTGATGCGCCTCCAGCCGGTTCACCGCGCCGCGCAGCATCTCCAGCGCCGTGTCGGTCGAGGGTTCGGAGACGCGGACGACCTCGAAGCGCCGGGCGAGGGCCGGGTCCTTCTCGATATGGCGCTTGTATTCTCGCCAGGTCGTCGCCGCGACGCAGCGGAGCGCGCCGCGCGCCAGCGCCGGCTTCAGGAGGTTCGCGGCGTCGCCCTCGCCCTTCTGCCCGCCGGCGCCGAGGAGCATGTGCGCCTCGTCGATGAAGAGGACGATGGGCCGCGGCGAGGCGGTCACGGCGTCCACCACGTTCTTCAGCCGCTGGGCGAACTCGCCCCGCACCCCCGCGCCGGCCTGGAGCGCGCCGAGATCGAGCGCGAGGAGCCTGACGCGGCGCAGCGCCTCCGGCGCCCGCCCGGCGACGATGTGCTGCGCCAGACCCTCGACGACCGCGGTCTTGCCCACCCCGGCCTCCCCGGTGAGGATCGGGTTGTTCTGCCGCCGGCGAAGGAGCACGTCGATCAGCCGCCGGACTTCCGCATCCCGCCCGACGACGGGGTCGATGGCCCCCGCCCGCGCATCCGCGGTAAGATCGCGGGCGTAGAGCGTCAACGGGTCGTTCCGCCGCGCCGGCCCCTCCTCCTCCGCATCGTTGGGCCCGGTCTCAGCCTCCGCGCGGGCGAGGCCGAGGAGGGGGGAAAGGGGGAGGATGCGGCCGCGCAGCGCCTCGTCGGCGAGCATCGCCTTCACGAGTTCCGCCGGCCCGATCCGCTCCGCGCCCACATGCGCCGAGGCGACGATCCAGGCTTCCTTGAGCGCCCTGACAATGCCGGAAGAGATCGTGGCGTCACGCGATACGCCGTCCGGCCCCGCCGCGATCGCGGCGCGGAGATCGGCGCGGGCGCGGGCCGCATCGACGCCACAGCGTTCGAGATGCCGGGCCGCCGGGCCTGCGTCATCCTCGAGAAGTTCGACGAGGAGGTGCTCGGGCTCGATGAACTGGAGCCTCCGCGCCTGGCAATGCTCCGCCGCCCGGTTCAGCGCCTCGCGCGCGGCGCCGTCGAGCCGGTCGAAGAGAATGCCGATCTCGGACATCAGCCGCCCGCCTGCATCGTGCGAAGCCGGAGCCGGGCTGCGCCGTCGCGCCGGCGCGCCCGCGGGTCGAGGAAGCTCGTCCAGCCGAGTTGCGGCGGCCGCGCGCGGGAGAGCCGCGCGGGCGGCGTCTCCTTCGCCTCGACGACAAGCCGGAGGCGCGCCTCGCAGGTCGAAGGCAGCGTGGCGGCGGCGAGTTCGGCGGCGACGCGATGCCTTGCGCCGCCGGGCAGGAGGCTGCGGAACGCCTCTTCGCCCATAGGGCCGAGCGTCAGCTCGACGCCCGCATCCTGAAGCCAGGCGCGCCGCCCGAGGGAGGACCGGCCGAGCTGCGCGCCGGCGCCCCGCGCGCGGATCGGCGTCCTGTCCCGCTCCGGGAAGGGCGCCCAGCCGCCGATGAAGGACCGGCCCTTCGCACCCGTGCGGAAGATCGTCGCGAAGGCCCGTTCCACCGCGTGCATGCTGATCGGGCGCTGGTTCAGGAGCCCGGCGAGGCCCATCAGGGCGCGGACGGAGGCGGTCGGCGGCTCCGCGCCCGCCCGACCTGCAAGGGCCCGGATCGCGCGCCCCTGCGCCGTCTCCGCCGGGTCCCCCGCCGTTGCGGGCGCCTCGAGGCGCGCAATCTCGAGAAAGATCGCGAAGAGCCGGTTTCCGAACACGTCGAAGAAGTCCGCGGCGTGCGGCTTGCGCGCCGCGTGCCGCGCCAGCGGCTCCGGCAGCGGCCCGCCCGGCCCGAAGAGCGAGAAGGCGCCGGAAACGAGGGTCGCCGTATCGCCCTCTTTCTCGAACGCCTCGACGTCGCCCTCCGCGAAGCCCGACTTCAGCGGCGCCCGGACGCGCAGCTTCAGCCCCGGCGTCGCCTCGATCGCGCGCACGGCCGCCAGCAGCTCGAAGCCCTGCGGCTCCCGCTGCAGGCGCGCTGTCAGATCAGAATCTGTTCGCCTGCCGTCGGCGGCCATTTCGCCCATTCCCCTTCGCGCTCCGAACGGATGACGCGCAATGTGCAGAAAGAGTTGACCGCCGCATAGAGCCCGAAGAACCGGGCGAGAACGGCGCCGAAGAGAAAGGCGGAGCCTTCGTCGGCGAAGCAGTCCTGATCCAGCCGCAAGGTCGCCTCCACCCCGCGGCAGAAGCCGCGCCAGCCGTCCTTGCCGAACCGCTCCGTGACGCGGGCCCCGGAAAGGCCGGCGACGCCCTCGATCTGGCGGCGCGCGGCGCGCGCCTCGTCGGGGCAGTAGAGCCGCAGATGCTCGCGCAGCGCCGCCGCCGCGTCCGCCCCCTCGACGAAGGAGAGCTGGTTCACGGAGATGTGGGAGACGAGGCGCCAGAGCCCGGCGTTCACCGGCGGCGCCGGTATCTGCGGCGTCGGGCGGACGGACCAGAACACGCCGTCCACCGGCGCGTCGAATTCGAGCCCGAGCCGTTTTCCGTCGCCCGCCGGGTCCCATTCCATCGGCGTTGACGACGGGATCGTCTCGGCAAGGCCGCGATTGGTGCAGACGAGATGCGCGAAGGCGACTTCCGCCTTCGGCTTTCCCGTGTCGTATCCGGAGTCCCGGAACGAGATGAACATGTCCGACCCGGCGCGCCCGAGGCCGACGCCCGGCTGCCTTCGCGCCGTCCACCATGTCCGGTCCGGCGCCCCGGCGTCCGCGTGGTCGAACGAGAAGAAGGGCGTCATGGTCTCGCCGTCGATCTCTCCCATCGCCGCGGCGGTGACTTTCTCGATGCTGTAGATCTCGGTGCTCTGCTCGCGGCGATGATCGGGCGTCACCGGATATTCCACGCGCTTCCTGTCCACCCGGATCGGCTCGCTGATCCGCTTGAAGAGGTTGATGACCGGCGCGGCGCCGAGCTCGAACGGCGCCGGATGGTCCAGCGGCGGCGGCTCATCCTCCAGCAGGATGACGAGATCGAGCAGCCGCCCCGCGGCGCCCGCAGCTGCGGAGAGGCCGCATATGTCGAAGAACAGGAACTTCTCGGGGAAGGTGAAGTATTCGCGGAGAAGGCGGTGCCCGTGATGCGCGGAGTCGGGCTGCGGCAGCAGCGCCTCCGTCTCGGCGAAGCCGACGGGCCGCAGCGCATCCGCGGGCAGGCGAAAATAGGGGCCCTCGACGATGTCGCCGAGGCCCGGAAGCGTCTCGCCTTTCTGCTGCGGGGCCACGGCCCAGACCTTGCGCGGCTGCGCGCCGCCCGCCTGCCGGAACAGAGCCTGATAAATCGCCGCCGCGACCTTGCGAGAGCCGCCGATGCGGAAGCGGAGCGCGGGGGGCGGCGCGTCCGCGATCGTCTCGCTGGTCTTGCCGATCGCCTCCAGCCGGATGCGGAGGAGGCGCCGCGCGCCGTTTTCCCGCGCAAGGAACGGGTAGAGTTCCGGTTGCGGCGCGTCCGCCGCCGCGATCCGCAGCGGCCAGAGCGTGACGTCCCATCCCGTCCGGAACCGGCATGTCGCGCCGACATTCGTGGTCGCCGTCACCTCCTCGCCCCGCTTCACGACGAAGCCGTGCGCGCGGCGGGACTGGTCGGGATCGACGCGAAAGCGCACGATTCCCATCGAAGGCGTCGGCGCCGTCAGGTGGGGATAGAGCGTGTCCAGCATCCCCGCGCCGAGCCGCGGCAACTGCTTCGACACCACGCTCCGCAAACGGCCGGTGAGAAAGGCGAAGGCCTCGATCAGCCGTTCGACATGCGGGTCCTCCGAAGGCTCACGCCCGAAGGCGAGCCCTGCGGCGACCTGCGGGTGGCGATGCGCGAAGGCGCCCGCGTCCTCGCGCAGCCCCTCTAGCTCGGCGAGATACCAGGCCAGCGCCTCTTCGCGGTCGTCAGCGGGCATCGCCTTGCTTCTTCTCGTCCTCGACGACGAAGTGGAACGGCTCCACAACCGCGCCGAGCCGGTAGGCGCCGGTAAGGGAGACCTTGGCGCCGCCGGCGCGGCCCTTGGTCGGCTCGATGGCGATCTCGACATCCTCGAGACGCGGTTCAAAGGCCCGCACCGCGCGTTTCAGCTCCTCCGCGTGGCGGAGCCGTTCATCGGCCGACGATGTGCGCACGTCCTCGAGCGCGGCGACGCCGTAGTCGACCACCGTCCGCGCCTCCGCGGCCCTGCCAAGGGCGGCGGAGGGGGCGCGGACGGAGAAGAGCGCCCTGAGCGAGGCCGCGATGGCGTCGCCCAGCCCGTCCACGTCGTGGATGAGGCGCCCGGGGCCCGTGCGGTCGTCGAGCAATCGCTCGAAGAGGAGCCCGTGGGCGCCGTCGATGCGCCGGAGCGGCCTTTCCCGTTCAGGCAACTTTCTGCGCCACGAGATCGTGGCTCGTCGGCTCCGCGCCGCCGGCGGTGCCGTCCTCTTCCTTCTGCGGCTTGTAGGTGTAGGTCACCTTGCCGTAGTTGAAGGAGATCGTCTCCGTCGGGATGTCGCCGGTTCCGCCGCCAATGCTGACATTTGAGACGATCACGCCCTCCATGTCGACCTGGAGATAGAGCACCGGCTGATTGTCGCCGTCCGCCCGGTAGCAGGTCAGCGTGCACTTCTCGATCTGGTTGCCCTGCCAGCAGGTCTTCAGCAGGTCATCCGTCGCGCTGTCAGTGTACTTCGTGAAGGAGAAGTCGCTGTGGTTCGCCTGCTCCACCGTGCCGGAGCCGGCCGAGCTCCGCGTCGCGGAGGTCGGTTGGTTGAAGGCGTGGCTCCAGGAGAGGACCTGGATTTCCTCCTTGTGGTTCTCGTCGGTCGACTCGCCCTTGATGTCCGGTCCAGTGATCTTCAGGAACATGTTGGCGGCCATGGCTCACCCCCTTTTTGGTGTTCTTGCGCGTCAGGCCGCCGGAGCCGGAAGCTCGGCGACCAGTCGGATCGAGGTGGAAAGCTCCTCGAGCTGGAAATGCGGCCGGAGGAACAGGACCGCCGAATAGGCGCCCGGCCTGCCGGGGATCGGGCGAACGTCCACCCGCGCCTCGCGCAGCGGATATTTCGCCTTGATCGACTGGCCGGCGTCGTCCTTGCCGAGCACGTAGTCGGAGATCCAGGTGGTCAGGTAATCCCGGACATTGTCCTCCGTCATGAAGGAGCCGATCTTGTCCCGCATGATGACCTTCACGTAATGCGCGAAGCGGGACGCATTGAGCATGTAGGGCAGCATCGCGGAGAGCCGGGCGTTCGCGTTCGCCTGGTTGGTGTTGTAGGTGATCGGCTCGTTCGTCGTGCGCCCGCCGAAGAACGCGGCGTAATCCGTGTTCTTGCAGTGCATGAGGGTGATGAAGCCGAGCTCGTCCAGCTCCTTCTCGCGCCGGTCGGTGATTGGGGTCTCGGTCGGGCATTTAAGCGCCGCGTCGCCGTTCATCGTCTTGAACGTGTGGGTCGGCAGCCCCTCCACCTTGCCGCCGCCCTCGACGCCGCGGATCGCAGCCGTCCAGCCATGCAGCGAGAAGGCCATCGCGATCCGCTCGGCCAGCACGAAGGCAGGATTGCCCCAGAGGAATTTCGAATGCGTCTCCAGCGTGTTCGGGTTCGAGACTTCCTCGCGGAAGGCGATGCCCTCCACCTTCTGCATCCCGTTGTCCGGGCCGTAGGGAAGCCGCATCAGCACCCGCGGCAGCGCGAGCGCGACGTAGCGGCTGTCCTCGCTCTTGCGGAAGGAGCGCCACTTGATGAGCTCCGCGCTCTCGAAGATCTTCGAGAGGTCGCGCGGAAGGGGCAGTTCGCGGTGGCTCTTCATGTCGAAGAGCTCGGGGGCCGCGGCGGCCACGAAGGGCGCATGGGCGGCGGCGGCGACTTCCGCCATCTTCTCCAGAAGGACGAAATCCTCCGTTGAGCGGCCGAAGGAGATGTCGCCCACCAGCATCGAATAGGGCGCGCCGCCGAAGGTGCCGTATTCCTCCTCGTAGACCTTCTTGAAGAGCGCGCTCTGGTCGAACTCGATCGCCTTGTCGAGATCGTCCGTCAGCTCCTTCTGCGAGACGTTGAGGACGCGGATCTTGAGCCGCAGGCCCGTCTCCGCCTTGAAGACGAGATAGCGGAGGCCCCGCCAGGTCGCCTCGGCCTCCTGGAACTCCGGCTTGTGCAGGATCTCGTTCAGCTGCCGCTCGATACGCTCGTCGATGTCGGCGATGGCCGCGGTGATGTATTCGACGAGGCTCTTGTTCGGCGGAGGCGTCTTGGCGACGACCTTGGAGACGAACTCCTCAACGAGGTCGCGGGCGTATTGCTGGCGCTCAGGCGGGCTGTCGTCCCGGGCGATGCGCCCTTCCGCGATGATCCTTTCCAGCAGGCTCTTGCTGGATTCGCCCGCTTCTTCGGCTGTTCCTTCGGTCTCGGCCATGTCGATCTGTCCTTGTCGATGTTTCGCCGGCGCGCGTCGCGCCCGAGGCTATTTCTTCCCTTCGGCCGCGGGTTCGGCGGCCGGCTTCTTCGCCTTGATGTCGTCGAGCACCTGCTTGAGTTCCTTGGCCTCGTCCTTCATCGCCTCGGTGAGCGTCTCGTTCAGCTTCGCGTTGCCATCCAGCTTCAGCAGGAAGTCGCGAAGGTTGTTCCGAGCCGTCAGCAGCTCCTTCAGCTCGGGCACCTTCTCGATCAGTTGCATCGGCTCGAATTCCTCGAAATCCGTGAAGGTGAGGTCGACGGCGAGGTCGCCGGCGGGGGCGTCGCCCTCGCCCGGCGTCTGCATCACATTCGGAACGGTGAACTTCACCCGCGGCGCCGCCTCGGCGAGCACCTTGTTGAAATTGTCCCGGTCGATCTCGACAAAGTCGCGCTTCGCGAGCGGCTCCAGCTTCCCGGCGCGGCGCCGCAGCGCCTCGGCGATCAGCTCCTGTGCGATCGCCTTCGCCTTATCCAGCTCCTCCGGCTCCATCTTGTCGGCGCGGAGGTCCTGCATTTTCGCCCGGAGCTTCGCGCTGGAATAGGGAAGATTGGCGAAAGGCTTCGGGTCCTTCATCAGCTCCTGTAGCTGCGCCTCGGCCTCCGCCGCGATCGCCGCCTCGTCCGGCTCGGTCACGCCCCGCTGCTTCGAGAGGTCGGCGATCACGCCGATGACGAAGGGAAGCTCCTTCTTCTGGATCGCGTCGCCAATCTCGACATCATAGGTGATCTGAACGCGCGGCGGTCTCACGCGGGAGATCTTGTGCTGGATGCTTTCGGCCATCGCGAGTTAACCTTTCGTTTCGATTTTCCGACGCGGGTACTTGAGATAGACGGCGGAATTGACGTTACGCTACAGCCGAATCGCCTATGAGGCGAATCCAAAATTTGTTCGTCTAGTCTTTGTTGTGCATTCTTGCCCGGTCCGGCTCCGATGACTGCAACAGCCATTCGAGGTTCTCCGGGTCGTAGCCGTCACGCGTGATCTCGGAGAGGATTTCCGCGAGGCCGAGGTCGCGCCAGCGGAGCGCGCGGGCGAGAAGGTGGATCGCAGGGCTGTGGGGCTCGACGGCGCGGAGGACGCGGACGACCTCCTCCAGGGCGGCGTATGCCGATCTTCGGTCGGTCAGGGTCACGACGGCGGGGCGTTCCGGCGTGGGCTCGAAGGCGAAGACGTCCGGCTCCACTGCCTGCGCGGCCTCGAGCGCCGCCTGTTCCGCCTGCGCCTCCGCCCGCGCCGCCGCCAGCGGCTCGAGAAGCTGGTCGACATCCCGCAGCGCGGAGGCGAGCTTGCCGAGGAGGGGCGCGGCGGGGCCCGCGAGCGCCGCGAGGCGCGCCTCCAGCCCGTCCGCCGCCGCCCGGAGCGCACGCATCTCCGCGATCATGCGCGTGAGCTCGGCGTCCGGCGTCCGGGCGAGGCAATCTAGGAAGATCTCCGCCGTCAGCCGGTCGGCCGCCTTCCCCTTCTTTTCCTTCGCCCCGCGCAGCGCGATGTCGCGCTGCCGCGCCGCGGCGTAGTCCGACCAGCTGAGCGGCGTCTCGCCCTCCGCGGTGCGGCGCACCGTCAGCGGCGTGACGCGCAGGAGAATTTCCAGCGCCCCGTCCAGCCAGATGATCGGGCGAAAGCGCGGGGAGTCCTCCGTGCCGTCATGCTCCGGATGCATCGTCTCCCAGAACGCCGCGCAGAGGTCGGCGAGAAAGCCGAGCCCCTCCGCCGCGCGGGAGAGGCCCTCCGTGCGCGCTGCGGTCTCGACGAGCCAGGCGGCCACGAGGAGGTCCTTCGACCGGTCGGTCAGCGCCTCCCGGCAGAGGCGGACGGCGAGCCGGTGGTCGGCCGTCTTCAGGTCGCGGACCCAGACGCCGCGCGGCAGGGTGGCGTCCTCCGCCCGGCGCGCCTCCTTGATCGCGTCGATGACCGGCGAGAAGCGGAGCGACCCGCCCGCCGGCGCCGCGGCGGAGATCGGCGCGAGCAGCCCGTCGAAGACGCCTTGAACGCTCACGGGTAGAGCGCCTGCGCCGGGAAGACCGGCAGGGTGAGGTTGGGGCCGACCGGCGCCGAGCCCGCAGCGTCTAGCGCCCTGAGCCCGACCCGGAGATGTAGCACCGCGCTCGTCTCCCGCGGCGGAGCGGTCAGCGAGGCCGGCTCCGCAGAGGCGACCGCCTCGGGATTGGGTTCAAGCGGAACGACGACGCGCAGCGCATTAGCGAGCCGGTCCGGCAGGCCGCGCTGCTCCGGCTCCGACATCGCGTTCGCGGCGATGAGCGCCACGAGGCTCCACGGGCCGTCATAGGACAGCGTTATGGTCCTGTCCTCGATCTGCGCGTCAGATCGGGCGGGGGAGGCGGGCTTCTGCGGCGCGTTGCGCGCCCAGCGCATGGAGAGCCGGACGGGATCGCCCTGCCGCCAGATCAAAGGCCGCGGCGGCTCGAAAGAGCTGAGGCGACGATCCGCGATCTCCAGCGTCCATTCAATGATCTGCTCCGCCCCGCGGGAGACGCGGCGGTTGGCGTTGAAGTCGATCTCCACCGCGTAGGCGAGCCCGCCGGTGGAGACGTCCGCGCCGGAGGCGGCGAAGAACCTGCGCGCCTGATCGATCTCCGCGATGTCCGGCCGGGCGGCGGGCGAGGCGGCGATGGCCTCGATCTGCGGGCCGAACGCGGCGAAGAACCGCCGCACCGCCTCCGGGTCGACGAAGTTCTGCGCCCGCCGAGGATCGTCGAGCGGGGCCGCGCCGCCGACGCCGATGAAGGGGAAGCGCCCGGCCAGCGCCTGCGTGAACGCCTCCGCCACGACATCGGCCGTCTCCGTCGCGCTTTCGAATCCGAGTTCGGCGCAGCGGTTGCGGAGCGTGTAGATCATTTCCTCCATCCGCTCGCCGAAATAGCCGCCGCCCGGCTGCGCGGCGAGCAGCGTCTCCTCGCAGGTCTCTCCGGTCAGACCGTCGAGATCGGCCAGCACGAAGCGCTCCAGCGTCGAAAGCGCGTTGACCGGCGAGCGCAGGGCGTAGTCCGCCAGCGTCGAGCGGATTTCGCTCCAGCGCGCGACGGGGCCGGATTCCGCCGGGTCGCCCGAGCCGACCCGCGCCAGATAGTCGATCGCCGCGGAGGCGCGTTCGGCGGAGAGAAGCTCGACGAAGGCGCGCCAGTCCCGCGTCACGCCGATCAGCGCCGCGGCGCCGGAGACGCCGAAGAGCCGCGCGGCCGAATTCGGCGCGCCGTTCCAGGCGGCGACCTGCGGGTAGTAGAGCCCGTAGATGTCGGCCTGCGCCAGCGCGCGGTCCGCATCGTCGAGGATGCGCCGCGCCTGCGGCCCGACGACAGCCTCCAGCCGGTCCGTCACGGCGTCGAGACGGGAGAGCGCGGCGCCGTCGCGGATCGCGACGAGCAGCGGCGCGGTCTCGGCGAAGCCCCGCGCCTCGGTCCGCGCCGGGTCCACCCCAAAGCCGGGCGGGCCGAGCGGCGACCGCGCCCGCGCGAGAAGCGCGAGGACCTTGGCTGAAATCCGGCGCTCCAGCGCGACGAGGAGCGCGGCGCGAAGCTCCCCCGGCAGCGCGGCCGCCGCCGCCGGGAATTCCGAACGCAGCCATTCGATATGGCCGGCGGCCTCTTCGAGCGGGGCGGGCGACCAGGAGAAGCGTCCTTCGGCGAGGCTCCTGTCGTCCGCCGGCGCGCCATCGTCCAGGCGCGCCGCCGTCAGCAGCCTCCGCAGAGGCGCGATCAGCGCGAGATATTCGGGCGCAAGCGCGGCCCGACCCTGCGATCCCTCGACGAGAATGGCGCGCCCGTCGAAGCCGACCATCTCCAGCAGGCTCCGCTCGGCTCGCTTATGTCCCTCTTGGGCGGTCAGCCACAGCGCGTCGACCTCTTTCGGCGGCAATATCCCGAGGTCTTCGATCAACCGCAGCGCTTCGACGACGGGCGCATGCGACGGCTCGACGACCGCGCGGTCCAGCCGGCGGTAGACCCAGTTCGTCTTGCTGGCTCGGTTCGACTCGTCGGTCTTGAGAAGCTTGTCGGCGAGGATGATGTGATCGAGCAGCCGGTCCAGCGCCTCGGCTGAGACCTCGCCCGCGGCCAGCGATCTCGAAGTCTGGTTGATCTCGCTGACGGCGCGAAAGAGAGGCGAGCCGGCATAGGCCAATTCCGCATAGGCCTTGGCCGTCAGCTGCACCGCGCGGCAACGCCGGTCCCTGTCAAAGGGGCTGGGCTGCGCCTCCGGATGGGAGAGCGCGCGGATATAGACCCCATAATCCTGGCTGAAGCCGGGCGGCGGCTCCACGTCGATCGCGTATCGGGAGAGGGCGATCAGGTTTTCCGGCGATCGCTCTTCGGAGAGCGCCTCCAGCTTCCGCACCTGATCCATAACCTCCGAGAGGCTCGAGGCATAGTTCCGAAACGCTTCAGGGGAGACCTTGGCCGGCGCCGCCGGGTCTGTGCTGCTCACGGAGTCTTCCAGGTTCGAGACGCATTTCTGCGACGCTTCGGGCGAGGCCATTTCCAGCGCCTCCTCGCCCGCGCGCTGCGCCTCGTCGAAGCGCTGCTCAAGGCCCCTGCGGATCGCGCGGAGGATGATGTCGCCGAAGCCGAAGGCGATGGCGCGCTCCGAGCGATCTTCAAGACCGTGGAGATAGGATGTCGGCGCGAACGCCGTATTGATCGTGTCGAACCGGAATTCCGACATTCTGGCGTAGAGCGCCTTTGTCTCTGCAAGGAGATCGTCCTGCGACGGCGCCTGGCCCGAGAGCGCCAACCGTCTGTGAACCGTGGCTGCGGTCTCAATCTGGCCCAGCAGCTCGCCGAGCGGCCTCTGCTCGAAAAGCGACTGGCCGAGCCAGATGAGCGCCGCGACGCCGACAAGCGCGACGCCGGCGGTCACGCGCTTGCAGTTCCGAACCCAGATCGCAGCGCTCGTGCGCCCGCCCTGGCCCGGCCTCGCGAGCCCCTTCTCGCGCAGCGCCTTCCGAGCGAAGACGTCATGCGCGAAGAGCGCGCCGCGTTCGTCCTTCGCCTGGCCCGTCAGGTAGATGCCGCGCAGGATCATCGGCTCCGCGAAGCTCGAACTGCGGAAGGCGGAGGCGAGGAGCCGCCGGAGCGGCGCCGCGAGCGCGCGCGCCGCCGCCGAGGCGCCGACGAGCCTTAGGGCGGCGAGAGGGTCGCCGCCGCGGCCCGCGCTCGCCCCGAAATGCGAGAGAACCGCGGCGTCAAGCGCCTCGACCGTCTTCTTCGCCGCCTCCTCGACCGCTTTCGGGTCACAGCCCGGCCCGGCCCCGTTCGGCGCGGACCAGCCGAGCAGCGCGCCGTGCGCCTCCTCGTCGCGGCCGACAATCTCCGCAAGAGCGGCGAGGCCGCGATCCGCGTCGGCATGGGTGGCGACGAAATAGACCGGGACGGTCAGCCCGGTCACCGCCAGCACATCCTCGAACAACTCCTCGAAGACGCGGCCGAGCGCCTCGAGCCTTTCGGGCGCGTCCGCCTCCAGCGAGGTCAGCACCCCGGCGCGGACCGCGATCACCAGCGCGTCCAGCGGCGCCTCCGGCCGCTCCGCGCGCAGGCCCTCCAGCGCCGCGCGCCAGGTCTTCCGCCAGTCCTTCAGGGCGAAGAGCCCGTCGTGGAAATTGGCGATGGCCCCGTCAGGCGTCATATGCAGCGCGAACTCGCCCCTGTCGGTCGGCGGACGCGCCGGGGCGGAGAGCCGGGTCGGCGCGCGCCAGCCGGCGGCTTCGGCCAGCGCGTCCGCCCCCGCGCCCTCGGTGCCGACGAGGATCGCCAGCATCGGCTCCTCCCGCTTCGCCCCCCGGGCGCCGACAAAGCCGGCGATGCGCGCGCGGATCTCCCGTGCGAGGCCGGAAGAGCTGCGCCGGACTTCCGCCGGGCTCCGCGCCGGCGCGGCTGCGCTTCCGGGGCTTTCGCCCTCGCCCGGCGCGGCGAGCGCGCGCCGGGCGAAGAACCAGGTCAGCAGGACCCAGAACGCGAGGAGCACAAGCAGGGCCAGCGCGATCCAGCCGAGATTGCCCTCCAGCCCGCTCACCGCCTCTCCCCCGCCGCCGGCGCCGTCATCTCCGCCGCGATGTCGAGGATCGAATTGGAGGTCTTGCTTACCTCGTGGTTTCTCCAGGACCAGAGGCCCTGCGACAGAGCGAGCCAGACAAGCGCCGCCGCGACCGGAGCCCAGGTCCAGCGCCGCCAGTCCGGCGCGCCCGCCCGGCGCGGCGCCTCGAAGGGTTCGCCATAGGCCGCGCCGAGATGCTCCCGGAACGAAAGCGCCTGCGGCGGCGGGCGCTCCATCATCCGCTCGTAGAGCTTCTGCGCGAGCGCCCCGATCGCGCCCCTGTCGTCGGCGCCCCGGTACTTGCCCCGAAAGCCGCATGAGAGGGCGAGAAAGAGGACGGCGAGAAGATCGTCCCGCACCGCCTTCGCGCCCGTCGCCGCGCTCTCCGCCATCGCGAAGATCCTGTCGCCGGCGACGCGCGAACCGAAAAGCGTCCGCTCGAACAGGGTTTCGGACCAAACGTCCCGCCCGTTCCAGTCGATATGGTGCAGCAGCGCCTCGTCGGCGTAGCAGGCGAGGACATAGGCCGGGTCGCCGTCGCCTGACCTTCCGTCGAAGGCGGCGGGGGCGCCGTAGTCGATGAGGACCCGGCGGATCGCGGCGAAGACGGTCTCGGCCGCCTCCCTCGGGGCGGCGGGCGCGGCGCCGGCCCGCGCCGCCCGCTCCACCGTTTCGAGCGCCGCGGCGACGGCCTGGAAGGCCCGGAGCCCGTCGCGCCCGTCGCGCGTGATGTCCGGGCCCGGGATCATTCGCGCCTCCGCTCCCGTGCGAGGCAGACGAGGCCGGGCTCGCCCGGAACGTCGGCGCCGTCCGGATGCCGGATCTCGAGCCGCGGGCGGAGCGCGCCCTCCGGATCTGCGCGCCCGCGCGGCGCGAGGGCCTCGCCTCCGCTCTGGTCCGCCCCGGCCCCGATCTCGAAGGCGACCGCGCCGCGCGGCACGGCGATGAGCGCGCGCGCGCGCCAGTCGACGGCGCGGCGCCCGGCGCCGAGGACCCGGCTGAGGAGGACATCGTCCATCCGGGCTTCGTCCGCTACCCCGGCGGCGAGGAACCAGGCCGAGGTCGCCTCCACGCTTTGCCCGGCGGCGGGAAAGAGCACGAGGAAGAAGGGCGCGCCGGGCGTCTCCTCGCCGCGCGGCAGGCGGAAGAGACCCGCGCCCTCGCGCTCCAGCTTGACAAGATCATGCCGCGGCCCGAGGCGGCTGACGGCCTGTTCGATCCGCGAGGCGACGTCTCTGAAACATGCCAGCGCGCCACGGTGATCATAAGGCATGGCCGTCGGCAGGGCGAGGTCGTGGTCGAGCGTGGCGGCGGCCCCGAGCATGTCGCAGAGCGCGAGATAAAGTTCGAAGGGCGGCGCCTCGTCGCTGTCGATCAGCGCCGCGAGCCGCGGCAATGGCGGCATCAGAACCCGCGCGCCGTCGAGCGGATCCGCGCTCAGATAGAGGCCCGCCGCCTCGGGGGAGCGCTGGGACCCGGTGATCGCATTGATCGCCTGATGCACGGCGCTGACGACGCCGGCGGCGGCCTCGTGCAGAAGGGTTCCGGCTCGCACCTTCAGGCATGGCGGCGCGTAGTCCTGCATCCGAACCGCTTCTTTTCCCGTCC
>JAUIDE010000092.1 GCA_030429105.1 Alphaproteobacteria bacterium
GTTCTCCAGCCGCTGCTCGACGTTCAGCTTGTGGTTCAGACGGTCCTGCAACGCCTCCAGTTCCGCGAGCAGCATGAGCATCTGCGGGTCGGCGGCGCTCAGCTCGCGGCGCATCTGCTCGGCGCGCGGCTGCTGCCGATCTCCTGGCGGGGCTCGCTTATCCGCACGCTCTTCTGCGTCGGCGCGATGCTGCTCTATTACGCCGCGCTGCCGATGGCGCCGATCGCCATCGTCGGCGCGGGGCTCTACACCTCGCCGCTCTGGGTGCTGCTGATCTCCGCGCTCGTCTTCCGCGCGGCGGTCGGCGCGCGGCAGGTCGTCGCCTCCGCGGTCGGTTTCGCGGGAGTGCTGATCCTCCTGCGGCCCTGGGAGGCGGGGCTCGACCTCGCGGCGGTCATTCCGGCGATGGCGGGATTGCTCTGGGCCGGGACGCTGATCACGGCGCGGCGGCTCGCCTCGGAGGAATCGCCGTTCTCCCTCGTGCTGCTCCAGTTCATCGGCTTCTTCCTCGCAGGCGTGGTCGCGCTGATCTGGCTTGAAGCGGCGCCGGCTTCGGAGGCGATGCGGGCGGCGGCGCCGTTCATCTTCGCGGGATGGGTCTGGCCGATTTCAGGGACGGTCTGGGCCGTGATCGGCTTTCATGCGGTTTTCGCGGTTGTCGGCGTGCTCCTCATCACGCGAGGATACCAGAGCGCGGATGCGACGAAGACGGCGCTGTTCGATTACAGCTTCCTGATCTTCGCCGGGCTTGCGGGCTGGGCGCTCTGGGGCGAGGCGCCTTCGGGCGCGGCCTCCTGGGGCGGGATGGCGCTGATCGTCGGCGCGGGATTGTTCCTGACGCTCGGCGGGCGAAGGGTTGCGGAAGGGGAGAGGGCATGACGAAGGCGGAACGGGGCAAGGCGCTGGTGACGGGCGCCTCTTCGGGGATCGGCGCGGCGACGGCGCTGGCCCTGGCGGCGGACGGATGGCGCGTCCACGCCACCGCGCGGCGGGCGGAGCGGCTCGCCGCGCTGGCGGCGGAGGCGGGCGCCGTCGCCCACGCCATCGACGCGACGGACGAACCGGCGATGCGGGCGCTGGTGGAGGCGGAAGGCTTCGACCTCATCGTGGCGAATGCCGGGCGCGGCGCGGCGATCACCGGTCTTTCCGGCTTTCCGCCCGAGGAGATCGCCTCGATGATCGCGCTCAACGTCACCGCGACGATCCAGCTCGTCGCCGCCGCGCTGCCGGGCATGGCGGCGCGGGGGCGCGGGCATGTGATCACGGTCGGCTCCGTCTCCGGCCTCTATCCGACGGGGACGGCGCTCTATGGCGCGTCGAAGCACGCGATCCGCGGGCTGGTGCGCAACCTCCGGCTGGAGGGGCTGGGGACGGGCGTGCGCTTCACCGACATCCAGCCGGGCCGCGTCTCGACCGAGTTCTATGACGTGGCGATCCCGGATGCGGCGGCGCGGGCGCCGATCAAGGAGACGGGGATCGAGGAGCTTTCCCCCGGCGACGTGGCGGAGGCGATCCGCTGGGCGGCGTCGCTCCCGCCGCATGTCAACATCTCCGCGCTGGAGCTGGCGCCGACCGGGCAGGCCTATGGCGGGGCCCGCTTCGCGGGGCGGTGAGGGTGGAGGCGCTCGCCGGGCGGATCGCGGTGATCGGCTGGGGCTCGCTGATCTGGGACCTCGACGACCTTGCGCCGAAGGTGGAGGGGACGTGGATGATGGGCGAAGGGCCGGTGCTGCCCTTCGAGTTTTCCCGCATCTCGCCGAAGCGAAAGATGGGGCTGGTGCTCTGCATCGACCCGTTTCACGGCGCGCCCTGCCGGACGAGCGTGATCGTCTCTGCGAGGCGGGACATCCATGAGGCGGCGGAGGACTTGCGGCTGCGGGAGCGGGCGCAGGCGCCGGAGATGATCGGGGCCTGGTGCGCGCGGAGCGGCTTCCTCCGCGCGCGGGTTCCCGAGGCGGGCGACGCGGTGCGGGACTGGGCGGCGCGGACGGGGGCGGCCGGCGCCGTCTGGACCGATCTCGACGCCAATTTCGAGGCGGTGCGGGGCGAGGCCTTTTCCGTGGAGCGCGCGCTCGCCTATCTCGCCGGGCTGACGGGGGAGAGCCGGGCGGAGGCGGAGCGCTACATAAGCGAGGCGCCGACGCTGACGGACACGCCGTTTCGCCGGGCGCTGGCGGCGGCGAGGCGCGGCGGGGGAGGCGCGTAGAGCCGGCGGTGAGGCCCCTCCCCCTCTCCCCCTCCCGCAGGCGGGAGGGGGAAGCACGCATGTCCGGCCGGGCGCCTCCCCTCTCGTGCGGGAGAGGGGAGGGGGGAGAGGGTTCGCCGTGGAGGTCGCCGGGGAGCCGTGCTTTCGGAGAACACTTTACGCCGGCGCGGCGGCCCGCCATGAGAGCGGGGGCCGCAGAGGGGAAACGACATGGCGCGACTGAAGGAGACGGAGCCCTTCATCCACGAGGGGGCGACGGTGACGGCGAGCCGGCTGGGCCGGTTCACCGAGATCGGACAGGGAAGCCGCGTCGCCTTCAGCGAGATCGGCGACTATTCCTATTGCGACCGCTATGCGGACATCGCCAACACGATCGTCGGCAAGTTCGCCAACATCGCCAGCTTCTGCCGGATCGGGCCGACCGACCATCCGCTGGAGACGGCGGCTTTGCATCATTTCCTCTATCGCAGCGCGGATTACTGGGACGACGAGGCGGACGACGCGGATTTCTTCGCGCGCCGGCGGGCGCGGATCGGGGCCGTGGGGCATGACACATGGCTCGGCCACGGCGCGGTGATCCGGCCCGAGGTGACGATCGGGGACGGCGCGGTCGTCGCCTCGCTCTCGGTCGTGACGAAGGATGTGGCGCCCTACGAGATCGTCGGCGGCGTGCCGGCGAAGCCGCTGCGCCGCCGCCAGCCGCCCGAGATCGCGGAGCGGCTGATCGCCCTCGCCTGGTGGGACTGGAGCCATGAGCGGCTTCGCGAGGCGCTGCCGGACTTCCGGGCGATGAAGGCGGAGGCGTTTCTGGAGAAATACGGCGGTTAGGGGCGGCCCGCGCCGCCCCCGCCCCGCTTCAGGCCCAGCCGAGCGCCTTCAGCGACTCGCCGTCGTTCCAGATCTTCGTCATGTGGCTGATCCGCCCTCCGGCGAACTCCATCGCGTAGACGTAGTCGGCGGCGACGCTCCGCCCCGTCGCCGGCGCCGGCCCGCCCTCGGCGGTATGGGTTCCGTGGAAGACGGCGAAGGCGAGGAGGACGCCGCGCGCCTCGTCCGCCGCGAAGCCTTTCAGCTCATAGCGGCCGTCGGGGAGGGGGACCAGAAGGCCCTTCATCCATTCCGTATAGCCCTCCAGCGTGTGGACCTCCGCCAGCGCGCCGGACTGGCAGGAAAAGCTCGCATCCGCCGCGCAATACTGCGCGCAGGCGGCCCAGCCGCCGCCCGCCTCGCAGGCGTCGAAGAAGGCCATTCCGGTTTCCATCATGCTCATCGTCTCGTCTCCTGTCGGATGCGGGCGGGGCCGACCCCCGCGCCGTCATGACTTGTAGATTGGCATGGCGGGCGCCGGCCGGTATCGTTCATATGCAGCAAAGGATGCAGGAGGGATGCGCGGCGCCCACCCTCCGCAGGGCGAGGGGGCGGGATGCAGGATGAGGCGCAAGCGGTTGAACTGCTTTCGAAACGCGAGCTCGAAGTCGCCGCCGCCTATGCCGAGGGGCTGAGCTACAAGGAGATCGCGCGCGATCTCGGCGTCTCCCCCACCACGATCCGCTCCCATCTCCGCACCGTTTACGGCAAGCTCGGCGTCACCTCGAAGATCGCGCTCTCCCAGGCGCTGATCGACCCGAAGGCGGCGAGCGAGGCGGAGCGGGACGCCGCGGCGCTGACAGCCGACCTTGCGCTCGAGCTTGACGACGCGATGCGGCGGGAACGGATGATGGCGCGCGTCCTCCGCCTCGTCAGCCGGCGGGACGCGGACCTCGACGCCGTGATCGACGAGGTGATCGATCAGGCCCTCGATATCTGCGAGGCGGAGTTCGGCGTGCTGTTCGAACATCACGGCGACCTCCGGTTCAGCGCGATGCGCTCGCGCAACATCGCGCCCGCCTTCGCTTCGTGGCTGGCCGAACGCGGCGAGTTCGCCGTCGATCCGGCCACAGGCCTCGGCCGGGTGGCGGAGACGCTGGCCGTGGTCAACATCGCCGACGTGCGCGGCGAGGAGGTCTACACCGAACGCGCCTCGCTCCGCGTCGCGACGGCCGAGCTTGGCGGCGCGCGCTCCTTCGCCGCGATCCCGATGCTTTCGGGCGACCGGCTGATCGGCGCATTCACCGTCTACCGGACGCGGGTTCACCCGTTCAACGAGCGGGCTCTGGAGCTGGCGCAGGCCTTCGCCGACCAGGCCGTCATCGCCATCGAGAACGTCCGGCAATTCCGCGCGTTGCAGAACCGCCTCGCCCGCGCCGCCGCCTCGCGCGAGATTCTGGAGGCGATCCGCACCTCCCGCGAGGATGCGGCGCCGGTTTTCGACGTGATTCTGAAACATGCCCGCCAGCTGTGCGACGCGCCCTTCGCGGCGCTGGCGCTCGGGCGGGAAGGGGATACGCATCAGGTGATGGCGGCGCATCACGGCGCGGTGGAGAGCACGGAGGACATCTACCGCGAGGGCGGGATCCCGATGGACCCGGTCCGCTCCTTCGCCGCCCGCTCGATCATCGAGAAGCGGGCGATCCACCTGCCGGACATGCGGGATACGCACGAATATCGGGCCGGCTATCCGAACGTCGTGGCGCTTTGCGACAATCAGGGCATCCGCACCAATCTGTTCGTGCCGCTGATCTCGAATGGCGAGGGGATCGGCTGCTTCATCATCTTCCGGCACGAGGTCAGGCCCTATTCGGACGACCAGATTTCGCTGGTCGAGACCTTCGCGGCGCAGGCGGTGATCGCGCTGGAGAACGTGCAGCAGTTCCGGGAACTGCAAGCGCGCCTCGAACGGGCGGCGGCGACGCGGGAGGTGCTGGAGGCGATCAGCGCCTCGCGGAACGATGAGGGACCTGTGCTCGACGTGATCCTCCGCAAGGGCGCCGCGCTCTGCGGCGCGGCGGCGGCGGCGCTCACGCTGGGGCGGGAAGGGGAGCCCCATCAGCGGCTTGCGGCGGATTACGGCTTCAACCAGGCGACGCGGGACTTCTACTCATCCGGTCAGGTCTCGATGAACCCGCGGCTCGGCATCGCGGCGCGGGCGATCATCTCCGGCGAGTCGATCCATGTGGAGGATATGGCCCAGACGGAAGGCTACCTCTCCGGCGACGGCCCGATGCGCTCCCTCGTGGATGACACAGGGATGCGAACCAGTCTCTTCGTGCCCCTTATGACCAAACAAGGGGGCGTCGGCGCCCTGATCCTTTTCCGCAAGGAGGTCAGGCCCTACACGCCCGACGAGATCGCGCTGGTCGAGACTTTCGCCGCGCAGGCGGTGATCGCGCTGGAGAACGTGCAGCAGTTCCGGGCTCTGGAGGCCCGCACGGCGGAAGTGCAGGCGCTGAACGCCTCGCTGGAGGAGAAGGTCGCCGCGCAGGTCGGAGAAATCGAGCGGGTGGGGCGGCTGAAGCAGTTCCTCTCCCCCGCCGTCGCCGAGGTTTTCGTCTCTCAGGGGGAGGAGCGGCGGCTCGCCAGCCACCGGGCGCTGATCGCCACGCTCTTCTGCGACATCCGCGGCTTCACCGCCTTCTGCGAGACGGCGGAGCCGGAGGAGACCATCGAGGTCCTGCAGGCCTATCACGAGGAGATGGGGAACCTCATCTCCGCCCATGGCGGCGGTGTGGACAAGCGGATGGGGGACGGGATCATGGTGATCTTCAACGACCCGGTCCCCTGCGACGACCCGGCGGGGGACGCCGTGCGCCTCGCCATCGCGATGCGGGAGCGGATGCGCGCGCTCTGCGGCAAGTGGCGGCGGCTCGGCCACCGGCTCGGCTTCGGCGTCGGCATCTCCTTCGGCTATGCGACGGTCGGCATGGTCGGCTCGGCGGGGCGGTTCGACTACACGGCCTCGGGGACCTCGGTGAACACGGCGGCGCGGCTCTGCGACATCGCGCGGGATGACGAGATCCTCCTCTCCCCGCGGGCCTTCGCGGCGGTCGAGGACGCCTTCGCGGCGGAGAGCCGCGGGGCGGTCGAGATCAAGGGAATCCGCGAGCCGATGGAGATTTTCGCGCTGCGCGGGGCCTGAGAAGGCCTAGTCCAGCGGCAGGCGGGTGGCGGCGGCGAGGCGGATGACGTCGGCCTGGCCGGAGCAGCGGAGCTTCGCGGAGAGGCTCTTGAGCTGGTTTCGCGCCGTGTCGAGGCTGACGCCCCGCCGCTCCGCCGCGTCCGCGAGCCGGTAGCCGGCGACGAGGAGGCGGGCGAGTTCCGATTCCTTCGGGGTCAGCCCCGCGAGCGTGATAAGGCCCTCCGCCGAAAGGGCGCCGGGGCGGGCAGGGTCGATCACCACGACGAAGGCGCAGCGGAGCCCGGGCTGAAGCTCGCCCTCATGGTCGAGCAGGGGCCGGACCGTGACGAGAAACGGGTGGGCGCCCGAAGGCCGGGAGACGGAAAGCCGCTGCGCCGCCGCCGCTTCCTCCGCCGCCGCGGCCCGGTTCGCATGGGCGATCATGGAGGCGAGCGCGACCGTCGCCTCGGGCGCGGCGGCGACGAGGCGTTTCTCGCGGGTCAGCGTCAGACCGTCCCTCAGGTCGCTGATGCGCTGCGCCTCCGCGTTCGACAGGATCACGTCGCCCGTTTCGTCGACAAGGAACACGCCGAGGCCCAGCCTGTCCAGCATCGTGAGGGCGCCTTCGAACCGGCTTCGCATCGCGTCGAGAATCCGGTTCATCGCGACGGCGTGGGCGAAGAGCGGGAGCGCGATTTCCGGCTGGCGGTCCCTCACGAGCCGTTCGGCCTCGCCCTCCTCGAAGGTGTGGATGGCGAGGACGTCGAGCCAGGGGCCGCTCCTGTTCAGGGTCGCCTTCACACGCTCCCTGATCCCGTCCTCGCGGCAGGCAAGGCGGGTTCGCGACAGAGGCAGGTCTTCCGGCCGTTCAAGCCCGAGAAGTTCGATCTCCCGCGCCAGGCGCTGGGGCGGCGCTCCGAAGAGGCTCCGGTAGATCGCGTCATCCTCCTCGTCCCTGCCCGATAGGACGAGTTCGAGGAAGCGGGGCGTCTCCCCCCGCCGCATCTTGCCGCCCGCGCGCGTGTCGATGCGCAGGCTGTCGAAATCCCTTGCTGTGGTCAGCGCCACAGAAGCCAGCCCGAATTCTTCGCAGAATGCGTCGAGCGCGTCTTCCATCAATTCAGGGGCTGCGGCGGCGGAGAGGATCGTGTTGAACAACTGCTTCATAAAACCAGCCAAACACGCGTCGGCCAAGCGGACGCTTCGGAAGTCTCGAACCAGACAGAGATACTATGGTTTTGCTAGGCAAGCGGCGGGTGCGCGTCAAGTCCAAGTTTTTTTTGTAAACTCGATGGGGAATATTAGCCCATTCTGGTCATGCGGAGGGAGGCGGGCTTGGACAGATTGTGCTTCTGCGAAACGGGTGCGCTGTTGCGAAGGGGGGGCTGATGGACCGTCGACGGAGATCTGCGCGCGTCACGATCTCGATCGGGCTCCCTGACGGCGGAGAGGCCGGGGCGCGCGGTTTCGAGCACTTCGCGTGCCGATACGCGATCGACGTCGAGGATGCGCTCGGCTCGGTCTACGAACATGGCGAGGCGACATTCGCGCTCCCCGGCCCGGCCCGGCCGGACGATCCCGCCGGGGGCGGCGCCCTCTTGGCCTGGGGAGAGACCTCGCAAGGGGCGTTGGGGCTCTTCACCCTCCGCCGCGTCGGCGCGGGCGGGACGCTGCGCATCGGCATGCGAGAGCCGGGCGCGCTTAGCCTCGGGCGCGGGGCCGGCGACGGCATGGCCGCGAACATTCGCGGCTGCTGGCGGAATCCGGGGCCCGAGGTCTTCTCGGCGACGCTGAGCCTCAAGGGCGAAACGGCCCTGATCCTCGGATCGCCGCGGGACCGGGCGGGGCTTCGCGATGTCAGGGCTTCGGACGCATTCCATCTCCGGATGCGCATCGGGCGGGCGGGGAGCGACGAGCCGGGCCTCTCCTTCGGCTCCGATCTGACCCACCTGCCGCACGGGGCGAGGATCGACATTCTCGCGGCCTGTCTCGCGATGGCGTTCCACCATCCGGCCCGGGCGGCGCTCGCGCCAAGCGCCTAGGGAGGCGACCCGGCGCAGGTTTCGCGCCGAGCGACGCTCCGGCCATGCCGGAGGTCGCTCAGCCCGCCGCCACCTCCAGCACCACGCGGTCCCCCGCGAACCAGGTGCGGCCGTATTCCACCGGCTCGCCGCCCGGCGTGGCGTTCACGCTGACGGAGAGGAGGAGCGGCGCGCCCTCGGCCAGCCGGAGATGCCGCGCCTCGAAGGGCCGCGCCCGCTCCGCCGAGAGGCGCGTCGAGACGCGGACATAGTCGGCCACGCCTTCCCGCGCGAGGGCGGCGGTGACGGAGCGCGTCTCCGCCAGCCCTTCCTTCAGGCCGGGGAGGCGCGCGGCGGGGAAGGCGGCGCGGAAATAGCTGAGCGGCGCGCCGTCGGCGAGGCCGACCCCCTCCCAGACATGGACCAGATCGCCCGGCGCAAGGCCTAGCGCCTCCGCCTCGCGCTTGCCGGCGGGCAGGGTCTCGAGGCGCAAAATCTCCTTCTTCGGGCTGCGCCCCGCCTCCGACAGCCCCTGATGGAAGCGGGTGCGGCGGCCGAGCGGATAGGTCGCCGGCCGGAAGGCCACGAAGGCGCCGGAGCCGCGCCGCGTCAGGATCAGGCCCGCCTCCGCCATCGCGGCGAGGGCGCGGCGGGCGGTGTGGCGGTTGACGCCGAAGCGGCGGGCGAGCGCCGCCTCCGTCGGCAGCTTCTCCCCCGGCTGGTAGCGGCCCGAAGCGATCTCCGCCTTCAGGGCCGTCTCGATCTCCCGCCAGAGCGTTTCCGCCATGTTGTCATCCGATCTTCATCAGAGTGTCGCGTCGCGGCGCTTGGAATCCTGTGCGGGGTCCTGTATCAGAAGTCTAGTTGTATAGTAGTATAGACAACCTGACAAGGTGTCGAATGACCGGAACCGCAGAAACAGACTCCGTTATCGAGCCGCGGCGCGCTTGGCTCTCCCTCCTCGCGAAGGCGCCCGCCGCCTCGCTCGCCCGGCTCTGGGCGGAGGCCGGGCCGGCGCCTGCGCATGAGGTGCTGCGGCGGCCCGAGATCGGCGCGGTGATGGCGCGGGGGCGGGCGGGCGGCGCGGGCGCGCCCTTCAACCTCGGCGAGATCACCGTGACGCGCGCGGCGGTGCGGCTCGAAACCGGCGAGGAGGGGCACGGCTATGTGCAGGGCCGCGACAAGGCGAAGGCGCTGACCGCCGCTCTGATCGACGCGGTGATGCAGACCGGGGATGCGCCGCGCCTCCGCGCCGCGGTGCTCGCCCCGCTGGCGGCGGAGATGGCGGCGGCGGCGGAGGCGCGGGCGCGGAAGGCGGCGGCGACGAAGGTGGAGTTCTTCACCATGGTCAGGGGAGAGTCGGAATGAGCGGCCTTTCGGGCGCCTTCGCGGACCCGGCACCCGAGGCGGCGCGGGCCTTCCGCGCCGCGCTCCGGGCCATGGCGCGGCCGGGGACGATCGAGCGCGTCGAGGGCGCGGCGCCGCCCGCGCCGCTTTCCCCCGCCGCCGGCGCGCTGTTGCTGACGCTGGCGGACCCGGAGACGCCGCTGCACCTCGCCGGGGCGTGGGATTGCGAGGCGGTCAGGGCATGGCTGACCTTTCATTGCGGCGCGCCCTTCGTTCCGGCGGAGCGGGCGATGTTCGCCGTCGGGGACTGGGCTTCGCTCCGGCCCCTTTCCCGCTTCGCGGTCGGGACGGCGGAATATCCGGACCGGTCGGCGACGCTGATCGTCGAGATGGCGGCGCTGGCGGCGGCGGGCGCGCGGCTGACCGGGCCGGGGATCGAGCGGGAGGCGCGGCTTTTGTTGCCTGAAATCGACGCCTTCCAGGCCAATGCGGCGCTCTTCCCGCTCGGGCTCGACTTCTGTTTCTGCGCGGGGGACCGGCTCGCCGCCCTGCCGCGCACGACGCGCGTGGAGGCGGGCTGATGTATGTCGCGGTCAAGGGCGGGGAGGCGGCGATCGAGGCCGCGCACGGCTGGCTCGCCGAGGCGCGGCGGGGCGACCCTTCGGTGCCCGTGCTCTCGCCCGATCAGGTGCGGGAGCAGCTTTCGCTCGCCGTCGCGCGGGTGATGGCGGAGGGCTCGCTCTTCGACGAGGATCTCGCGGCGCTCGCGATCAAGCAGGCGCGGGGGGACCTGATCGAGGCGATCTTCCTCATCCGCGCCTACCGGACCACCCTGCCCCGCTTCGGCGCTGCGCGTCCCGTAGACACGGCGCGGATGCGCCCGATCCGCCGCGTTTCCGCCACGTTCAAGGACGCGCCAGGCGGGCAGGTGCTGGGGCCTACCTTCGACTACACGCACCGGCTGATCGACTTCGCGCTCGCCGCCGAGGGCGAGCCGCCCGCCGCGCGCGAGGCGGCGGCGCGGGCGGAGGCGACGCCGCATATCCTCGACTTTCTCGGGAAGGACGGGCTGATCCAGCAGGAGGCGTCGACGGAGGAGACGCCGCCGGACCTGACGCGCCAGCCGCTGGAGCTGCCCGCCTCCCGCCCGCTCAGGCTTCAGGCGCTGACGCGGGGGGACGAGGGGTTCATGCTCGGCATGGCCTATTCGACGCAGCGCGGCTACGGGCGGAACCACCCGTTCGTCGGCGAGTTGCGGATCGGCATGGTCGCCGTGGAGCTGGACATTCCGGAGCTGGGCTTCGCCATCGAGGTGGCCGAGGTGATGGTCACGGAATGCGAGACGGTGAACCAGTTCGCCGGGTCGAAGACGGAGCCGCCGCAATTCACCCGCGGCTACGGGCTCGTCTTCGGCCAGTCGGAGCGCAAGGCGATCTCCATGGCGCTGGTGGACCGGGCGCTGCGCTGGCGGGAGCTGGGGGAGGAGAATGTGGGCGCCCCGGCGCAGGACGAGGAATTCGTCCTCTACCATTCCGACAACATCCAGGGGACGGGCTTCGTGGAGCATATCAAGCTGCCCCATTACGTCGATTTCCAGTCGGAGCTGGAGCTGATCCGGAAGATCCGGGCGGATGCGATGCGGGAGGCCGCGGAGTGAGCCTAGTCGATTTTCTCCCGCTCCGGCCGGCGCGCGGGGCGGTCATCCTTCGGCAGGGGGATGGGCGCGGGGGCGCGGCGGCCTCCGTCGTCTCCGCCATCGCCGCGGGGGCGGAGCCTTGCGAGGAGCAGGACCGCGGCGGCGGCCAGGAGAACGATCAGGACGAGCTTCATTTCAGCCTCCCTTCGGGGAACGGGGATCGGCGATGAACGACTACAATTTCGCATATCTGGACGAGCAGACCAAGCGGATGATCCGCCGCGCCCTGCTGAAGGCGCTGGCGATCCCCGGCTATCAGGTCCCCTTCGCCTCCCGCGAGATGCCGATGCCCTATGGCTGGGGCACCGGCGGCGTGCAGGTCTCCGCCGCCTGCATGATTCCGGAGGACGTCTTCAAGGTGATCGACCAGGGGGCGGACGACACGACCAACGCCGTCTCCATCCGCAAGTTCTTCGAGAAGACGGCGGGCGTGGCGACGACGGAGCGGACGGCGGAGGCGACGGTGATCCAGACCCGCCACCGCATCCCCGAGCGGGCGCTGACGGAGGACCAGATCCTCGTCTATCAGGTGCCGATCCCGGAGCCGCTGCGCTTTCTCGAACCGCGGGAGACGGAGACGCGGAAGATGCATGCGCTCGAGGAATACGGGCTGATGCATGTGAAGCTCTATGAGGACATCGCGCGGCACGGGCATATCGCCACCGCCTACGCCTATCCGGTGAAGGTGGAGGGGCGCTATGTGATGGACCCGTCGCCGATCCCCAAATTCGACAATCCGAAGCTCCGCTCCGCCGCGATCCAGCTCTTCGGCGCGGGGCGGGAGCAGCGGATCTACGCCATTCCGCCATTCACGGACGTGGTGAGCCTCGATTTCGAGGATTTTCCCTTCGACCCCTCCGCCGCGCCGCATCCCTGCGCGCTCTGCGGGGCGGAGGGCGCCTATCTCGACGAGGTCATCATGGACGATGCGGGCGGGCGGATGTTCGTCTGCTCCGACACGGATTTCTGCCGGGAGCGGCGGGCGGCGGGGCATGTCGGCGCGATGGGCGCGCCCTATGAGGAGGATGCGGCGTGAGCCGGTTTTCGGGCATAACCATGGTTATCGGGCGTTTTCCGTTGATAATAAAGGGAATTCCCGAAATCGAATTTTGCGCCGTCTCGGCCAGCCACCCGCTCCGGAGCTTCGCGTCGTGACCCCTCTCCTCTCCGTTCGCGGCCTCACGAAGCGCTATGGCCCCCGCATCGGCTGCGCCGACGTCACCTTCGACCTCTTCCCGGGCGAGGTGATGGGGATTGTAGGGGAGTCGGGCTCCGGCAAGTCCACGCTCCTCTCCTGCCTCGCCGGCAAGCTCCCGCCCGACGAGGGCGCGGTGATCTTCGACACGCGCGGGGACGGCCCGCGCGATGTGCTGAAAATGTCGGAGCCCGAGCGGCGGATGCTTTCGCGCACGGACTGGGCCTTCGTCCACCAGAACCCGCGGGACGGGCTGCGCATGGGCGTTTCCGCCGGCGGCAATGTCGGGGAGCGGCTGATGGCCGTCGGCGCGCGAAACTATGGCCGCATCCGCGCCGGCGCGGCGGACTGGCTCGGGCGGGTGGAAATCGCGGCGGATCGGATTGACGACCGGCCCACGGCCTTTTCCGGAGGCATGCAGCAGCGGCTCCAGATCGCGCGCAACCTCGTCACCGGCCCGCGGCTCGCCTTCATGGACGAGCCGACCGGCGGGCTCGACGTCTCGGTGCAGGCGCGGCTCCTCGATCTCATTCGCTCTCTCGTGAGGGAGCTTGGCCTTTCCGCGATCATCGTCACGCATGACCTTGCGGTCGTTCGGCTTCTGGCCGACCGTCTGATAGTGATGAAGGACGGGCGGGTGGTGGAGGCCGGGCTCACCGATCAGGTGCTCGACGATCCGCAGCACGGCTACACGCAGCTTCTCGTCTCTTCGGTGCTCCAGGTCTGAGGAAACGGGATGATCACGGGATATGCGCTGAAGGATGGCGGGCTCGCCCGCGAGGAGCCGGAAGGGGCGATCTGGCTCGATTTCTACGATCCGACCGACGCGGAGCGCGACGCGCTTTCCGCGATGATCGGCTTTCCGGCCCCGACGCGGGTGGAGCAGGCGCAGATCGAGATGTCCTCCCGCCTCTATGTCGAGCGGGGCGCGGCGGTGATGACGGCGCTGATCCCGGCGCATACGAAGACGGAGCAGGCGGAGATCGGCCCCGTCACGTTCATCCTGACCGACGACCGGCTCTTCACGATCCGGATGCACGACCCGCGGCCCTTCGAGACCTATCCCGCAGAAGCGGCGAGCCATGCCCATCCCTGCGACAGCGCGCTCGCCATTCTCCTCGGGCTGATGGAGGACACGATTTCCCGCCTCGCGGACCTCGTGGAATATGTCGGGCGGAAGATCGAGGCGCTGACCAAGAGCGTGTTCCGGCCGGAGCCGGGGCGGCGGCCGGACCTTCAGGCGCGGCTCCAGAAGATCGGCTGGCGCGATTCCATCGTCACCCATGTGCGGGACAGCCTCGTGACCATCGAGCGGATGCTCGGCTTCCTGCAGCCGGTGCTGGAGCAGCGCGACGCGCCGAAGGCGGCGCTCGCGCTCCTCGCCTCGCAGCAGCGGGACGTGCGGACGATTTCGGAACAGGCCGGGTTCCTGATGCAGAAGACGGCCTTCCTGCTCGACGCGACGCTCGGCCTCATCTCCATCGAGCAGAACGCGATCACCAAGATGTTCTCAATCGTCGCGGTGGTGTTCCTGCCGCCGACGCTCGTCGCCTCCGTCTATGGCATGAATTTCGAGTTCATGCCGGAGCTTGGCGCGCCCTACGGCTATCCGCTCGCGCTGCTCCTGATGGCGCTTTCGGCGGCGGGGCCGCTCTTCTGGTTCCGGCGGCGGGGGTGGTTCTGATGATGCTCTGCTGGCGGCTGGAGGCGGGGGGGCTCGCGCCGGAGCCGGCAGGACCGGAGGCCGCACTCTGGGTCGATCTCGTCAACCCCGGGCGGGAGGAGCTTTCGCGGCTCTCCGCGCTCATCGGGGCGGAACCGCCGACGCGGGAAGAGCAGGAGGAGATCGAGCTTTCCTCCCGCCTCTATGTCGAGAACGGCGTCGCGGTGATGACGGCGCTGCTGCCGGCCTATACCGAAAGCGAGAGGGCGCAGATCGGCCCCGTCAGCTTCATGCTCACGCCGCAGCGGCTGGTGACGGTGCGCCACCATGACCCGCGGCCGTTCGAGACCTATCCGAAGCGCGCGGGCAAGGCCGCCCTGCCCTGCTCCTCCGCCGCCACGGCGCTGATCGGGCTGATCGAGGAGATCATCGACCGGCTGGCGGACATTACGGAGCTGGCCGGGCGGCGGATCGAGACGCTTTCCCTCAAGACCTTCGAGGCCGAGAAGGCGGCGAACGGCGACCTTCGGGCCGCGCTGAAGGAGATCGGGCGGCTCGACGGGCGGGTGGCGCAGCTCCGCGACAGCCTCGTGACGATGGAGCGGCTGCTCGGCTTCCTCGGCCCGGTGCTCGACCACCAGAAGGCCGGGAAGGACGCGAAGACGATCCTGAAATCGCAGCTCCGCGACGTGCGCACGATCTCGGAACAGGCCGGCTACCTGATGCAGAAGACGGCCTTCCTGCTCGACGCGACGCTCGGCCTCATCAGCGTGGAGCAGAACGGGATCATCAAGATCTTCTCCGTCGTCGCGGTGGTGTTCCTGCCGCCGACGCTGGTGGCCTCGATCTACGGGATGAATTTCGAGTGGATGCCGGAGCTCGGCTGGCGCTGGGGCTACCCGGCAGCGCTCGGGCTCATGGCGCTCTCCGCGGCGGCGCCGCTGATCTACTTCAAGCGGAAGGGATGGTTCTGATGGCGATGATCGAGGTTTCGGGCGTGGCCAAGGCCTTCACGCTGCACAACCAGGGCGGCGCGGTGATCCCCGTGATGCAGGGCGCGGCGCTGACCGTCTCCGCCGGGGAATGCGTCGCGCTGACGGGCTCCTCCGGCGCCGGGAAGTCGACGCTGATGCGGATGATCTACGGCAATTACCTGGCCGGGGAGGGGCGCATCCTCGTCGGCGGGCTCGACGTGGCGAGGGCCGCGCCGCGGGAGATCATCGCGCTCCGGCGCGCGACGCTCGGCCATGTCAGCCAGTTCCTGCGGGTCGTGCCGCGGGTGCCGACGATCGACGTGGTGATGGAGCCGCTCCTCCGGGTCGGCGCCGGGGCGGAGGAGGCGCGGGGGAAGGCGGAGGCGCTGCTGGCGCGGCTCCGGATTCCGGAGCGGCTCTGGAGCCTTTCCCCCCTCACCTTTTCGGGCGGGGAGCAGCAGCGGGTGAACATCGCCCGCGGCTTCGCGCATGAATACCCTGCGCTCCTCCTCGACGAGCCGACGGCGAGCCTCGACGCGGCTAACCGCGCCACCGTTCTCTCCCTCATATCGGAGGCGAAGGCGCGGGGCGCGGCGATCCTCGGCATCTTCCATGACGAGGGCGCGCGTGCCGCCGTCTGCGACCGGGAGGTGGACGTATCGGCCTTCACGCCGCGGGGGATGGCGGCTTGAGCGGGCGGCTCTTCGTCGTCCTCGGCCCATCCGGCGCAGGGAAGGACACGCTGATCGCCGGCGCCGTCGCCCGGCGGCCGGAGCTTCTCTGGGCGCGCCGGGTCGTCACCCGGCCCGAGGCGGCGGGGGGCGAGCCCTATGAGGGCGTCAGCCGCGAGGAGTTCGAGCGGCGCCGCTCCGCCGGGCTCTTCGCCGTCTGGTGGGAGGCTCACGGGCTGCTCTATGGCGCGCCGGCGACGATCGGGGACGAGATGGAGGCGGGGCGCGACGTGATCCTCAACGGCTCCCGCGGGGCGGTGGGGCAGGCGCGGCTCGTCTTCCCGCATCTGAAGGTGATCTATGTGACCGCGCCGGAGGCGGTGCTCGCCCGGCGGCTCGCGGCGCGGGGGCGGGAGAGCGAGGCGGAGATCGCCCAGCGGCTCGCCCGCGCCGCCTTCCCGCCGCCGAAGGACGCGGTGGTGGTGCAGAACGACGGGAGCGTGGAGGACGGCGTCTCCCGCCTCCTCGCCGCGCTCACCCCGCCAATGCGAAACGCCGGATGAGATGAAAGCGCCCGTCCGCCCCTTCCCCGCAGAGCGCGATGGCGCCCATCGCCGTTTCCGGCCCGAGGAGCGGCGTGACGACGGGCGCGAGCGCGGCCTCGACCGCCCGCGCCTCGGCCGGCGGCAGGGAGCCGGTCAGCGTCATGTGGAAGCGGAATTCGGGCCCGACATAGGGATAGCCCCAGCGCGCCAGCATCGCCTCCTGCCCCGCGGTGAGGGGCGAGGCGCGGCGGCGGGCGAGTTCGCGCTCGTCCGGCGGCAGGCGGAACCCGTCCAGCGCCTCGACACAGCGGAAGGCGAGGCGGGAGAGGGCAGGGCTTTCCGCCGCAAGCGTGAGCGCGAGGAAGGAGCCGAGCCGGGAGAGCCGCAGCGGCGGCGCGGCGAAGGGCGCGACGGCGCGGGCGAGCGCGGCGCTCGCCTCCTCGATCTCAGCCAGCGGGGCGCGGGTGCGGAACGGGGCCTTCAGCGTGCCGTGGAAGCCGTATTTCCGCGGCGTCTCGGTGAGTTCGGAGACGGGGCGCGGGAGCCCGGCGATCTCCGGATGCGCCGCCGCGGCGCCTGCGGCGAGGTCCCAGCCGAGCCAACAGGCGCCGAAGGCCGCGAGCGGCCCCGGCGGCGGCGTGTGATAGAGCGCGTAGCGGCGCCAGGGCGTCTCTTTCTCCATCTCCAAGGCTCTCCCTGCCCGCCCGATGGCGGAAAACCGTCACGCTTTTACGACAGAAGGGCGCGTTGTCGCGCCGAAAAGGACCGAAGACCATGAAAACGACGCTCGCCAACGCCCGGATCGTGCTGGAGGACGAGGTGATCCTCGGCGCCGTGACGATCGAGGACGGGATCATCGCCGCGGTGGATCAGGGCGCCGGCGCGCCCGCGGGCGCGGAGGACATGGGCGGGGACTGGCTCTGCCCCGGCCTCATCGAGCTCCATACCGACAATCTGGAGCGGCACATGCAGCCGCGGCCCGGGGTGAAATGGCCGGTCGCCGCCGCGGCGCTGGCGCATGATTCCGAGCTCGCCTCCGTCGGCGTCACCACCGTTTTCGACGCGCTCCGCGTTGGTTCCATCGTTTCGGAGGAGAAGGCGCGGTATGACAAGTACGCGCGCCCGCTGGCGAGCGAGATTCTCGCACTCCGGGCCGCGGGCGCCTTCCGCATCAGCCATTTCCTGCATCTCCGGGCCGAGATCTGCTCCGAGACGCTGCTGGAGGAGCTGGCGGAGTTCGGCCCCGAAGACCGGATCGGCATCGTCTCGCTGATGGACCACACGCCGGGGCAGCGGCAGTTCCGCGACACCTCCAAGATGGCGGAGTATCTGACCGGGAAATACGGCCTTTCGGGCGAGTATCTCGACGCCTATTTCGCGCGGCTGAAGGCGCTGTCGGACCGGGTGCGGGAGCGGCACGAGGCGGGCGCGGTGGCGGAGGCGCGGCGGCTCGGCGCCAGGCTCGCCAGCCATGACGACACGACGCGGGAGGATGTCGCCGCCTCGGAGGCGCATGGCTGCCGGCTCGGCGAGTTCCCCACCACGCGGGAGGCGGCGGAGGAGAGCCATGCGCGGGGCATCGCCGTCATCATGGGGGCGCCGAACTACCTCCGCGGCGGCTCCCATTCCGGCAATGTCGCGGCGGCGGAGCTGGCCGAGGCGGGGCTGCTCGACATCCTCTCCTCCGACTACGCCCCCTCCTCCCTCCTCATGGGCGCGGTGCGGATGGGGCGGGAGACGGGCGACCTCGCGCGCGGGATCGCGACGGTGACGGCGGCGCCGGCGAAGGCGGCGGGGCTGGAGGACAGGGGTCGGATCGCGCCGGGGCTGAGGGCCGACCTCGTGCGCTTCGCCATGGCGGGGGACCTGCCGGCGGTGCGGGCGGTGTGGAGCCGGGGCGCGCGCGTTTGAGTTGATCCACGTCAAATCGGGCCTCCCCGAAAGGTGTAAACCTTTCCTGACAGGGAGGCCCGACATGCGCATCGTACTCGTCCATCCGAACTATCATTCCGGCGGCGCCGAGATCGCCGGGAACTGGCCGCCCGCCTGGGTCGCCTATCTCGCGGGGCACCTCCGGGCGGCGGGGTTCCACGACATCCATTTCATCGACGCGATGACCAACGACCTGCCGGACGAGGCGCTGCGGGCGGAGCTTCAGCGGCTGAAGCCCGACATCGTGGGGACGACGGCGATCACCCCCGCGATCTACAAGGCGGAGCGGGTGCTGGAGATCGCGCAGGAGGTGGCGCCGGATGCGCTCCGGGTGCTTGGCGGCATTCATGCGACCTTCATGTTCAAGCAGGTGCTCTCCGAGGCGCCCTGGATCGACGTGATCGTGCGGGGCGAGGGGGAGGAGATCTTCCAGGAGCTGGTGCGGACCTTCGCCGAAGGGCGCTGGATGGAGAACCGGAGAAAGATCAAGGGCCTCGCCTTCCGCGACGGGGACGAGATCGTCTCCACCCCGGCGGCCTCCACGGTGAAGGACC
>JAUIDE010000176.1 GCA_030429105.1 Alphaproteobacteria bacterium
ATATCCAGACGCTCGAAAGCTTTCTCGGAGACTTGCGCCTGCTCTCGGCGGGACTGGCGTAGGCCCCGCCCGCGGCGCCCGGGGTGGAGGACGGGCGGGAGGCGCGTTAGGCTGGGCCGAGGAGGAACGCGCCATGTCCCATGTCTTTCCGCGCCACACGAAATCCGCCCCGCCCGTCGCCGTCGGCGGAGAGGGGTGCTGGCTGATCGACGCGGCGGGCAAGCGCTATCTCGACGGGTCGGGCGGGGCCGCCGTCTCCTGCCTCGGGCACGGGGACCGGGAGGTGATCGCGGCCATCAAGGACCAGTTGGACCGGCTGGCCTTCGCGCATACCGGCTTCTTCACCTCGGAGCCGGCGGAGGCGCTGGCGGACCTTCTGATCGCGGAGGCGCCGGCGGGGCTCGACCGGGTCTATTTCGTCTCCGGCGGGTCGGAGGCGACGGAGGCGGCGATCAAGCTCGCGCGGCAGTATTTCGTGGAGACCGGGCAGCCGCAGCGCGGGCGGCTCATCGCCCGGAAGCAGAGCTATCATGGCAACACGATCGGCGCGCTTTCCGCCGGGGGGAACGAGTGGCGGCGGGCGCAGTTCGGGCCGCTGCTGCTCGACGTTTCCCATATCGAGCCCTGCTATGAATACCGGCTGAGGCGGGACGACGAGAGCGCGGAGGAATATGGCCGCCGCGCCGCGGACGCGCTGGAGGCGGAGATTCTCCGGCTCGGGCCGGAAACGGTGATGGCCTTCATGGCGGAGCCCGTGGTGGGCGCGACGGCGGGGGCGGTGCCCGCCGTTCCCGGCTATTTCCGCCGCATTCGGGAGATTTGCGACCGCTATGGCGTGCTCCTCATCCTCGACGAGGTGATGTGCGGGATGGGGCGCACCGGCTCGCTCTTCGCCTGCGAGCAGGACGGGGTGGCGCCCGACATCCTCTGCGTCGCGAAGGGTCTCGGGGCGGGGTATCAGCCGATTGGCGCCATGCTCTGCTCCGGCGCGATCTATGAGGCGATCGAGGGCGGCTCCGGCTTCTTCCAGCACGGGCATACCTATATCGGCCATCCGGCGGCGACGGCGGCGGGGCTCGCGGTCGTGAAGGCGCTGAAGGCGCGCGGGCTCGTCGCCCGCTCCGCCGCGATGGGGGAGGCGCTGGCCGCGCGGCTCGAGGCGCGGCTCGGGCAGCATCCGCATGTCGGCGATCTCCGGGGCCGCGGGCTCTTCCGCGGGGTGGAGCTGGTGGCGGACCGGGAGACGAAGGCGCCCTTCGACCCCGCGCGCAAGGTCGCCGCGAAGGTGAAGGCGGCGGCCTTCGAGGCGGGGCTGATCTGCTATCCGATGGCCGGAACCATCGACGGGCGGGCGGGCGACCATGTGCTTCTGGCGCCGCCCTTCATCATTACCGAGGACGAGATCGACATGCTCGTCGACCGGCTCGCCGGGGCGATCGACGCGGCGATCTGAGCCGGATTCGCCCGGCGGTTGCGTCTTCCGGCGCATCGGCCTAGGCTTTTGTTAAGAATTTGCGTCACGCCCCGGCTCCCGGGGCGGGCGATAACCCAAGAAACCGATAACGGGAGAAGCCTATGAAGCTCATGAATCTGACCGCGGCCGCAGCGACGGCGCTGACCTTCGCCACGGGCGGCGCGCTTGCGCAGGAGCGGTTCATCACCATCGGGACGGGCGGGCAGACCGGCGTCTACTACGTCGTCGGGCAGTCGATCTGCCGGCTCGTCAACCGCGGCACGGCGGAGCACAACCTGAAATGCACCGCCCCCTCCACCGGCGGCTCCATCGCCAACATCAACGCGATCAAGGCCGGGGACATGGACATGGGCGTCGCCCAGTCCGACTGGCAGTTCCACGCCTATAACGGCTCCAAGGATTTCTCGGGCGACAACAAGTTCGACAAGCTCCGCGCCGTCTTCTCCGTCCATCCGGAGCCGTTCACCGTGGTGGCGCGGGCGGACAGCGGCGTCTCGACCTTCGACGACCTGAAGGGCAAGCGCGTCAATGTCGGCAACCCGGGCTCCGGCCAGCGTGCGACGATGGAGGTGGTGCTGGAGGCGATCGGCTGGTCGATGGACGACTTCTCCCTCGCCTCCGAGCTGAAGCCTGCCGAACAGTCCGCCGCGCTCGGCGACAACAAGGTGGACGCGATCATCTACACGGTCGGCCATCCGAACGGCTCGATCCAGGAGGCGACCTCCACCGTCGAGGCGAAGCTCATCCCCGTGACCGGCGCGGGCATCGACAAGCTCGTGGCGGACAACCCGTTCTACGCCAAGGCGACGATCCCCGGCGGGATGTATGCGGGGACGGATGCGGATGTGGAGACCTTCGGCGTGAAGGCGACCTTCGTCACCTCCGCGGACGTGGCGGACGACGTGGTCTACACGGTCGTGAAGGCCGTGTTCGAGAATTTCGAGCGGTTCAAGGGCCTGCACCCGGCCTTCGCGAACCTCAGCGAGGCGGAGATGATCTCCGGCGGCCTTTCCGCGCCGCTGCATCCGGGCGCGGAGAAGTACTACAAGGAGCGCGGCTGGATGTGAGGCCCGCCTGACGAAGCGCCGGGCCCTGCCGGGCCCGGCGAAGCAATGACCCGCGGCGACAAAAGCGGGCGCGCATCCGACAGGAGCCATCCATGACCGAGAAGAGCGCGGGCCAGGGCCTCAGCCAGGCGGAACTCGACGAACTCGTCGCCTCCTCCGACACGGGCGGCCGAAGCCCGGCGGGCCCCGCGGGCTGGCTGATCCTCGGCGTCGCGCTCGCCTGGTCGCTCTTCCAGCTCTGGATCGCCTCGCCGATCCCCTTCATGGTCGGCTTCGGCGTCTTCAACGACACCGACGCCCGCGCCTTCCACCTCGCCTTCGCGCTCTTCCTCGCCTTCGCCGCCTATCCGGCGGCGCGGACGCCGGCGCAGCTCGTGCTGGGGCTCGGCGTGCCGGCGCTGCTCGCCTTCCTCTTCATGTTCGGGGCGAAGGAGGGAACGGAGGTCTGGTGGATTCCGGTCGTCGCCGGGCTCCTGATCGTGATGATCCTGCTCGGCTCCCCGAGGGACAGGATCCCCGTCTGGGAATGGGCGCTCGCGCTGATCGGCGCGGCGGCCTCGCTCTACATCTTTGTCTTTTACAACGAGATCGCGAAGCGCGTCGGCGCGCCGATCCAGCAGGACTTCATCGTCTCGGTGATCGGGCTGCTCGTGTTGCTCGAAGCCACCCGGCGCGCGCTCGGCCCGGCG
>JAUIDE010000093.1 GCA_030429105.1 Alphaproteobacteria bacterium
TTCCTCATCAGAAAGTTCATGCCGACGCATCTCACCCTCCCTCATCCGGAAGGTTGAATCAGCACTCGCGCCGCCACGCAAACTCTATCGACAGTTAATGGGGCCAAGGCCTAGTCCGATGCTGCGGCGACGCGCGGCGCAGCGAAGCGGGCGACCCAGCTTCGGATGAGGGCGCGCTGGAGCGCGCGGGCTCGCGCCGCCCATGCGCGCGCTCCCGGGGGCGTCTCCACCTCGTCCAGCGCGAAGGCGGCGCGCTGCGGCAGGTCCGCGGCGATGATCGCGAATGCGAGCCGGCGGCCGGCTTCGGGCTCGATATAGCCGGCGAGCGCGCTCACGAAGTTCAGCGTTCCGGTCTTGGCGCGCACGCTGGCGGCGACGGCCGGCTTCGCCTCGCCTTCGTCGAGTATCGGCCGGTCCGGCGTCAGGCCGCGCAATGTGGCCGCTCGCCCGCCGCCGAGCGCCGGAAAGCCGCGCCGTTCGGACGCGACGAGGAACTCGGCAAGGCGCCGGACGCTGGCGCGGCTTTCGGCCGACAGCCCCGAATGATTGGTCAGGCGGAACCCCGGATCGCCCGGCGGGAAGCCCGCGAATTGCGCCGCCCAAGCGTTCATCGCCCCGGCAGAGGCTTCAAGGGTCTCCGCCGATCCGCCGGCGGCTCGCGTCGCCGCAAGGCCTACTGCCTCCGCGGTGAGGTTTGTCGAATATCGCATCATGTCCGTCAGGATGTCCGCGAGGGGGCGGCTCTCGACCCGGGCGACCACGTCCGCGACGGCGGGGGCGGCGCCGGGCTCCGGAGGCGGCAGCCTTAGACCCGCCTCTGCCGCCTGCCGGGCGAAGACCTCCCCGGCGTAGTCTGCCGGGCGGCGGACCGGGAGCCATCGACCGCCGTCTCGCGTTAGCGCCGTCGCCGCCACATGCCACGTTTCCGGCGCGCCTCCGAGATAGGCGAAGGCCCCGGGACCCGAAACGACGTCATGCGCCTCCACCCGAACTGTTTCGGTCACGGGGCTCAGCGTTTCCGCCCTCGCCTCGACCGAGATTGAGGGCGCGCCGTCCCGCCGGCGCCATTCCACGAATACGCGGTTGTAGTTCAGGTTCAGGCCGCCGACGGATGGGTTGTAGGCGGCCGTCTCCGGCTGCGTGGGGTCTATCCGCTCAATGGCTGGCAGGAGACCCGCATCGACCAGAAACCGACCGGATACGGAGCTGAGCCCGGCCTCTCTTGCGCGAAAGGCGAGCAGGTCCAGCGCCTCGCTGTCGGTCTCCGGGTCTCCGCCGCCCTGGAGAACGAGATCGCCGGAAAGCGCGCCGCCCTCCAGCGCGCCGCTGGCGACGAGCCGCGTCTCGAACCTGTGGTCCGGGCCGAGCGCGTCCAGCGCATAGACTGCGGTTGGGGCCTTGGCGACAGAGGCGAGCGGGAGCGGCAGGTCCGCCTCCCCCCCTTCCAGAGGCTCGCCGGTCTCGAGGTCGACGACGATGAAGGCGATGGTTCCGGAGAGCCCGGCCTCCGCCACCAGCGCCAGCGCATCCGGCGCCCGCATCTCGGGGCGCGGCGACGGGAGCGGAGAGACGTCCGGCGCCGTGGCCTCCGCGCTCCAGCCTGCCAGGAGACAAGTGAGAAGGAGCAGCGCGCGGAGCCGGATCATGGCCAATCCCCTCGCGCGCGGATCGCGGTGGATGAGGCGGGGGAAGTTGCGCCCGTAACCAGCGCCCATGCCGGCGCGCGGGCATGGGAGAGACGCGCCGCCTCCGCCCCCTTGAGCCGGTATCGGCGGAAGGCGCGCGCGGCCGGAGCCAGACGCGCCTTCGCCGCTGCGCCCGGCCTGGCGATCACGCCGACGGGGACGGTCTCCATGATCCAGCGCCAATCTTCCCAAAGATGGAACGTCATCAGATTGTCCGCTCCCATGAGCCAGGTGAAGCGCACGCCCGGATGAAGGCGGCGGAGCGCTGCCAACGTGTCCGCAGTATATCGCGTTCCGAGCTCGGCCTCCACGCCCGTCGCCTCGATCCGGTCGTCTCGGATCAGCGCCCGGCAGGCGTCGAGCCTGCGCGCCATTGGAGCCGGCCCCCGCGCCTTCAGCGGGTTTCCCGGGGAGACGAGCCACCAGACGCGGTTGAAACGGAACCGGCGAAGCGCCTGGTGCGTGATATGGAGATGGCCTTCGTGCGGCGGGTCGAACGAGCCGCCAAGAAGCCCGATGCGATAGCCCGGCGGCGCGTCTGGCCCGCTGTTCACCAGCGCCTCATAGCATGGTCATTGGCGCGCTCCCGCCCTTCCGGTCTCGCGCATCTCTGGGAACGGGCAGGGGAAAGTCAACTTTCGCCGGCGGCAAAGAAAAAACCCGGGCCTTCCGGCCCGGGCGAGTGAGGGCGGCGCGCCACGCCGCCCCGGGGATCCTGTGAGAGATCAGCCGATCTGCGAGCCCTTGCCGAATTCGGGATAGGCCTCCATGCCGAGTTCGGTCATATCGAGGCCGTTGACCTCGTCCTCCGGGCTGACGCGGATGCCCATCGTCGCCTTGAGGATCAACCATACCGCCGAGGACACCGCGAAGACGAAGACGCCGACCGTGACGATGGAGATCAGCTGTACGCTGAGCGACGCGTCGCCGTTGGTGAACACCACCGCGATGGTGCCCCAGATGCCGGCGAAGAGGTGGACCGGGATGGCGCCGACCACGTCGTCAATCTTCATCTTGTCGAGGAAGGGCACCGCGAAGACCACGATCGCACCGCCGACCGCGCCGATAAGGAGCGCCGCCCCGAGAGAGGGAGTCAGCGGCTCTGCGGTGATGGAGACGAGGCCAGCCAACGCCCCGTTCAGCACCATCGTGAGATCGACTTTCTTGTAGAGAACCTGGGTCAGGATCAGCGCCGCGATGGAGCCGCCCGCCGCAGCGATGTTGGTGTTGCCGAAGATGCGGCTTATGTCCGCCACGTTGCCCGCCGAGTTCATGTAGAGCTGCGAGCCGCCGTTGAAGCCGAACCAGCCGAGCCAAAGGATGAATGTCCCGAGCGTCGCGAGCGTGAGGTTGGAGCCCGGCATCGGCGTGACGCGGCCGTCCTTGTACTTGCCGAGACGCGCCCCGAGGATCAGCGCGCCGGCGAGCGCCGCCCAGCCGCCCACGGAATGGACGACGGTGGAGCCCGCGAAGTCGAGAAAGCCCATCTCGTTCAGCCAGCCGCCGCCCCACTTCCAGGACGCCTGGATCGGGTAGATGAGCCCCGTCAGGACAGCGGTGAAGATGAGGAACGGCCAGAGTTTGATCCGCTCCGCGAGGGCGCCGGAAACGATCGAGGCTGTCGCGGCGCAGAACATCAGCTGGAAGAAGAAGTCCGAGCCGACGGAGGCGTAGGACAAGTCCGGCTCCGTATCGGCGAGGCCGACCGGATCGAGCGACGTCAGGCTGAACGCGCCGAGATAGTTGGTGATCGTCCACCCGTCGCCCGGATACATCAGGTTGTAGCCGACGAGATAATAGAGGACGGCCGCGAAGCCGAAGAGCGCCATGTTCTTCGTCAACTGCATCGTCACGTTCTTGGAGCGCACGAGGCCCGCCTCAAGCATGGCGAAGCCGCAGGCCATGAACATCACGAGGAAGCCCATGACGAGGAACATGAACGTGTTGAAAATGTAGCCGATCTCACCGGCGACCGGCGGATTGGGCTCCTGCGCTATCGCCGGGGCGGCGAGCGCCGCGATGCTCAGCGCCGCGGCGGCGGCGGCGCGCGTGAACGTGTTGTTCATCCTGGATTTTTCCCCTGTCAGAATTGAGCGCGTCACAGCGCGTCCTCGCCCTGCTCGCCCGTCCGGACGCGCACGGCCTGTTCGATGTCCCAGACGAAGATCTTGCCGTCGCCGATCTTGCCGGTTCGGGCCGTCTTCGCGATCGTCTCGACGATCTTTTCGGCCTCGCCGTCCGGGCAGGCGATCTCAAGCCTGATCTTCGGAACGAAATTCACGACATACTCGGCGCCGCGATAGATTTCGGTGTGGCCGCTCTGACGGCCGTATCCCTTCACCTCGGAGACCATGAGGCCCTGCACGCCGATAGCGGTCAGGGCTTCGCGAACTTCTTCGAGCTTGAAGGGTTTCAGAACTGCTGTGACGAGCTTCATCTTGTCCCTCTTTCGCGCGCGCTGCTGGCGGGCGCGCTTCCGACGGGAACAATGCAAAGTTTGTGCCAATATGCCGAAAAAATTCCGGGACAGGTTATAGTATAAGTTTTTCAGTGGCTTGAATGGAAGCCGCTTTCGCGGCGCGCGCCGCTCCAGCCAAGCAGTCAGATTTTCCGCCTATTCAGGCGGCGAGATTGCTCGCCTGCCTACTTCTTGTGCATCAACAGGAAGTCGCGAAACCAGCGGGCGGCCCAGTCGCCGTCATGCGGCACGCCCGGCCCGGCGAGTCCCTCGAGCGCCCGATCTGCGACCGCGGGCGGGAAGGCGGCGCCGCGGCGGAGCGCGATTAGTTCCCGGGCGAAGGCTGTGGTGAATTCCGGATGCGGCTGGGTCGAGATCGCCCAGGGCCGCTCCGGATCGCCATAGGCGAGCATCGCGTTCTCGCAGAAGGGCGAGGAGGCGAGCCGCGTCGCCTCGGGCGGTGTCTCGACGACCTGATCCTGATGCACGGCGGGGAGGGAGAGCCGCTCCGGCGCGTCCGTCATCCATCCGGGCCGCGCGACGGTTTCGTATTCGTGGAGCCCGAGGCCCCAGCCCTTTTCCGACTTCACGGCCCGTCCGCCGAGCGCCTCGGCCATGATCTGGTGGCCGAAACAGACGCCGATCATGGGAACGCGGGCGGCTGCGGCGTCCCTGATGAACGCCTTCAGCGGCGGGATGAAGGCGTGATCCTCATAGACGCCGTGCTTCGAACCCGAGATGATCCAGCCGTCCGCCGCCTCCGGCCCCTCGGGGAAATCGCCCTCGACGACGAGCCAGCCCTTCACGGTGAAGGGCTCGCCAGACTGCGCAAGAAGCGTGGCGAAGAACTGGTCATACTGGCCCCAATCCTTGGCCAGTTCGTCCGCCGTCAACCCGGCGATCAGCACCCCGATCCGCATCCCGTCCTCCCGCTTTGCGCATCTCCTCTATCCGCGCGGCGCATCGCCGAAAAGAGGGTCAGATCCGGACTACCCGCATCCCCTCTGCGCGAGCGCTTTCTTCCGCCAGTTCGTCCCGCAGCCACGCGAGGAGGGCGGCGTAGTCTGGACGCCGCTCCATCCCGGCGGGGCAGACGAAGTTGAAATGCGCGCCGGTGTCGATGGCGAGGTCGAAGGGCGCGACGAGGCGGCCGGAGCGGAGGTCCCCGCTCGCGAGGGAGAGCCGCCCGAGCGCGACGCCGCCGCCGCCGGCCGCCGCCTCCAGCGTCTGATCCGCATTCGGAAAGCGCACGCCGCGCGACCAGTCCATCTCCACGCCGGCGGCTTGCAGCCAGTCCCCCCAGTCAGGCGGGTTCTGCATCAGGGAGAAGCTGCCATCATGGATCAGCGGCGTATCGGCAAGGTCGGCCGGGCTCTTCAGCCGTTCGGCGAGTCCGGGCGCGCAGACGGGCGTGAGCAGTTCGTGCACCAGCGTTTCCACATAGCAGCCCGGCTCCTCGTCCTGTCGGGTGAAGCGGATCGCGGCGTCCACCTCGTCACGCGCGAAATCCATCTTCTTCAGCGAAGCGACGAGCCGGAGTTCGATGTCGGGCCGACGCTCCACGAAGCGATAGATGCGCGGCGCGAGCCATTTCGCGGTGAAGGCCGGGCCCGCCGTCAGAACGAGACCCCGTCCCTCGCGCAGCCGATTCACGTTTCGCACCGCCGCCTTCAGCGCGTTGAATCCGTCGGAGACTCCGGGCGCCAGCAGGCGTCCCGCCTCCGTCAGCTCCACGGCCCGGTTCAGACGGCGGAAGAGCGGCACGCCAAGATCCGTCTCGAGGCTCTTGATCTGGTAGGAGAGCGCAGCGGGCGTGACATAGAGTTCCTCCGCCGCCTTGGCGAAGGAGAGATGCCGAGCTGCGGCCTCAAATGCCCGGAGCGCGGTGAGGGGAGGCATGCGATCAGACAAGGCCATCTTAATCGAACCCGGCATGGAACTCGTTTGTTGCGATGCAACGTAGGTCCTACATCCCTCTTCATCAAGGATGATCCCGGTCGGGATCGAAGGAGCGGACCATGGAAACGATCGAACGCCGCAACAAGGCTTATGACTACGACCTCGCGCTGCATCTCGCCGCCGGCCGCCGCGCGCGCGCCGAGGCGTTCCGGGAGGCCGGGCGGATGATCGCGAGCGCCGTCTGGCGCCTCGCTGCCGCCGCTCGCCCTGCGGAGAAGGCCGCGCGGGCGCGAGTCGTTCCCGGCGAATGACCACTTTCGCGGCGCCCTCTCCCCGCCGCGAATGCGAAGGGGGCGGTGCCATGAGCGCCGCCCTCCGAACAAAAAACCTGCGCAGCGGGCGTCAGGTCAGATACTGCCCGCCATTCGCCGTGAGTGTCGAACCGGTGATGAACCCGGCCGCGTCCGAGGCGAGGAAGGCGACGCAGCGGGCGATCTCCTCAGGTTCGCCCAAGCGCCCGACGGGGATGCCGGCGATGATGCTCTCGCGCACCTTCTCCGGCACCGCCATCACCATGTCCGTCCCGATATAGCCGGGGCAGATCACGTTCACGGTGATCCCCTTCGTAGCGCCTTCCTGCGCCAGCGCCTTGGTGAACCCGATGTCGCCGGCCTTGGCGGCGGAATAGTTCGCCTGACCCATCTGGCCCTTCTGGCCGTTGATTGAGGAGATCTGGATCACCCGGCCGAAGCCCCGGTCCCGCATCCCGTTCCAGACCTGATGCGTCATGTTGAAGACGCCGTTGAGATTGGTGCCGATCACGGCGTTCCAGTGCTCCGGCGTCATGCGGTGGAACATCGTGTCCCGCGTGATGCCAGCGTTGTTCACAAGCACCTCGACCGGGCCGAGCGCGGCCTCCACCTCGGCGACGCCCGCCTTGCAGGCGTCATAATCGGCGACGGACCATTTGAAGGTCGGTATGCCCGTTTCCTTCGTGAAGGCCGCGGCAGCCTCGTCATTGCCTGCGTAATTGGCGGCGACGGAATATCCCTCCGCCTTCAGATGCGTCGAAATCGCGGCGCCGATGCCGCGCGTTCCGCCCGTGACCAGAGCCACACGTCCCATATCGTTCCTCCTCGGAGTTATTTCGTTAGGCTTCGCGCCGTTGTCGCGAAAGATTCTTGCCTTGGCAAGGGCGGGGCGCCGCCGGGCGGCGCCCCGTTCGGCTCAGCGCTCTACGCACATGGCGACGCCCATGCCGCCGCCGATGCAGAGCGTGGCGAGGCCCTTCTTCGCGCCGCGGCGCTTCATCTCGAAGAGGAGCGTGTTGAGGATGCGGGCGCCGGAGGCGCCGATCGGGTGGCCGATGGCGATGGCGCCGCCGTTCACGTTCACGACCGCCGGATCCCAACCCATGTCCTTGTTCACCGCGCAGGCCTGCGCCGCGAATGCTTCGTTCGCCTCCACGAGATCGAGGTCCTCCGGCTTCCAGCCCGCCTTCTCCAGCGCCTTGCGCGAGGCGAAGATCGGCCCGGCGCCCATGATCGAGGGGTCGAGGCCGACCGTGGCGTAGGAGACGATGCGGGCGAGCGGCTCGATACCGCGCTTCTCCGCCGCCGCGGCGGACATAAGGACGGTGGCGGCGGCACCGTCATTGAGGCCGGAAGCGTTCGCCGCCGTGACCGTTCCTTCCTTCGTGAAGGCGGGCCGGAGCTTCTGCATGGCTTCGAGAGTCGCGCCGTGGCGGATGTATTCGTCCGCATCCACCACCGTCTCGCCCTTCCGGGTCTTGACCGTGACCGCAGCGATCTCGTCAGCGAACTTCCCGGCCTTCTGCGCCGCCTCGGCCTTGTTCTGGGAGGCGACGGCGAAGGCGTCCTGCGCGTCGCGGCCGATCTGCCACTTCTCCGCAACGTTCTCCGCCGTCTGGCCCATATGGTAGCCGTGGAACGCGTCCCAGAGCCCGTCCTTGATCATCGAGTCGACGAACTTGATGTCGCCCATTTTTGTGCCCGCGCGCATGTGCGCGACATGGGGGGAAAGGCTCATGCTCTCCTGCCCCCCCGCCACGACGATGTCTGCGTCGCCAAGCTGGACATGCTGCGCGCCGATGGCGACGGCGCGGAGGCCGGAGCCGCAGACCTGGTTGATCGACCAGGCCGCCGCCTCGATAGGCAGTCCGGCCGCGACATGCGCCTGCCGCGCCGGGTTCTGGCCTTGGCCGGCGGTCAGCACCTGGCCGAGGATGGTCTCGGAGACTTCCGCCGCCTCTACGCCGGCGCGAGCGAGCGCGGCCTTGATCGCCACGGCGCCGAGCTCATGCGCGGGCATGTCGGCGAAGGAGCCGTTGAAGGAGCCGACGGGCGTGCGTGCGGCGGCGGCGATGACGACGTTGGTCATTAGGCGATCCCTTGTCTTGCGTTTCCGCGTCGGCGCAGGTTCCGCCCTGCGTCCGCGATCATGCTGCGTTGCAGCATATACAGGACGATCAACCGGAAAGAAAGTCCGCCAGAGGCCGCCAGAGCGCACTCTCGGCCATTTGACCGACGATCATGCCGACATGGCCGGACCGGGGGCGCAACACCGCTGCGCCCGGCGCAAGCCGGGCGACGGCCTCGGTCGCGCCGGGGGGGGTGATTCGGTCCTCCGTTGCAGCGGCGACGAGAACGGGGAGCGAGAGGCGGGCGGGATCCGCCGCGTGATCGCCGACCCGCCAGAGCCCCCGCATCGTGAGGTTGTCGAGATGCCAGTCGATCAGCGCCGCCTTCGCCGCAGGGCCCGAAAGCGGTGGGCCGGCGTTCAGCCAGTCCTCGATCAGCACGAAGCGTCGCGCCGCCTCGCCCGACTGCTCCATCGCGGCGAAGCGGCGGAACTTCCGCGCCGCTAGGCCTGGATCGAGCTGCGCGAAGACGGCCTGCAGCGCCGCCACCGGCACGGCCCCGAAGGTCGCCGCCACAGCATCGATCATCTGCGCCAGCCGCGCGCGCTCCCCGCTTACGCCCAGGGAGGCGAGCGCGCCGCGCATCGGCGTCATGTGGCTGAAATCCCAGGGCGCGCCGATCAGCGCGAGGCGGGACACGGAGCGCGGGCGCATCCCCGCGGCGGCGACCGAGAGCGCGCCGCCCATGCAATAGCCGAGCATCGCGGCCTCTCCTCCGCCCAGCGTCGCCGCTCGGTCGAGGGCCGGAATGAGGCGCGCCGACACATAGTCGGAAAGGTCGAAGCCCTGCTCCTCCGGCCCCGGTTCGCCCCAGTCCAGCAAGAGGGGCCGGATACCGACGCCGGAGAGATGCCTCATCAGGGAGGCGCCTTCGTCAAGGTCGAGGATATGCCAGCGGTTGATGAGCGAAGGCGCGACAAGCACGGGCCTGCCCGAGGGCGGCCCGAAATCGAGCAGCCGAGAGGCTCCGGCGCCCCAGATCGCTGGCGGCTCGACCAGATCGCGGTAGACCGGGCTTTCCTGATAGCGACGTAGCCCCTTGAGCAGCGCTTCGAGCCGCGCTGCGCCTTCCAGCCGTAGCGCAAAGGCCATTTCCACCTCCGGCGCCGTGGCGACGCGAGCGGCCAGCCCCCGCGCCGTGTCGTCCGGCGCGGAGGCCCAAGGAAAGCGCGGATGGTCCGCCAGTGGCGCAAGACGCGCGCCGCTCTCGAAGATCTCGGCGGCGGAGAGGAGATGAAGCATCAGCGGGGCCGGCTGCCCCCGCCGGTCGGGCCGTTCGGCGGTCACCCTGCGTCTTCGCCCGGAAGCGGGCCGTTCCGCGCGCGTTCCGAAACCTGAAGCTCCCAAAGATCGAGGAAGGCGGCGGCGTCCTCGCGCAACGGCCGCGCTGGCCAGCCCTCCGACCCTTCCGTCTCTCTGGCTTCCCCGCTCATCGCGCAATGATTAACGGCGCGCGCGCGCTCCGTCCATCGCCGGCCCGGCGGAGTCTTGAGGCTCAGTTGCCCTCAAGCAGCCGGCGCGCGATCACCTGCGCCTGTATCTCCGACGCGCCCTCGAAGATGTTGAGGATGCGCGCATCGCAAAGGATGCGGGATATCGGATATTCGAGTGCGAAGCCGTTGCCGCCATGGATCTGGAGGCCGTTGTCGGCGTTCGCCCAGGCGATGCTCGCGGCGAGGAGCTTCGCCATACCGGCTTCAAGGTCGCAGCGCCGCTCTTCGTCCTTCTCACGGGCGGAGAAATAGGTGATCTGACGCGCAATGTTGATCTCGGCGGCCATCATCGCGAGCTTGCCGTAGACGCGCGGGAACGCGGCCAGCGGCTTGCCGAACTGCTTGCGTTCGAGGGCATAGGACAGCGCCGTCTCCATGGCCGACTGCGCCACGCCGACGGCGCGCGCAGCCGTCTGGATGCGGGCGCTCTCGAAGGTCTTCATCAGCTGCTTGAAGCCCTGCCCTTCCTCGCCTCCGAGGAGGTTCGCCGCCTTCACGCGGAAGCCGTCGAAGCCGATCTCGTATTCCTTCATGCCGCGATAGCCGAGAACCTCGATCTCGCCGCCCGTCATCCCCTCGGCGGGGAAGGGCGCCTCGTCCGTCCCGCGCGGCTTCTCGGCGAGGAACATGGAGAGGCCGCGATAGTCGGTGGTTTCCGGGTCGGTGCGGGCGAGGAGGGTCATAACGTCCGCCCGCGCGGCGTGGGTGATCCAGGTCTTGTTGCCGGTCACGACATACTCGTCGCCTTGCTTCACCGCGCGGGTGCGGAGCGCGCCGAGGTCGGAGCCGGTGTTTGGCTCGGTGAATACCGCCGTAGGCAGGATTTCCGCCGCAGCGATCTTCGGCAGCCATGCGCGCTTCTGCTCCTCCGTCCCGCCGCATAGGATAAGCTCTGCGGCGATCTCGGAGCGCGTGCCGAGCGAGCCGACGCCGATATAGCCGCGCGAGAGCTCCTCGGAGACGACGCACATCGCCGTCTTGCCCATGCCGAAACCGCCGTATTCCTCGGGGATCGTGAGGCCGAAGACGCCAAGCTCGGCCATTTCCGCGATGATCTCCAGCGGGATCAGCTCGTCCTTCAGGTGCCATTCATGGGCGTGCGGCAGCACCTTGTCGTCCGCAAAGCGGCGGAACTGCTCCCGCACCATCTCGAACTCTTCGTCCAGCCCGGTGGCGCCATAGGTCGCTGCGCCCTTTCGTTCGATCATCAGCTCGACAAGGCGGCGGCGGTTCGCGTCTGTATTGCCTTCGGCGACCAGCCGGTCGATTGCGGGGGTGGAGAGCCGCGCCGCGCTTGCGCCGATGTCGGAGAGCCGCGCCAGCTCTCCCTGGCTCATCGGCAGGCCGCCGCGGAGCTGCGCGAGATATTCGCCGGCGCCGATGGCGAGGAGGAGCGATTCCATCTCCCCGAAAGCGCCCTCCGCTGCGAGCCGGTCGGCCCAGCCGGAAAGCTGGCGCAGGCTCTCGGCGTAGGTCGCGATCCAGGCGAGGCAATGCGCCGCGTGCTGCTCCGTCTCCAGCGCCGCGTTCGAGAGCCGCGCGCCGGCGGAAACCTTCGCGCGGAGCGCTGTCCGCCCCTCTTCGAGCGCCGCCTCGACGGCGGGCAGCGCCTCCGCCAGCAGGGCGGCGGGGGCGAACGAGGCGGCCTCGGGGCGGCTCAACGCGGACTGGTTCATCTGTCTCTCCTCTTGCCGCCTGTTGCGGCGCGGAATCGATCTCTTGCGGTCGCGTGGTGAGTATAGCGCGCCCTGCGCGCCGTCAACGAGCGCGCAAGGAAATGACCCATTCGCCCACAGGGGCGGCAAGATAGTTACGCAACTCTTCAGCCGATGATCGCCGCGCCGTCCCGCCGATGGTCCGCTGCAGCCTCCATGGCGCCTCTCGCCTCGCGCCGGGCGGCGTGAACCCCGCCGAAGAACATCGAATCCGCCACCCAGCCTCGCGCCTCCGGGAAGGCGCGGAGGAGCCTCGCGCGTGCCTCTTCTCCGATCCGGTCCTCGAAATCGGCCTCCGGCCAGCGTTCGGCATGGAGGCGCGGCGCAGCGATGGACTCGTCCAGACGCATCTCTTGGTCGATCAGGCGCGAGAGCGTTTGCGCCAGCGCGCTGCGGATGCGGGCCGACCCGCCGGAGCCAAGGACGAGCACGGAGCCGTCCGCGCGCGTCGCGATGGTCGGCGCCATCATGGAGGCGAGGCGAACGCCCGGTTCCCAGTCCTCGATCGCGGCGCCGACGAGATCCTCCTCGCCGAGCATGTTGTTCGGCATGATGCCGGCCCCTGGAACGATGACGCCGGAGCCCGATCCGTTGGAAAGCGTAAGGGCCGCCGCCATGCCCGCTCCGTCAAGAACAGAGATGTGCGTCGTCCCCGCTACGGCGGCGCGGCGGCCCCGCAGTTCCGCTTCGTACCGGGCGGCGAGATCGGGCGCGAGCAGCCTCGCCGCGCCGGCCTCGGCGTCCTGATGGAGCGCCGCCTCGATCCGCGCCCGTGCCGTGGCTTCAAGCGCCAGCGCCGTCTCCGCCGGTCCGTCCTCGGCTCTCATGAGCCGGAGCGCAAAGGCGACAAGCGCTCCTCCGAGCGAGGGCGGCGGGTTGAAATGGAGCCGCCAGGAGCCCCGAGCCTCCTCCAACGGTTCGCGCCAGCGCGCCTCGTAGCGCTTGAGGTCGCGCGCGGTCAGATGCGTTCCCGCCATGCCGACGAGCGCCTGCGCCGGTTCACCCTCGCTAAGAAAGCGGTCGCCTTCGCGCGCGAAAGTCTCCAGAACGTCGGCGAGCGCCTCGTTTCGATAGAGCGAGCCCGCCTTCAGCGGTCCCGTCCCGTCCCCGAATGTGGCGAGCGCGGCGGGGCTCGCCGCGACGATGGGCCCGATGATCGCTAGAACTTCGGCCTGGAAGGCGGAGAGCCTGGCGCCTTCCTTCGCCAGACGGATCGCGGGCTCCGCCAACTCGCGAAAGGGCGTGCGACCGAGCCGAAGATGCGCTTTCGTCAGCCCCCGCGGAACGCCCGGGGTTGCGACGGAGCCGGCTCCGATATGGAAGACTTGCCGAGCCGAGCCGAAATCGGCGGCGACCTCGCGCAAGTCTACCTCCCCGATGGCCGCCTTGCGCCGCGGCGTCTCAACGAAGAAGTCGAGAAGGCCAACCTTGCCGGAAGCTTCCCGCGCCATAAGGAAGCCGCCCCCATAGAGCGATGCGAGCGCCGGCTCCGCCACACAGGCGACGAGCGCGCCGCAGACCGCCGCGTCCGCCGCGTTGCCGCCTGCGCGAAGGACTTCCTCCGCCGCCTCCGCGACGGGGCGCGCGCCTGCGGCGACGGCGAAGCGGGGGCGACCTGTCATGCGCGGCGGGTAGGCTCCGGCGGCCCCGCCGTCAAGTCAGCGCGGCTGCGCCGGATTGAGGACCGGCGCGAAGGAGAAGATCTCCAGCCGCGCAGGGGCTGCCGTGATCTCGACCGCATGCATGTCCGGCGCGCCGAAGACTTCGAGCGCGAAGAGATTTGGCGCAGTTCGACGGAGCGGCCGGTCCAGTCCGAAAACGTGCCCGTCCCCGTGGATCAGCAGGACCGGCCCGCCGAAGGCGAAGGCGGCGTCGCGGAGCGCCGGGCCGATCCGCGCGAAGCCCGAACCGCCGCGCCATCGCTCACGCGGATAGGGTTCGAATCCCTCCGAGAACATGTCCGCATGGAGCGCGACCACGACCGCCGCCGCATCGCCGGCGACGGCGAAGCTATCATCAAGCCATGCGAGCGTCGCCGCCTCCCGCGCGAAGAATTCGGCGGCGGCTTCAGGATCCCGGCTTTCGAAACCGTTGTTCGAGCCGACGACATGGAGCATGACGAAGAGGACGGGGCCGAGGCGCAACCGCGTGTTCTCCGGGAAGCCGGCAGGGGCCTGGCTTTCAACCGGCGCAGGCTCCGCGCCGCGGCTCTGCGCTCCGTCGCCGTAGAACGCCGCGCGAAGGAAGGCGAGCCGCTCCCGCGGGTCGAGCGCGCCCGCCGCCTCGATATGGCAATCCGTCCAGTCGTTGTCCCCGGGCGTGAAGAGGACCGGCGCGTCGAAACGGTCGAGCAGCGCCAACTGCTCACGCAACGCGTCGTCGGAACAGGGCGCAGCCACTGTCTTGAGGTCGCCGACATGGATGACCAGAGCCGGGTCGCGGGCGTTGATGACATCGATCAGCGCTTCATAGGCTGGCATGACGACAGCCGGGTCGCCGTTCGGCATGTCTCCAATGGCGACGAACTTGAAAGGGTCCGCGGCTGCAGGCGCAGCGAAGAGCAGGATTGCGATCACGGCGGCGCAGCGCATCCCGCAACGCTAGCCCGGCATGACGACAGTTCCGCGAAGGGCTACGCCCAGATCTCCATCCGAAGGCCGCGCGCGTCCAGCGCGGGCTCTTCGGGTAGACGGATCGCGTCCCCTGTCATGCGGCGCCGGGCGACATGGGCGAGGATGCATGCGTCAAGGAGGTCGTCTTCTCCCCAGCGACCCGTTCGGCGGCCGAGCGTGACGCCGAGCGCTGAAGGATCGTAGCCAAGGCGCGCAAGAATTTCTCGCCGCGCCTCAAGCCCCTTGGGGCGCTTCTTCGGAGCGAGCGTCTCGCCCGCAGCGAGGGCGAAGGCGATCTCGGGGTGGCCCTCGCAGAGACGATCCTGCATTTCCGGCGAAGCCGTCCTGTCCGCATCGTCGATCTTGTCGAGGATGTTGAAGCTCTGGACAGAGAGGCGCGGCCCCTCGGACGCCCGGTTGACCGCGCCATGATCCGCGCCCCCTCTCCATAGCGTGAGCGCCGGGCGCGGCGGCGCGGGAAAGACGCGCGATCCGACGCCTCGCCATCCGGCGCGGTTGCGCGAAGAGAGCAAGGCTCGCGCAGCGGCGTCCGTCTCCCTGCGCTCCGCCCAGCCTCTGGGCAGGCCGATGGGCGTGTCGACCACGATCACAGCCGAAGGGAACGCCTCGAGACGTTCGGCGAGACGCAAGAAGATCGCCGCGCCGCCGCCAGCCTCCACAGCCAGCCAGCCGGCGCGGCATCCGTCCGCGCCGACCGCCTTCACCGCTTTCAGGCCGCTTTCGGCGCAGCGGCCTTCACGTCGCCGCCGACGTGAGGCTCATACTGGGTGAAATTGGCGACGAACATATCGACCAGTTTCCTCGCCTGTGCGTCATAGGCGGCCTTGTCCGCCCAGGTGCGCCGAGGGTCGAGGATGACATCGGCCACGCCGGGCACGGAGACGGGAACCTCGAACCCGAAATTCGGGTCCGTCCGGAACTCGACCTTGTTGAGCGATCCGTCCAGAGCCGCGGAGAGAAGCGCTCGTGTCGCGCGGATGGGCATGCGTGAACCCTCGCCATGAGCGCCGCCAGTCCAGCCTGTGTTCACAAGCCAGCAGCGCGAGCCCTCGCTTGCGATTCGGTCCCGCAGGAGAGCACCGTAGACCTCGGGGCGGCGCGGCATGAAGGGCGCGCCGAAGCAGGTCGAGAAGGTTGGTTGCGGCTCTGTCACGCCCTTCTCCGTGCCCGCCACCTTGGAGGTGAAGCCCGAAAGGAAATGATACATCGCCTGAGCCGGCGTCAGCCTCGCGATGGGCGGCAGAACCCCGAAGGCGTCACAGGTCAGCATCACGACGTTCTTCGGCGCTCCGCCGCGGCCTGTCGAGGAGGCGTTGGAGATGTAGGGAAGCGGATAGGCGCAGCGCATGTTCTGCGTCAGGCTCGAATCCTCGAAATCCAGCGCCTTGGTGTAAGGGTCGAAAACCATGTTCTCGATCACCGTCGCGAAGCGCGAGGTCGTGGCGTAGATCTCGGGCTCCGCCTCGGGGCTGAGCGATATCGTCTTGGCGTAGCAGCCGCCTTCAAAGTTGAACGTCCCCTCGTCAGACCAGCCGTGCTCGTCATCCCCGATCAGCGTGCGGGACGGGTCGGCGGAAAGCGTCGTCTTGCCGGTGCCGGAGAGGCCGAAGAACACGGCCGTTTCCTCCGGCTTGCCGGGCGCATGATTGGCCGAGCAGTGCATCGGCATGACGCCTTTCGCGGGCAGCAGGAAGTTGAGGAGAGTGAATACCGATTTCTTGTTCTCGCCGGCATAGGACGTGCCGCCGATCAGAACGAGTTTCTCCTCGAAGGAGATCGCGATCACCGTCTCGGACCGGCAGCCATGCTTTGCCGGGTCCGCAAGGAAGGAGGGGCAGTTCACCACGGTGAAGCCGGGCAGGAAGCCGGCGAGCTCCGCCTGTTCCGGTCGGCGAAGGAGGTGGCGGATGAAGAGCGCGTGCCAGGCCAGCTCCGTCACCATCCTGACGTTGAGCCGGTGCGCCGGGTCGGCCCCGGCGAAGAGATCCTGCACGAAATATTCGCGGCCCGCCATATGGGCAAACATGTCCGCCTTCAGCCTCGCGAAGGCTTCCTTCGCCATTGGCGGGTTGTTCTCCCACCAGATGGCGTCCTTGACCGAAGGCTCGTCGACCACGAACTTGTCCTTCGGGGAACGACCCGTGTGCTTTCCGGTCGTCGTGAGGAGCGCGCCGCCCTGGCCGATATCGCCCTCGCCGCGCGCGACGGCATGCTGCATCAGCGCCGGTTCGAGGAGGTTGTAATGGACGGCGGAGAATCCGCCCGCGCCAAGGGCTTCCAGCGGGGCGTCCAGATTATGGACGCCAGTGACGATGGTCGGTTTCGGACCCGTGTCCATGACGGCGCGTTCCCTCTTCTTTCGCGGGAGGCCCACGCCGCCCCGCCCTGATGTCCCGGCTCACAAAGGCCCCGCGCCGCCGGCGATGCGGGCCGGGAGGCTCCGCCGGTGATTCGCGCAACATTCTTGCTTCCGGGTCCTATATCAGAACGATGACAGGAGCGAAGCCCGCGATGTGCGAAGGATTGGCGCAGGAGCCCGACGCATTGCGGCTGCGCCCCTCCGCTTGTATTGACGATGTTAACTTGATCACGCGGGAGGGATGGCATGCCGGTGATAGCGCTGGTGGACGATGATCGGAACATCCTGACCTCCGTGCAGATGGCGCTCGAGAACGAGGGTTACGAGGTCCGTACCTATACGGACGGGGCGTCGGCTCTTGCCGCCATGACGCAGAGCCCGCCGGACATGGCCGTGCTCGACATCAAGATGCCGCGTATGGACGGTATGGAGCTCCTGCGCCGCCTACGCCAGAATTCCGACCTGCCGGTGATCTTCCTCACTTCGAAGGACGAGGAGATCGACGAGGTGCTTGGTCTCCGCATGGGCGCCGATGATTATGTGCGTAAGCCCTTCTCGCAGCGCCTGTTGATCGAGCGCATCCGTGCGGTGCTCCGCCGCCGCGAGGCGCAAGACGACGGCGCCGAACGGGCCGAGGCGGACAAGGTGCTGGTCCGCGGGCGGCTCGTGATGGACCCGCTTCGCCACGCCTGTTCCTGGGGCGGCAAGGCGGTGGTGCTCACCGTCACCGAATTCCTGATTCTCCAGGCGCTTGCGCAGCGGCCCGGTTTCGTGAAGAGCCGGGACCAGCTCATGGACGCCGCCTACGATGATCAGGTCTATGTCGACGACCGGACCATCGATAGCCACATCAAGCGCGTGAGGAAGAAGTTCCGGGCGGTGGACGACGACTTCGCCTCGATCGAGACGCTCTACGGCGTCGGTTACCGCTACAAGGAGGTCTGAGCGCGAGGCGATGGACCG
>JAUIDE010000094.1 GCA_030429105.1 Alphaproteobacteria bacterium
CCCCGTCACGAGGTCGCAGAGATGGCAGGCGACCGTCGTGGAGCCGACATCGAAGGCCGCGCCGTAGATCGAACCCTCATGGAAGCCGGGCCAGACCTGGATGATCCGCGCCGGGCCGAGCCCGTCACCGTGATGGACGGCGACCGTGACCTTCCAGCCGCCCTCCCGCAGCGCGGGCTGGAGCATCTGGAGCGTGCGGAGGTCGCCTACGGCGTGGGCGAGGCCCCATTGCTGCGCCAGCGCCTCCTGCAGCCTCTCGAGGTCTCCGCTAGGATGCTCCATGTCGGGCTCCGCGACCTCGACGTAGTAGAGGCGGGTGGCCGGATCCATGACGATCTCGCGCGCCTCCGCGCGCTTCCGCACCACCTGCTTGTGGACCTGGCTCTCGGGCGGCACGTCCACCACCACGTCGCCCTGCACGGTCGCCTGGCAGCCGAGGCGGCGACCGTCGATCATCCCGCGCTTGGCGCGATAGCGCTCCTCCACCGCGTTCCATTCGGAGAGCGCATCCTCCGCCGATGTCACGCCATGCTTCGGGAACTCGCCGAATTGCGGCGCGACCTGGCATTTCGAGCAGATGCCGCGCCCGCCGCACACGCTGTCGAGATCGACGCCGAGCGCGCGGGCGGCGGTGAGGATCGGCGTGCCGACCGGAAAGCGGCCGCGCTTGCCCGAGGGCGTGAAGACGACGAGGGGATCGGTATCGCTCATTTCGGTTCCCATGCTGCGCCTCCGCCAGCTATTCCTTTTCGCGCGACAATCCAACGCCGCATGGCGCCGCGCGACGCCGCCGGGCCGGAAAGCGGCGTAAGGGGAAAGAGATGCCGAAACCCGCCTATATTCTGAACGGCCCGAACCTCAACATGCTGGGGGAGCGGGAGCCGGACATCTATGGCCATACGACGCTCGCGGACATCGAGCGCGCCTGCGTCGCGCTCGGGGAGGCCGTCGGCCTCCCGGTCGTCTTCCGCCAGACGAACCATGAGGGGGTGATGGTGGACTGGATTCAGGAGGCGCGGCGGGAAGGCTCCGCGCTCATCCTCAATCCGGCCGGATTCTCCTTCCACTCGGTGCCGGTGCTCGACGCGGTGCGGATGTTCGGCGGCCCGGTGATCGAGCTTCACATCTCCAACATCCATGCGCGGGACGCGCAGCATCGCCACTCGATCATCGCCGCGGCGGCGACGGCGGTGATCTGCGGGCTCGGCGCGGCGGGCTATCCGGTCGCGCTTCTCGCCGCGGCGCGGCTCCTCGGGATGGAGATGCCGATGCTGCCTGAGGGGTTGAAGGCGGCGCCCTGAGACTCAGCCGCGCCGGCGGCTTCGCCGACCGTCCCGCGCGCCGCGGGCGCCCTCGTCGCCGCCGGCGACCTTGTTGAAGCGGATCCAGGCCGCGCCGGACGGGTCGTTGTTCAGGAGGAAGTCCGCGGCCTTGATCGCCTCGATCTCCTTCGAGGGGCCGGCCTTGGCGGAGCCGAGGCCGATCAGGGGCACGAGAACCTCCGGGTCGATCCCCTCGGGGAACACCACGCCGAGCGCCTCCAGCTCCGCGATCCGCTCCGCGATCTTCTTCGGCGTCGCGGCGGCCTGGAGCGGGTTCATGATCGCCGAGGTCATGCCGGCGGCCGCCGCCATCGGCAGGAAGGCGTTGTTGATGCCGTGCCGGTTCGGCAGGCCGAAGGAGATATTGGAGGCGCCGCAGGTCGTGTTCACGCCAAGCTCCTCCCGCAGCCGCCGGACGAGGGCGAAGACCTGCTGGCCCGCCGTCGCCATCGCGCCGATGGGCATGACGAGCGGGTCGACCACGATGTCATGCGCCGGAATGCCGAAATCCGCCGCGCGCTCCACGATCTTCTTCGCCACGGCGAAGCGCACGTCGGGATCCTCGGAAATCCCGGTGTCGTCGTTCGAGATCGCCACCACCGGCACGTCGTATTTCTTCACGAGCGGCAGGACGAGCTCCAGCCGCTCCTCCTCCCCCGTCACCGAATTGAGGAGCGGGCGGCCCTCCGCCGCCTTCAGGCCGTTCTCCAGCGCGCCGGGCACGGAGCTGTCGATGCAGAGCGGCACGTCGACCAGCGCCTGCACGCGCTCCACCATCTCCTTCATCAGCGCGGGCTCGACAAAGTTGTTGTCGGCGTAGCGCGCATCCTCCGCCATCTTGTTGGAGAAGACGGCCCCGGAATTGATGTCGAGGATCGCCGCGCCGGCGGCGACCTGGTCCAGCGCGTCCTTCTCCACGGTGGAGAAGTCCCCCATCTCGAGTTCGGCGGCGAGCTTCTTGCGCCCGGTCGGGTTGATCCGCTCCCCGATCACGCAGAAGGGCTGGTCGAATCCGATGATGACGGTCTTCGACCGGGAGGCGACGACAGTGCGGGTCATGGGTCTCTTTCGTCTCGGCTCAGGCCGTGGCGGCCATCTTGCGGGCGCCGCGCATGGCCCCCGTGAAGTCCGCCGTAGCGCGAATCCCGCCGAGGGGGAAGAAGTGAACCCGTCGCACCGCGAAATCCGGGTTCGCCGCGCGGTGCGCCGCGAGGTCCGCGAGGAAGGCTTCGGGCGTGAAGGGCAGCATCAGCTTCGTCACGTCCGCCGCCCGCCGCTGCAGCACGCGGACGGAGGGGCCGACGCCGCAGGTCATCGCGAATTTCACCAGCGTCTGCAGCTTCGCGGGGCCCGCGACGCCGATGTGGACGGGGAGGGCGATCCCCTCCTCGCGGAGCCTGCCGGCCCATTCGATCACCGGCTCGGCCTCGAAGCAGAACTGCGTCGCGATGGCCATCTCGACGCCCGCCTGGCGCGCCCAGTCCTGCTTCCAGCGGAGCGCGGCCATCGCGTTCGCGGCGTCGCCCGCAGGGTCGATGTCCCGGTTGCCCTCGGGGTGGCCGGCGACATGGATGCGGCGGAAGCCCGCCTTCTCGAAGAGGCCGGTGCGCATCAGCGCCATGGAGTCGGAGAACTCGCCCGCGGGGGAGGAGAGGCCGCCGGCGAGCAGCAGCGCCTGGTCAACCCCGGCCTCGCCCTGGTAGCGGGCGATCCAGTCCGCCAGAGTCGCCCTGTCCCGGATGATGCGGGCGGGGAAATGCGGCATGACGGGGAAGCCCTCGGCGGCGAGGCGCTTCGCCGTGCGCACCATCTCTTCGATCGGCGTGCCGTCGATATGCGCGATGTAGACGCGGGAGCCTTCGGGCAGGAGCGGGCGGAAATCCTCGATCTTCTCGGCCGTCCGCGGCATCACCTCGATGGAGAAATCCTCGAGGAGGGCGGCGACGCCGCCGGTCGCGGCGGGCTGGGCGGGTTTGCGGCCCGAGAAAAAGCTGAGGATGTTCGCCATGCCCGTGCTCCCCGACTGCGGCTACGCCGCGCTGTTCCAACCGTCATTCGCGATGAGCGCCTTTATGCGCTCCGCGTCGTATTCCGCTTCGAGCCGGGCGGCGATGGCGGCGGCGAGCGCCGCGTCGTCCGCCTCCGTCTCCTCCTCGTGCGCCGCCTTCCGCCATTCGGCGAGATAGGCGTCGTCCCCCCGCGCGCCGACCTTCATGGCGCAGCGGTCGATGGCCTGCTCGAACCGCTCCGGCAGCTGGACCTTTGCGGCCCGCCGGCCCTTGCCGACGATGACCTGTGCGGGGATGTCCCTCCAGTAGACCGTCACGACCTGCGTCACGCTTCGAACTCCTGTCTTGACCACGCAAATGCGCCGCCGCGCGGGTTCCGGCGCGCATGATCGCGACCGGCGGCGCGCGCTTTGCGACACGTCTTTCGACCTGGCGAGCGGACGCAACGCGCGCAAGTCGCCTTTTCGCCTTGTAGCGTCGGTTTTTCGCCTGTATCTCCGGGTTGTGTAGTTCGCGATCCTTGTGGGAAGGCGCATCCGATGACGAAGCCGACGCCGACGATCTCCTTCGAATTCTTCCCTCCCAAGGGGCCGGAAGGGGCGCTCCGTCTCTGGCGTTCGGTCGAGCGCCTCGCGCCGCTCGGGCCGCGTTTCGTCTCCGTCACCTACGGCGCCGGCGGCTCGACGCGGGAGCGGACGGTCGCCGCGATCCAGACGATCCGGGACCGGGCGGGGCTCGACGTCGCCGGCCATCTCACCTGCGTCGGCGCGACGCGGGAGGAGACGCTTTCCGTCGCCCGCACCTACGCCAAGCTCGGCTGCCGCCGCATCGTCGCGCTCCGCGGCGACCCGGCGAACGGGGCGGAGCGCTTCACGCCGCATCCGGGCGGCTTCTCGGGCTCGGTGGAGCTCATCGAGGCGCTGAAGGCGGAGGGGCGGTTCCATGTCTCCGTCGGCGCCTATCCGGAGCCGCATCCCGAAGCTTCGGGGGAGGGGGCGGACGTCACGCATCTGAAGCGCAAGTTCGACGCCGGCGCGGATGACGCGATCACCCAGTTCTTCTTCGACGTCGAGACCTTCCTCCGCTTCCGCGACCGCTGCGCGAAGGCGGGAATCGACCGGCCGATCATCCCCGGCGTCCTCCCCATCGAGAATTTCGCCCGGATGAAGGGCTTCGCCGCCCGCTGCGGCGCGCGCGTGCCGGACTGGATGGAGACGGCCTTCTCCAATGCGGAGGAGACCGGCGCGGCCGAGCTTCTCTCCATCTCCATCGCGGCGGAGATGTGCGACACGCTGCGGCGCGAGGGGGCGGGGCATATCCACCTCTACACGCTCAACAATCCGGACCTGCCCTATCAGGTCTGCCAGGCGCTGGGCGTGGAGACGACGCCGATGCGCATCGCCGCGACCGGGGGCTGCGCCTGACGCCAGCGCCTTGCGGCGCATCTGCCGCTCGTTTACCTCTGGTTCGACAAGAGCAAGAACCGGAGGACGGCATGGACGGGGAGCAGAGCCCGCAGGACGCGCGCGCCTTTCCCCCCGAGGCGGGCGAACCCGTCGCCGGCCTCGATCTTGGCACGAACAATTGCCGCCTGCTGATCGCGAGGCCGGACGGCGCGCGGCTTCATGTCCTGGACAGCTTCTCCCGCGCCGTGCGGCTCGGCGACGGAATCGACCGTTCCGGCGCGCTCGACCCGGCGGCGATGGACCGGGCGGTGGCCGCGCTCGCCATCTGCGCGGACAAGCTGAAGCGGGCGGCGCCACGGCGCGTTCGCGCCGTCGCCACCGCCGCCTGTCGGCAGGCGCTGAACGGCGCCGATTTCGCCGCCCGCGTGCGGGAGGAGACGGGGATCCGGCTGGAGATCATCGGGCCGGAGGAAGAATCGCGCCTCGCCGTCGCCGGCTGCGGGCCGCTGGTGGACCCTGAGGCGGAGCGCGTGCTCGTTTTCGACATCGGGGGCGGCTCCACGGAATTCGTCCTGCTCGACCTTTCCGCCGTGCCGCCCGAGGAGCGCGCGGCGGCGACGCGGGCGACGCCGCCGCTGCAGGAGGGCGCGGGTCATGGCGCGCGGATCGTGGACTGGGCCTCCATCCCCGTCGGCGTCGCCACGCTGGAGGACAAGTTCGCGGAGATCGCCGACCCTTCGAAGCGCTTCGGGCTCATGAGCTGGTATTTCGAGGAGCTGATCGAGGGTTTCGCCGCGCGCATGGCGGACGAGGCGGTGGGCCGCTCGCTCCAGCTCATCGGCGCCTCCGGCTCCGTCACGACGATCGGCGCCGCGCATCTCGGCCTACGCCGCTATGACCGGAGCCGGGTGGACGGGCTCTGGCTCCCGCATCGCGCCGCGCGGCGGATCGCGCGGGAATTCGCCTGCCTCTCGGACGAGGCGCGGGCGCTCCATCCCTCGATCGGGCAGGACCGGGCGCGGCTGATCGTGGCGAGCTGCGCGATCCTTTCCGCCATCCTCTCCGCCTGGCCGACGGACCGTCTCCGCGTCGCGGACCGGGGGCTGCGCGAGGGGCTGATCTACACGCAGGCCGCGTCGTGAGCGCGGCCGGCGGCGGCTCCGGCCGCGGCGCGCGGGAGCTGCGCCAGAAGGTCAAGACGGCGAAGGGGCGGAAGCTTTCCTCCAAGCTCTGGCTGGAGCGGCAGCTGAACGACCCCTATGTGCGCCGCGCGCAGGCGGAGGGCTATCGCGGGCGGGCGGCCTTCAAGATCATGGAGATAGACGACCGGCACCGCTTCCTCGTCCCCGGCGCGCGCGTCGTCGATCTCGGCTGCGCGCCGGGGGGGTGGCTGCAGGTGGCTGTTCCGCGGATCAACGCGCTGGGGGAAAAGACGGGCAAGCGGGTGGGGCGAATCGTCGGCGTCGATCTTCAGGTGGTGGACCCGGTTCCGGGGGCCGAGCTGCTCCAGCTCGATTTCCTTGAAGAGGGCGCGGAGGCGGCCGTGAAGGCTGCGCTCGGCGGGCCGGCGGACGTGGTGATGTCGGACATGGCGCCGGCGAGTTCCGGCCACCGGGGGACGGACCATCTCCGCATCGTCGCGCTCTGCGAGGCGGCGGCGTATTTCGCCTTCGACGTGCTGGAGCCGGGCGGAACCTTCGTCGCGAAGGTCTTTTCCGGCGGGGCGGAGGGGGAGCTTCTGGCCGAGCTGAAGCGCCGTTTCGCCAAGGTCTCTCACATGAAGCCGCCTTCGTCGCGGAAGGACAGCGCGGAGAAATTCGTGGTGGCGAGCGGCTATCGCCCGGCTGAAGAGGCGCCGGGCCAGGTGTCGGAGAGCCTGTAGCCGCGGGGCCACGGGTCCTCCGGGTCCAGCATGTGCTGATGGACGCCGGTGATCCACGCCCGCCCCGTGATCTCCGGCAGGATGGCCGGGCGCCCCGCAACTTCGGTCTCACCGGCGATGCGCCCGTGGAATTCCGAGCCGAGGATGGAGCGCTGGATCAGCCGGTCGCCCGTCTTCATCTCCCCCGCGGCATGGAGCAGCGCCATGCGGGCGGAAAGCGCGGTGCCGGTCGGCGAGCGGTCGATCTTGCCGGGGCGGATCGCGACGGCGGCCTTCGCGGCGAGCGCATCCCCCTCCCGCTCCACCGGCCCGGCGAAGAGGCAGAAGGAGATGTGGCGCCAGTCGGCCTCGCCCGGATGATCGAAGCCGATCTGCTCGTTCGCCGCCGCGGTGATCCGCACCCCGAGCTCCGCCAGCGCCTTCGCCTCGCCGGGCTCGATCCGGAAGCTGAGCGAAGCGGCGTCGACCACGACGAAGGAGTCGCCGCCGAAGGCGATGTCCACGCGGAGGTCGCCGAGGCCGGGGACGGAGAGCGCCGCGCCCCGCGCCGCTACGAAGGAGGGCATGTTCCGCACCGTGATCGAGCGGGCCTTGCCGCCGGCGCATTCCGCCCGCACGGCGACGAGCCCGCCCGGCGCCTCAAGCATGAATTCCGTCATGGGCTCCGTCATCGGCAGGATGCCGGTGTCGAGCAGAACCGTCGCGACGCAAATGGAATTGGAGCCGGACATGAGCGGCGTGTCCGCCGGCTCCATGATGATGAAGCCCATCGCCGCCTCCGGCCGCTTCGGCGGGACGAGGAGGTTCACATGGCGGAAGACGCCGCCCCGCGGCTCGTTCAGGAGGAAGTCTCGCAAGACGCCGTCCCGCTCGATCCAGTCGCGCTGGGAGGCGAGCGTCTCCCCCGGCGGGGGCGCGACGCCGCCGACGATGACGTCCCCCACCTCGCCCTCGGCATGGGCGGAGACGACATGGATGGTGCGGAGGCTGCGCATCGGCGAGACGCTATCCGCGCGCGCCGCCCGCGGCAATCGCGCGGCCCTCCCTCCTCTCCTCCCTCCCGTAGGCGGGAGGGAGGAAGCGCTGTCCGGGCGGCCTGCGCCTCCCCTCTCCCTCGGGAGAGGGGCCGGGGGAGAGGGGCGACGACGCCGGGTCAGGCTTGACCTCGCCGCCGCCGCGCCCGTCTATGGCGGCAAAACAAGACAGGGGAAACGTCGTGGCGGAGCGGCTGGTCGTCGGCGGGGCGAGCGGATACTGGGGCGAGGCGAGCCACGCGACGGCGCAGCTTCTCGCCCATCCGGGCCTCGACGTTCTGATCTACGACTATCTGGCGGAGATCACGCTCTCCATCATGGCGCGGGCGCGGGCGAAGGACCCGGGCGCGGGCTTCGCGCCGGATTTCGTCTCGGCCGCGATGGCTCCGAACCTCGCGGAGATCGCGGCGAAGGGGGTCAAGGTCGTCTCCAACGCCGGCGGGCTCAACCCCGAAGCCTGCGCCGCCGCGCTCCGGGCGGAGATCGCGAAGCGCGGGCTGAAGCTCCGTGTGGCGGTCGTGCAGGGGGACGACCTGACGGCGCGGGCGGCGGAGTTCGCGGAAAGGCGGGAGATGTTCTCCGGCGCAGCCTTCCCCGACCCCATGAGGATCGCCTCGATCAACGCCTATCTCGGCGCCTTCCCCATCGCCGCCGCGCTTTCCGCCGGGGCGGACATCGTGGTGACGGGGCGGGTGGCGGACAGCGCGACCGTCCTCGCCGCCTGCATCTGGCGGTTCGGCTGGGGCGCCGGCGATCTCGACCGGCTCGCGGGCGGCTCCCTCGCCGGGCATATCCTCGAATGCGGGCCGCAGGCGACGGGCGGCAACTTCACCGACTGGCGGGAGGCCGGGGACATCGCGGAGATCGGCTATCCGGTGGCGGAGATCGGGGCTGGCGGGGCCTTCACCGTCACGAAGCCCGAGGGGACGTCGGGGCTCGTGACGCGGGAGAGCGTAGCCGAGCAGATGCTCTACGAGATCGGGGACCCGCAGGCCTATCTTCTGCCGGACGTGATCTGCGATTTCAGCGAGGTCCGCATCGCGGCGGAGGGGCCGGGGCGGGTCCGCGTCTCCGGCGCGAGGGGCAGGGCGCCGACGGGGCGGCTCAAGGTCTCGTGCACCCATGAGGACGGGTTCCGCGCCGGCTATCTCTTCAATTTCAACGGGCGGGAGGCGGGCGCGAAGGCCCGCGCCTTCGCCGAGGCCGGGCTCGCCCGCGCCCGCGCGAAGCTCCGGGCGATGAACGCGCCGGATTTTGCAGAGACCTGCGTCGAGGTGACGGGCGGGCGGCCGGGCGCGGGCGCCTATGAGGAGGTCGCGCTCAAGACGGCGGTGAGGCACGCCGACGCGCGGGCCGTCGGGCTCTTCCTCAAGGAGACGATGGGCGCGGGGCTCGCCACGCCGCCGGGCCTACACGGCTTCACCGGGGCGGGGCGGCCTAAGCCTTCGCCCGTCATCCGCCTCTTCTCCTTCCTGATCGACGCCGCGGAGGCGCCGCCGCGCGTGACGCTGGAGGGAGAGCCGGTCCCCTTCGCGCCGCCCGCGCCGCCGCCGCCCGGACCCGCGCCCGCGGCGCATCCCTTTCCGGAGGCGGAGGGTAAGGCGACGGCGCTGGTCCCGCTCGAAGCCCTTGCCGTCGCCCGCTCGGGCGACAAGGGGGACGCGGCGAATGTCGGGATCGTCCCGCGCCGCCCGGAATACCTGCCGTGGATCGCGGCGGCGCTGACCGACGAGGCGATCCGCGCGGCGATCCCCTTCGCGAAGGGGCGGATCGAACGCTTCCACCTGCCGGGGACCTCTGCGATGAACCTCCTTCTTCACGAGGCGCTCGGCGGCGGCGGCGTCGCCTCGCTTCTCAACGACGCGCAAGGCAAGGGCTACGCGCAGCGCCTCCTCGCGCTCGACATTCCGGTTCCGGCGGCCTTGGCGGAGACGATGCGATGACATTCCGCAGCATGGCCGCCCCCGGCTCCCCGGCCTTCGCGGCCAACGAGGCGGCGATGGCGGCGTCCGTCGCCCGCCTTCGCGCGCTTGAGTCGCGGGCGGAGCAGGAATCCGAAGCCTCCCGCCCGCGGATGGAGGCGCGCGGGCAGATCACCCCGCGGGAGCGGCTGGCGCGGCTGCTTGACCCCGGAATGCCGTTCCTCCGGCTCCATTCGCTCGCGGGCTACATGGTCGACACGGACCGGGAGGAGAAATCCGTCCCCGGCTCGTCCCTCATCGTCGGCATCGGCTTCGTCTCCGGCGCGCGCTGCATGATCTGGGTGGACGACAGCGGCATCAAGGCGGGCGCGATGGGGGCGATGAGCGGGCCGGTCGCCCTCTCGATCCAGCGCATCGCGATGCGGCAGAAGCTGCCGCTCGTGCATCTGGTGGAGAGCGCGGGAGCGAATCTCATGCGCTACGAGGTCCAGCACTGGGCCGAGGGCGGGCGCATCTTCGCCAATCTCGCGCGGCTCTCCGCCGCGGGCATCCCGACCGTCGCCGTGCTGCACGGCGCCTCCACGGCGGGCGGGGCCTACATGATCGGGCTTTCCGACTATGTGATCGGCGTGAAGAAGCGCGGCATGGCCGCGCTCGCCGGCGCCGCGCTCGTGCAGGCGGCGACGGGCGAGGCGGCGGAGGAGCGGGCGCTCGGCGGGGCGGAGATGCATGCGGAGGTCTCCGGCCTCGTCGAGTATCTCGCGGAAGACGACGCGCACGGCGTGGCGCTCGCGCGCGGCGCGGTCGCGCGCATCGGCTGGAACCGGCGGCTGGAGCGGCGGGATGTCAAGGCTTTCGCGCCGCCACTTTACAACCCGGACGAGCTGTCCGGCATCGTCCCCGCCGATCCGAAGGAGCCCTATGACGCGCGGGAGATCGTCGTCCGCATCGTGGACGGTTCGGACTTCACCGACTTCAAGCCGGATTTCGGCCGCTCGACGCTCTGCCTTCAGGCGGCGATCAACGGGATCCCGGTGGGGATTCTCGCCAATAACGGGCCGATCGACCCGGCGGGCGCGAACAAGGCGGGGCAGTTCATCCAGTTGATGGACCAGGCGGAGACGCCGCTCATCTTCCTTCACAACACGACCGGCTATTTCGTTGGAACGGAATATGAAAGAGCCGGGATGATCAAGCACGGCTCGAAGATGATTCAGGCCGTCGCCAACGCGCGGACGCCGAAGATCGCGCTCCATGTCGGCGCCTCCTACGGCGCGGGGAATTACGGCATGGCCGGGCACGGCTTCGACCCGGATTTCCTCTTCGCATGGCCGAACGCGCTCACCGGCGTGATGGGCGGGGCGCAGGCGGCCGGCGCGATGGAGGCGGTGGCGCGGGAGGGCGCGAAGCGAAAGGGCGCCCCGCTGGACGAGGCGGCGCTCGCCGCGCAGTCCGCCGCCATCCGCGCCGTGTTCGACCGGCAGACGGACGCCTTCTACACCTCGGGCCGCTGCCTCGATCATGGCGTGATCGACCCGCGGGACACGCGGCGCGTGCTCGGCTTCTGCCTCGAGACGGTGATGGAGGCCAAGGCTAGGCGGCTCCAGCCGAACGCCTTCGGCGTGGCGCGGCTGTGACCGGGCTGCCTTCCTCCCCCGCGCTGGAGCTGGAACTCGCGGATGGCTGGCTCACCGTCTGGTTCCCGGAGCCCGAGGCGCGGAACCCGCTCACCGCCGCCCGCGTCGCCGCCCTCGTCGCACTCTGCGCGGCGTTGAGGGGGCGGCGGGACGTGCGCGGAGTCACCTTCCGGGGCAGGGGTTCGATGTTCTGCGCCGGGGGCGACGTCAAGGGCTTCCGCGCCGCGCTTCAGGGAACGCGGGAGGAGATCGTCGCGATGTCCCTCGCCGGGGCGGAGGCTTTCGCCGCCGTCGAGGCGCTGGAGCAGGTGACGGTGATGGCCGTGGAGGGCTTCGCCATGGCCGGCGGCTTCGGCCTCGCCTGCTGCGGCGACGTGGTGATCGCGGACCGGGGCGCCCGTTTCGCGCTGACCGAGGCGCGGATCGGGATCGTGCCGGCGCAGATCGCGCCCTATGTGCTCGCCCGGCTCGGGGCGCGGGAGGGGCGGCGGCTGATGCTCACCGCCGTTCAGCTCGACGCGGAGGGCGCGAAGGCCGTGGGGCTGGCGGACGAGGTGACGGAGGACATGGAGGCTGCGCTCGCCCGCATCCGCGCCGCCGTGCTCGCCTGCGGGCCGGGCGCCCTCGCCGCGACGAAGGCGCTGATCCGCGCGCTGCCGGGGCGGGGAAGGGCGGAGGCGCGGGAGGCGGCGGCGGACGCCTTCGCGGACGCGCTGCTCTCGGAAGAGGGGCGGGAGGGCGTGGCGAGCTTTCTGGAGAAGAGGAAACCTTCATGGGCGCCGCGATGAATCCGGGAGCGATGAGCTTCGACACGATCCTCGTCGCCAACCGGGGGGAGATCGCCTGCCGCGTCATCCGGACGGCGCGGGCCATGGGGCTCCGCACGGTCGCGGTGCATTCGGAGGCGGACCGGGGCGCGCCGCATGTGCTGATGGCGGACGATGCGGCGGAGATCGGGCCGGCGCCCGTTTCCGACAGCTATCTCCGGGGCGACCGGATCATCGCGGCGGCGCTGGAAGCGGGGGCGGGGGCGATCCATCCGGGCTACGGATTCCTTTCGGAGAATGCGGCTTTCGCGGAGGCCGTCTCCGCCGCCGGGCTCGTCTTCATCGGCCCGCCCGCTTCCGCGATCCGCGCGATGGGGGACAAGGCGGCCTCGAAGCGGCTCATGCGGGCGGCGGGCGTGCCGCTCGTGCCCGGCTATGACGGGGAGGACCAGTCCGACGCGCGGCTGCTCGCGGAGGCGGAGGCGATCGGCTTTCCGCTCATGGCCAAGGCGAGCGCGGGCGGCGGCGGGCGGGGGATGCGGCTTGTCGAGCGGGCGGAAGACCTTGGCGATGCGCTCGCCCGCGCGCGGGACGAGGCGACGCGGGCCTTCGGGGACGGGCGGCTGCTGCTGGAGCGGGCGATCACGGGCGCCCGGCATGTGGAGATCCAGGTGTTTGCGGACGATCACGGCGCCTGCCTCCATCTCGGGGAGCGGGATTGCTCCGTGCAGCGGCGCCACCAGAAGGTGCTGGAGGAGGCGCCGTCTCCGGCGGTCTCCCCCGCGCTTCGCGCGGCGATGGGGGAGGCGGCGGTCGCCGCCGCCCGCGCGGTGGACTATCGCGGGGCGGGGACGGTGGAGTTCCTGCTGGATGCGGCGGGCGGTTTCTACTTCCTCGAGATGAACACGCGGCTCCAGGTCGAGCATCCCGTCACGGAGATGGTGACGGGGCTGGACCTCGTTGAGCTCCAGATCCGCGTCGCGCGGGGCGAGGCGCTGCCGCTCCGGCAGGAGCATGTGCGGCTCGAAGGCGCGGCCATCGAGGCGCGGCTCTATGCGGAGGATCCGGGCGCGGGCTTCCTGCCCTCCACCGGCCCGATCCGGCTCTGGCGGCCCGCTTCGGGGCCGGGGGTGCGGATCGACGCCGGGATCGTGGAGGGGGGCGAGGTTTCGCCGTTCTACGATCCGATGCTGGCGAAGGTGATCGCCTACGGCCCGACGCGGGAGGAGGCGCGGCGCCGGCTGATCCGGGCGCTGGAGGAGACGGCGCTGGCGGGGCCGGAGACGAACGCGGCCTTCCTGATCGACGCGCTTTCCCATCCGGTCTTCGCCGCCGGGGCCGCGACGACGGGGTTCATCGGGGAGGCATGGCCGGAGGGCGTTCCCGCCGAGGCGCTGGCGGCGGAGACCTGGGCGCTCGCCGCGGCGCTGGCGCTCAACGCCGCGAAGGAGGCGACGCTGGCGGAGGCGGGGTTCGTGGCGGCGGACCAGATCGGCTGGCGCTCCGACGCGCCTTCGGAGGCGCGGATCGAGCTTGAATGCCGGGGCGAGGCGCGGGCGATGCGGGCCGTCGCGGTTCCGGGCGGCTGGCGCGTGGGCGACGGGGACGGGGAGATCGAGGTTCTGATCGAAGGGCCGGGCCGCGCGCGGGTGCGGGGCCGGGGCCGCGCCTTCGCCGCCCGGCTCGGGGCGGACGGGGCGCTGGCGCTCGTCTCGGGGCGGGAGCGGGGCGTGTTCCACCCGGTCGCGCCGGGCGGGGGGGCGGCGGCGGCGGAGGGCGGGCTCGTCCGCGCGCCGATGCCGGGCCTCCTGATCGAGATGCGGGCGGAGGCGGGGCGGGAGGTCGCCGCCGGGGAGCCGCTCGCGGTGATCGAGGCGATGAAGATGCAGCACCGCATCCTCGCCCCGGTGGCGGGCCGGGTCTCCGCCGTTCATGCCGAAGCGGGGGCGCAGGTGGCGAGCGGGGCGCCGCTTTTCGAGGTCGAGGCGGGGGGCTGAGGCGGGGTTTTTGGGGGCCTGAGGGGGGATAACCATGGTTATGGAGCGCGGAGGATTGATTTTGCTCGAAAAAAGTCGTGATCGGGTTTGAAACAATTCTGAGGCCGGGCGAACGGCTTGGTGTTCTTCGGTTGTGATGGGCGCGGAGGGGCGTGGCCGCCCCTGGGCGGACGCCGCCTGACGATTGCGGTCTGGCGGTTGATGGCGTCAGGTCTTCGGACGATTGCACATCTTGATACGTCGCGATGCGTCCGCCCCCGGGGAGGGGCGGCCGCGGCCCGTGCTGGTCGCACGGGCCAAGGGGAGAGCGAAGCGCCGCCCCCTCTGGCGCCATCCCCGGCTTTCCGCCACTCTTCCCGGAAAACCGGGAGGAGCCCATGCGCGCCGTCGTCATCCATGCGCCGAAGGACCTGAGGATCGAGGAGCGGGAGGCGGGCGCGCCGGGGCCGGGCGAGGTTCTGGTGCGGCTCGCCGCCGGGGGCGTCTGCGGCTCCGATCTCCATTACTACAACCACGGCGGCTTCGGCGCGGTGCGGCTGAAGGAGCCGATGATCCTCGGCCATGAGGTTTCCGGCCATGTCGAGGCTTTGGGCGAGGGGGTGGAGGGGCTCGCGCCCGGCGATCTCGTCGCCATCTCCCCCTCCCGCCCCTGCGGGCGCTGCCGCTATTGCGCGGAGGGGCTGCGGAACCATTGCCTCAACATGCGCTTCTACGGCTCCGCCATGCCCTTCCCCCATATCCAGGGCGCGTTCCGGGAGATGCTGGTGGCCGACGCCTCCCAATGCGTGAAGGCGGAGGGGCTGGCGCCCGGCGTCGCGGCGATGGCGGAGCCGCTCTCCGTCTGCCTCCACGCCGCGCGGCGGGCGGGGGAACTGCTCGGGCGGAAGGTTCTGGTGACGGGCTGCGGGCCCATCGGCGCGCTTTGCATCCTCGCCGCGCGGCGGGCGGGGGCGGCGGAGATCGTGGTGACGGACCTTTCCGCCGCCGCGCTCGCCCACGGCCTCCGCGCCGGGGCCGACCGGGCGGTGAACGTGGCCGAGGAGCCGGAGGCGCTGGCGCCCTATGCGGCGGACAAGGGGTATTTCGACGTGCTTTTCGAGTGCACTGGCGCCCCGCAGGCCCTCGCCGCCGGGATCGCCGCGCTCCGCCCGCGCGGGGTGATCGTGCAGGTCGGCCTCGGCGGGGACATGAACGTGCCCCTGCAGGCGCTGACGGCGAAGGAGCTGGACCTTCGCGGCGCCTTCCGCTTCCACGAGGAATTCCCTGTCGCCGTGCGGCTCATGCAGGCCGGGCTGATCGACCCCGCGCCGCTCATCACCCACACGATGCCGCTGGACGAGGCCGAGGAGGCCTTCCTCGCCGCCTCCGACCGCAGCCGCGCGATGAAGACCCAGATCGCCTTCGCGTGACGTTCCGCGCTTGCCGGGCGGGCGATTCGGGGCGAGTCTCTCCCTGCAGTTGAAGGGAGCGGGTCATGGACGTGCTCGAAGGGGCGGCGGCCTTCGCCGTCGTGATGATCGTCTTCTCCACCATCGTGACCGGGATCGCGGAGGCCTTTCTCCGCATCCTCGCCATGCGGCAGAAGGTGCTGGCCGACGCGATCGAAAGCCTCATCGTCAACGAGATTGCGCCCGCCGCCAAGGCCGGGCTGAAGGGCGCGCTGGATACGGACAAGGACGGGAACCTCTCCGCCGAGGACCTGAAGGCGCAGGTCGCGAAGCTGAGCCGGAGCCCGCTGGCGAAGGCTGGCTCAGACATCCTCTTCGCGCCCATGCGCTTCGGGCACGAGCAGATCACGACCTATTCGCTGCTCCAGCGGCTCGCGAAGTCCGAGCTGGGGGATGCGTTGGCCGCCAAGGGCCGGGCGGAGCTCCGCGCGGTGCTGACGGACATCGCGCGGACCTATGAGCGCTATGCGGCGGCGGCGGCGGAGCGGTTCCGCTACAAGGCGCATCGCTACACCGCGGTCATCGCCGTGCTCTTCGCCTTCGGCGCGAACATCGACGCCGGGCGGGTCTTCGTCTACCTGATGGACAATCCCGGCGCCCGCGCCGCGATCATCGCGGAGGTCGATGCGGCGAAGGCGGCGAACGAGGCCGCGCTGGCGAAGCTCGACGCCGCTCTGGCGGCGACGGGCGAGGGTTCCCTCGAAGAGGTGAATGCGGCGGTGGACGGGCTTTCGGAGAGCGTCGCCGCGCTCCGCGGCGTCGAGGGGCTGCCGATCGGGCCGAGCTATTACCCGTTCTGCGGGTCAAGCCTTTCCGAGGTCACGATCTTCGGCCGCTCGCTCTCCGACGTCTTCGCCGCGGAGGGCTGCGCGGGGAACGTGGACCGGACCTATTTCGGCTGGATCGCCTACACGCTCCTCGCCGGCATCCTCATCGGGCTCGGCGGGCCGTTCTGGTACAATGTCTACGCCTCGCTCGCGCGGGTCCTCAATGTCGGGCGGGCGCTCGGCGGCGAGACGATCAGCGACAAGGCGGAGAACCAGCCGGCCAGCAAGAAGGCGCTGACGGATGAGGACATCGTGACGACCTTCGAGATCGCACGGGCGGGGCGGGGGTCATAGACGCGGGGCCGGCGCGCCATGCGCGAGGGGCGCCCTCACACCTTCGCCGGATCGTCCGCCCGGACCGGCCCGACATTCCGCCAGACGGAGGGGATTCCCCAGTAATCCTTCCAGCCGAAATGCAGGTCGTACTCCCGCCCCTTCAGCCCCGGCAGGTTCAGCGGGTCGAGCCCGTTCCAGGGGAGGAACGGGTTCCGCCGCAACTGCCCGTGAAGCTCCACCCGCACCGTCCTTTTCGCGGAGGGCGCCCGCGCGTGGAACCCGTATGTGTCCGCCACGACGAGCGTGTTCGCCTTCACCGCCACGCGCCGGGGCGGGACGTAGCCGAGCGCCGCAAGCTCGTCGGGCCGGATGCGGAAGGAGCCGTGGGCATGATGCGCCCGCCCCTCCGCCCGCGCGGTCAGGCTCTGGCGATGCTCCCAGTCCAGCCGCGCCTCAGTCAGCCGGTGGGAGCCGGGCGCGAACATGAAGGGCCCGTCCTCCTCCGTCACGTCATGGAGGAAGAGCCAGTATTTCGCCGTCGAATGGAACGTGTCGGCGTGGAGCGCCGATTGCGGGTCCTGCGGGCCCCTCTCCGGCTCCGCGATCACGGTCTGCACATGATGGAGCGCCGCGCCCGTCCGCCCCGCCACATGGCCGGCGAGCCGCGCCAGCGCCGGGTCGAAGGCGACGGCGCTCGCACGGGGCAGGCGGGGCCGCGCGGCGGCGGAAAGCGGGATCATCCGGGTGACGGTCCGCCCCTGCCGCATCTCCCGCGCCGGGTGGGGGCGGCCGAACACCTCCTCCCGCACGGCGTCGAAGAGATCGGGCGGCAGGTAGTCCGGCCTGATGACGAAGCCGTCCCGCGCATAGGCTTCGCGATCCGCCGCGGGGATGTCGATGAACCGCCGCCGGAACGCCGCCATCCGCGCGGCGGCGGCGACGCGGGCGCGGTGGAGGCCCAGCTCGTTCAGCCGGCGCGAGCCGAGGACGGGATTCGCCGCGAAGGACTTCTCGGCGGTGAACACCGCCGCCGCCCAGCCGACGGCCCGGAAAGGGGTCAGGACTTTCATGGGTCCCTCCTTCGCCTGCGGGCGGGAGGATAGCGCGGGTGGGCGG
>JAUIDE010000095.1 GCA_030429105.1 Alphaproteobacteria bacterium
GGATCGAACAGCAAGGGAGCGATGTTGTCGTCTCCTACACCCGCGGCTCGATTCTCTTCGAGAACCAGAACGCGGGCGCCTTCACGGAGGACGACTTCATCTTCTGAACCCTCAGGCGCTGCGGCTCCGCGCCGGTTCCGCGGCGAGGGCGCGGGCGGCTTCGAGCTCGGCGCTCTCCTCCTCATCCGGGAAGGCGGCGAGCCGGGCGCGGAGCGCGGCGGCGGCCTCCTCGCGTCGCCCCGGCGTCTCGGCCAGAGAGAGGAGGGCGCGGAGAGAGAGGAGCCGCGCGCCCATCGCGTCCGCCTCCTTCAGCGCGCGAAGGAACAGCGCTTCCGCCTCGGCGGGGCGGGAGCGGCGGCGGAGCACGCCCTTGAGGCGGATGATCTCCGGCGCCCAGAACCGCTCCCCCGTCTCGGCGATGAACCGCTCGGCCTCCGCCAGAACCTCCTCCGCCTCCGTCTTCCGCCCCTCCTTCGCCAGAAGCTCGACGGTAAGCGACAGGAGATAGGTGAGCCCGAGGCGGGAGCCGACCTCCTCCCAATCCGCCAGTCCCTCGCGCGCATAATCGGCGGCGGAAAGGCCGGCTTTCCTCTCGCCCCCCGTCGCGGCGAGGATCACCTCCGTCCAGCCGATCCAGAACTGGAAGCCGTGCTCGCGGGACATGGCGAGCCCCTTCGCCGCAAGCTCCCGCGCGCGCTCCCGGTCTCCGCAGAACTCGTGCGTCCAGCATCCGAAGCAGATCGCGAAGGCTTCGGAGAAGCGATGCGAGAGCCCGGAGGCGACCTTCATGGAGGCGGCGGCGTAGGCGCGGGCGGCGTTCGGCCGCCCCTCCGCGTATTCGACCCAAGCCATGTAGGCGTTCGCCGCCGCGCGGAAATCCACCACGTCGACCTGCCGCGCGAGGGAGTAATCGGCCTCGACGAGGCCGGAGGACAGGACGCCGAGAAGCATCTCGCGCGCCTCTTTCAGCCGGCCGGTATAGAACCGGATCGAGCCGAGGATGCGTCGCCCGGCCGCGAGGAATATCGCGTCCTCCGCCGCCTCCGCCGCCTCCAGCAGCTTCTCGCCGCTCACCAGCGCCTTATCGTAATCCGCGCTCAGCATGTGATAGCGCGACATGCCGTAATAGAGCGGCATCAGCTCCGCCGTCGCGCCAAGGCTGGTGGCGAGCGCCTCCACCCGGTCGTAGTTCTTGCGCACGCTGGCATGGGCGTAGCCCCGCAAGGTCTGGAGCGGCACGCCGTAGGCCATGCGGATGTCGAGCTCGAGCCGCCGGCGCGCCGGGTCGTCCGGCATGTCCTCGAGATGTTCGAGCGCGGCGGCGAAATGGCCTATCGCCTCGCGATGGGCGGAGGCGTCGAGCGCGCGCTGCCCGGCGGCGAAGGAGAAGGGAGCCGCCTTCACCGGCGCGCCGCTGGCGAGATGATGGCGGGCGATGATCTCGGGCTCCAGCTCCCGCGACTTCGGATTCGCCTCCAGCGCGGCGGCGATCCGGGCGTGCACCCGGTGGCGCGAGGATTTCAGCATCGAGCCATAGGCGGCGTCCTGCACCAGCGCGTGGCGGAATTCGTATTCGACATCGGGCGGGAAGCCGAAGCGCTGGAGCAATTCGGCGTCCACCAGCTTGGCGAGCGCCGCCTCCAGCTCCCCGTCCGGGTCGCCCGTCACCTCGGCGAGCAGGGAGTGTCGGAAGCGCCGGCCGATGGCCGCAGCGATCTGCGCCACTTCCTTCACCGTCGCCAGCCGGTCGAGCCGCGCCATGAGCGAGTTCTGCAGGCTGTCCGGAATCGCCAGCGGCGGCAGCGGGCCGGTGAGGCGGTATTCCGTCGCCGTCTCCTGCATAAGCCCGCTCTCCAGCACCATCTTCGTCAGCTCCTCGATAAAGAGCGGCACGCCGTCCGTGCGCTGTACGATGGTGGAGACGACCTCTTCCGGGAGCGGCTTCCGCGCGACGAGGCCGATCACCTCCCGGCTTTCGACCCGGCTCAGGCGGTTGAGGTTGAGCGTGGAGAGATGGCTCTCGTCCCGCCAGCCGTGGTCGAAGCTCGGCCGGAAGGTCAGAATCGTCAGGCAGCGGCGGCGCGCCGTTTCCGTGATCCACTGGTCGATGAATTCCAGCGTAGACGGGTCCGCCCAGTGCAGGTCCTCCACGAGCAGGAGGAGCGTCCGCCCCTCGCCCGCCTTGTCGATCATCGCGGCGCAGGCGGCCTGGAAGCGATGCTTCACCACCGAAGCGTCCGCCGCCTTCGTGTAACGCCCGCCGAGGTCGACGCTGAGCGTGGAGGCGAGGGGCGGCATGTAGATCTCCCGGTCGAGCCCGAGATCGTCGACCAGCGCCTCCAGCTTGTCGAGCCGCGCCGCGTCCGGCTCGCCATCCGCGAAGCCCGCGCGGCGCACGAGCTCGCGGATCAGCGGGCGGAAGGCGGTCGCGGTATGGACGGCGGCGGCGTAGAGCTTCAGCTCCGCGAAATCCGGCTCCCGCCGCAATTCCTCCAGCAAGGTCTCCACGACGCGGGACTTGCCGATGCCGGCCTCCCCCGTCAGCAGCACGGTTCGCCCGTCGCCCCCGGCGGCGCGGCGCCAGTTCTGGCGCAGCACGGCGATTTCCCCCTCCCGCCCGACGAGCCGCGTGCGGGAGCCGGGCGATTCGGGCTCGCGCTCCGCCCGTTCGGCGAGGACGACATAGCATTCGAGCGGCTGCGCCACCCCCTTCAGCCGCTTCGGGCCGAGCGGGGCGAAGACGAAGTCGTGGCTGACGAGCCGCCATGTCGCCTGCCCGATCACCACCTGCCCGGGCTCCGCCACCGCCTGAAGCCGCGCCGCCACGTTCGGCGTGTCGCCGATCACGCCCTGCTTTTCCCTGAGCGCGCCGGCGCCGACATCGCCGACGACGACGAGCCCGGTGTTGATGCCGATCCGCGCGGAAAGCGGCGCGGCGAGTCCCGGGAAACGCCCGCTGAGGAAGGGCACCGCGGAGGCGATCTCCAGCGCGGCGCGCACGGCGCGGGCGGCGCTGTCCTCGTAGTCGACCGGATAGCCGAAATGCGCGTCGAGCCCGTCCCCGACGAGCTTGGTGACCGTCCCGCCCTGCCGCTCCACCGCCTCGGCGCAGATCTGCCGATAGGCGGCGAGAAGCTCCCGCAGCACTTCCGGGTCCAGATCCTCGGAGAGCGCGGTGGAGCCGACGAGATCGGAGAAGAGAACGGTCATCTGCCGCCGCTCCGCCTCCCCGGCGAGGGTCAGCGCATCGGGCGCGGGCGCCGCGGCGTGCGGCGCGGCGGCGGACGTTCCGGCGGGGAGGCCGCACATATGGCAGAACCGGGCCTCGGGCGGCAATTCGGTCCCGCATCCCGCGCAGGCAGGGGCGAGCGCCGCGCCGCACAGATGGCAGAAGCGCGCTCCCGCCACCGGCGCTGCGCCGCAGGCTCCGCAATCGGGCCGTTTCGACAAGGCCATCCCCCGACTTCCCGCGGGAGATGCTTAACGCATCCGGGCTGCGCGCGTAAGTGGCGGCGGGCGTTCAGGCCGCTTCCGCTTTCGCCTCGGCTCCGCTCGCGGGCAGCGAGACGATGACGGAGAAGAGCGCGCCGCCCTCCGGCGCCTCCGAAACCTCCACCGAGCCGTCCATCATCTCGACCAGCGACCGGGTGATCGAAAGGCCGAGCCCGACGCCGCCGGCCCCGCCGCGTTCGGCGGCCTCGCCGCGTTCGAAGCGCCGGAAGATCCGCGCGCGCGAGGCCTCGGGAACGCCGGGCCCCGTATCCGCCACTTCGAGCCGGAGCAGGACGAGCGCGCCGTTTCTCACCGCGGAGAGACCGACGCGGACATGCCCGGCGTCGGTGAACTTCAGCGCATTGCCGATGAGGTTCACCGCGATCTGCCGGAAGGCGAGGGGGTCGCCGGTGACTTCGCCCGTCTCCTCGACCTCCGAATCGAAGAGCGCGAGGCCCTTCTCCTCCGCCTCGGGCCGCAGCATGGCGACGACGGAAAGCAGCTCCGCGGAGGGATCGAACGGCGCCTCCGCGAGGCGCCGCGCGCCGCCCTCCATCCGCGCCATTTCGAGAATGTCGTTGATGAGCGCGAGCTGGTGGCGCGCCGACGTCATCAGGACGTCGATCAGGCGGCCGCTCTCGGCCTCGGCCGCCCGCAGGCGCAGCAGCTGCGCGATGCCCATGACGCCGTTCATCGGCGTTCTCAGCTCATGGCTGACATTGGAGAGGAAGGCCGTCTTGGCCCGGTCCGCCGCCTCCGCCTCGAAGAGCGCGCCCTGAAGGCGTTCGGTCGCCGCGAGCATCCGGCGCGTGACGAGCCAACCCGCCAGCGCCGCGGCGAGAAGCGCGGCGAGGGCCGGCGGGAGCAGCATTTCAAGAATGTCCGCGCCCGAGGCCGGCGGCTCCCATACGATCCAGGCCAGCGGCGCCCCGGCCGGGCCGGGGACGATCAGCCCGTCCAGCCCGTCTCCGGGCGCGGCGTCCGAAAGCACCGCGCCGGAAATCAGGAACTTCTCGCCGAGCGCTTGCAGACGCTCCGGCGTCAGCTTGCGGCCAGAGACGAATCGCGGCGTCTCAGCATCCGTCACGCCATCGAGCGCGCCCTCCGTCGGCGTCATCCGGATCGCCGCCAGCAGCCAGACTTCGCCGCGCGACCGCACATAGAGCGTGAGCGCCTCGCCGAAGGTATCCGGCGCCGCATCGAAGGCCTCGTTGACGACGGCCAACGCTGAAGGGTCGAGAAGGCCCGGGGTCGGCTCCGCGCCCGTCTCCTCCGTCCAGCCATATTCAGTCGCCCCGCCCGGCTCGAAGATCACGAACAGGTCGGCGATGACGCCCTCTCCGTCATAGACGCCGGAGCCCATGTTCTCCGTCAGCCACGGCCGGTCTCCGGCGCGCGCCGCCTCCCAACCGGCGGTCCAGACCGCATAATCCTCCGTCGTGATCGCAAGGCTCGTCTCGAAGTCGCGGAGCCCGTCCGCGATCATCCGCTCCGCGCTGCTCCTGCCGAGATCGTCATAGGCCGAAGCCATCCAGAAGACGGCGACGACCGCGCCGGAGACCAGCGCGGCCAGCGCCGCCGCCATGAACAGCGCGAGCCGTCTGGCGGCGGCGAGTTCGGACGGCCTTGGGTCTTGCTCGGACGACATGGATATCCCGCGTGAAGTCAGGACATATGGAGTCGCAATCGCTAACGTCGGTTTAAATGGCGCCCCGGCGCTGGACAATGCTTCATCCGGAACGGAAACTTGCTGCGATGCGGTGCGGCGGGGCTACATGAGCGAAGGCCTGAGGTTCATTCTGAACGGCGAGCGCGTCGCGGCGCCCGGCGCCGCGCCGACGACCACCCTGCTTGACTGGCTACGGGAGGCGCGCGGGCTAACCGGAACCAAGGAGGGCTGCGCCGAAGGCGATTGCGGCGCCTGCACCGTCATCGTGCGGGAACTGGCGCCGGACGGCGCGCTCCGCCAGAGGACCGCCAACGCCTGCATCCAGCTGCTGCCGATGCTCCACGGCCGGGAGGTCGTGACGGTGGAGGCGCTCGGCGGCGCCCATCCCGTCCAGCGCGCGATGGCGGAGGGGCACGGCGGCCAGTGCGGGTTCTGCACGCCGGGCTTCGTCATGAGCCTGGCGCACGCCTGGGAGACCGGGGCGTCGGCGGAGCCGGAGGCGGTGGTCGACCAGATCGCCGGCAATCTCTGCCGCTGCACCGGCTATGGCCCGATCCTCGCCGCCGCTTCCGCCGCCCGCGCGGCGCCGGCCGCCGCCCCGGACCATGAGGCGGCGCTCTCGCGCCTCAGGGCGCTCCGCCGCGACCTGACGCTGACGCTCGACCATCGGGCCGAAGGCGCGCGCTTTCTCGCCCCGCGGAGCGCAGAGGAATTCGCCGCCGCCCGCCTCGCCCATCCGGAGGCGACGATCCTCGCCGGGGCGACCGATATCGGCCTTTGGGTCACCAAGCGCGGCTTCCGGCCCGCGATGTTCCTCTGGGTCGGCGATGTCGCCGAGTTCGGCGAGATCGGGGAGGATGAGGCCGGCCTCCGCTTCGGTCCCGCGGTGAGCCATGAGCGCGCGATGGCCGCGCTCGCACCGCTTGCGCCCGATCTCGGGGAGGTCTGGCGCCGCTTCGCCTCGCCGCAGGTCCGCGGCGCGGGCACGCTTCTCGGCAACATCGCCAACGGGTCGCCGATCGGGGACGCGGCGCCGGCGCTGATCGCGCTCGGCGCGCGGCTCACGCTCCGCAGGGGCGCGGCGCGGCGCGAGATTCCGCTGGAGACCTTCTTCATCGAATACGGTCGGCAGGACCTCCGGCCCGGCGAGTTCGTCGAGTTCGTGGACGTTCCCCGCCCCGCCGATCCGATGGACCTCCGCTGCTACAAGATCTCCAAGCGCTTCGACCAGGACATTTCCTCCCTCCTCGCCGCCATCCATGTGCGGGAGGAGGCAGGGATGACGACGCTCGCGCGCATCGCCTTCGGCGGCATGGCCGGCGTGCCGAAGCGGGCGCGGGCGGCGGAGCGGGCGCTTCTCGGAAGGCCGCTCGACGAAGCCGCCATCGCAGCCGCCGCCGCCGCGCTTGACGAGGATTTCACGCCGCTCAGCGATCATCGCGCCTCCGCCGCCTACCGGATGCGCGCGGCGCGGAACCTGCTCACGAAATTCTACCTCGAACGCCGCTTCGGCGATATCAGGGTTGCGGGACGGGGCCGCGCGAAGCCCCTTGAGGATGCGGGAGAAAGACATGTCTGATGCGGCGGCGGATGCGGCGGAGCGGGTGATCGTCCGGCGGGTCGGGCGCGTCCTGCACCTCGTCAACAACGCGCCGCAGCAGCGCAACGCCTTCGGGATGGATTTCTATGACGGGATGATCCCCGCCATCGCCTCGGCCTCCGCGCCCGAGATCGGCGCCGTGGTGATCTCCGGCGCCGGCGGCTTCTTCTGCGCCGGGGGCGACGTGAAGCGCCTCGCCGTGGCCCACAAGGAGCCGTTCGAGAAGCGGCGGGAGGGGGTGGACCGGCTCCACGAGCTCATCCGCGCGATTCGTGATTGCCCGCGCCCCGTCATCGCGGCGGTGGAGGGCGGCGCGGCGGGCGCCGGCGCCTCGCTCGCCGCGGCGTCGGACCTCATCGTGGCGGCGCCGGACGCCTATTTCATGCTTGCCTATGTCAGGATCGGCATCACGCCGGACGGCGGCGCGACCTGGAGCTTCACACGCGCCCTGCCGCGGCACTTCGCGACGGAAATGGCGCTGACCGGCGGGCGCGTCCCCGCCGCCCGCCTCCACGACCTCGGCATGGTCAACCGCCTCGCGCCCGATCCGGTCGAGGCCGCGCTCGCCTGGGCGGCGGAGCTGGCCGAGGGGCCGGCGGAATCCATGGCCGGAATCAAGCGCCTGATCCGGCAGGCGGAAGGCGCCGGGCTCGACGCGCAGCTGGAGGCGGAGGCGGTCTCCATCGCCCACGCGCTCGGCGGCGCGGAGGGGATCGAGGGCGCCTCGGCCTTTCTCGAGAAGCGGCCCGCGAGGTTCCGATGACCCCGGGAAAAGCCTTCCTGACGCCCGAGGAAATCCGCCCGCTCGCGCAGCGGTCCGACCTATGGGGCGCGCTCCTCCTTCTCCATTGCTGGGGCGTGATCGCCGCCGCGCTCGCGCTCTTCGCGCTCTGGCCGAACCCGCTGACCTTCCTCCTCGCGGTCATCCTCATCGGCTCCCGCCAGCTCGGCCTCGCGATCCTGATGCACGAGGCGGCGCATTCCGCCCTCTTCCGCAATCGCGCCCTGAACGAATGGGCGGGCGAATGGCTCTGTGGTCGGCCGATCCTCGCCGACATGCAGGAATATCGCCGCTATCACCTGAAGCATCACCGCTTCACGCAGACGGAGGAAGATCCGGACCTCACGCTCTCGCGCCCCTTCCCCTGCACCCGCGCCTCGCTCCTCCGGAAGCTCTGGCGCGATATCTCAGGGCAGACCGGCGTGAGGCAGCGGGCGCAGCAGATCATGTTCGCCTTCAAGATGGCGGGCGAAAGCCAGGGCGCGACGAGCCAGGACCTTGCGCAGGCCTTTTCCGGCCCTGTGCTCGGCCGCGCGCTCGTCGCCAACGTCCTCCTCTTCGCGGCGATGTGGGCGGCGGGCGCATGGTGGTGGTGGTTCGCCTTCTGGCTCCTGCCGCTCCTCACATGGTTCCAGCTCGTCCTCCGCGTCCGGAACATCGCGGAGCACGGGGCCGTGGAGTTCTCCGACGATCCCTTGCGGAACGTGCGGACGACGAAGGCCGGCTGGCTCCTCCGCCTCCTCCTCGCGCCCTATTGGGTGAACTACCACCTCGAACATCACCTCGTGATGCACGTCCCCTGCCGGAACCTGCCGAGGCTCCACGCCCTGATGCTGGAGAAGGGTCACGGGCAGCGGATGGAGATCGGCCGCAGCTACTGGCAGGTGCTGCGGCTCGCCTCGTCGCGGGCGGCCTGACGCGGCCCGCCGGGGTTCAGAAGTGGATCACCGCGTCGAACATCGCGCGCCATTCCATCAGATGGTCCGCGCTCTCCGAGACATTGTACTCGAACGCCCCGCCGAGGATCACGTTCTCCGCCGGGCGATAGCGGAGCCCGCCCGCGACCGTCACGCTGTTCTTCGGGTCTGACGAGCCGAAATCCGCCACGTCCACGCCGGTCAGCTGCGAGCCGGGCAGGCGGTCTCCGCCGTCATAGGGAAGGAAGACGTTGAGCTCCGCCAGCGGATAGAGGCCGGGGAGAATCTCATAGCTCACATGGGCCGAGCCATAGGCGAAGGATGTGGCATCGCCCGAAAGCGCCTGCTGCACGCCGACATTGCCCTGGAACTGCCAGGGCCCGCTCTGCTTCAGCCCGCTGGCGAAGATGTGGAGCGAGCCGGCCCCGTAGCCGGTGAGGTCGATGGTCCCGACATCGAGATTCCCGCTCGGCAGCGTGTAGCGGAGGCCGAGGGTCAGCGCCTCGCCGGCCGCGGGGTCATAGACCACCGCGTATTTCAGCCCGACGGCGAGGTCGGCGAAGCCGGAGGAATCCGGCAGCGCCGCGTCGAAATCCGCCCAGGCGTAACCGTCCGTCGTCGCGAGGAAGCCGAGCCGGTTCGTGATCGCGACGCGCAGCTGCGCCGCGACCACGTCGATGTCCCCGCCGCCGGAGGGGAAATCCGAAGGGATCCTCTGGTGGAAATAGATCGGCCGGAGCTCCGTCGTGATCAGCGGCGTCTCGTTGAAGATCGGGTTCGTCACCGGGGGAACGTAGCGGGCGAATCCGCCCTCCCCGAGCGAGCCGCTGAAATCCAGAGGCGCGGCGGCGGCGCTGTGGAGGGGGAATGCCGCCGCCGCGATCAGGAAGCCGGCCAGGGATGTCTTTTGCCCCAATGGAAACATGGTTTTCGCCTCGTCTGCATGTGCGGCGCCCTTCGCCGGCAGGCAGATGAAGCGCGGCGCGCGGGGGGCGCGCCTTGATCGAGGTCAAACCTCGCCCCAGATCGCCTCCGCGCAGGCGACGACGAGGTCGAGCTTCCGCCGCTGGTCGTCCACGGTGATCGCGTTTCCCTCCTCAGTCGAGGCGAAGCCGCATTGCGGGGCGATGCCGAGCTGGCCGAGATCGGCGAATTTCGCCGCCTCGTCGAACTTGCGCCGGAGATCGTCGAGGCTTTCGAGGGCGCCGGTCTTCGTGGTGACGAAACCGGGCATGACGCGCTGCCCGCCTTTGGGCAGGAGCCGCAAGGGCTCCAGCCCGCCCGCGCGCTCGCTGTCGTATTCCATGAAGAAGACGTCCACCCCGGTGGAGAAGATCGCCTCCGCCGCGAGGTCGTAGGCGCCGGTCGCCGCATGGGTGGAGCGGAAATTGCCGCGGCACATGTGCATCCCGATCACCATGTCGGCGGGCCGGTCTTTGATCGCCTCCCGCATCATCGTGGCGTAGGCGGCGATGAGCGCGTCCGGGTCGAAGCCCTCCGCCGCCTTGTCCGCCCGGTGCTTCGGGTCGCAGAGATAGGCGAAGAAGATGTCGTCGAGCTGGAGATAGCGGCAGCCCGCCTCGTGGAACTTCGCCACCGCCTTCCGGTAGACGGCGGTGATCGCGGCGAAGAGCGCCTCCGGGTCCTGATACTCGGGCGGGGCGATGTCCGCCTTCGCCGTGCGGAAATGCAGGCAGGAGGGGCCGGGGATGGAGATCTTCGGCGTCACCGATGTGTGCGCCGCGACGAAGCGGAAATGCTCCAGCATCGGGTGATCGTCTGGGAAGGCGAGAGGGCCGGTGATGGTCGGGAAGATCGGGCGGAGCTTCACGCCGGCGAACTGCACGCCCTCGCTGCGCTCCACCAGCTCCATCCCCTCCAGCATCCCCATGAAGTCGTAATGCCAGAAGGAGCGCCGCGCCTCCCCGTCCGTCACCGCCTTCAGCCCCGCCTCCTCCTGCATCCGGATCAGCGCGGGGATCGCCGCATCCTCCGCTTCGCGAAGTCCCGCCTCGTCGATCCGCCCCTCGGCGCGCGCCTTCCGCGCGGCGGCGATTGAGGCGGGGCGGAGGAGGCTGCCGACATGGTCGGCGCGGAAGGGGGGTGTGTCGGCCATTGCGGGCTCCCTCGGGGTTTTCGCCAGCCTAGGCGAGGCGCCGGGGCTGAGGGAAGGCCGCCCGGCTAGATCGCGTCCACATAGCGATTTCCCGGTCGCGCCGGCCCCGCCGCCGCCAGCGCGCGGAGGATCGCGGCGCGCGTCTCGGCCGGGTCGATCACCGCGTCGAATTCGAGGAGGGAGGCGGCGTTGAGCGCCTTGCCGCGCTCGTAGAGCTCGTCGACCAGCCGGCGGAACTCCGCCTCCCGCTCCCCTTCGTGCGCAATCGCCGCCAGCCGCTCCCGCGCGCCGAGGCGGACGGCGCCTTCGAGCCCCATCGCGCCGACCTCGCCCGTGGGCCAGGCGCAGCAGAAGGCCGGCCGGTCGAACCCGCCCCCCGCCATCGCCATGGCGCCAAGGCCGTAGGCCTTGCGCAGGATCACCGTCACCAGCGGCTGCGAGAAATGCGCGCCAGCGAGGAAGAGGCGGGAGACATGGGCGACCTGCCCGGTCGCCTCCGTCTCCGGCCCGACCATGAAGCCCGGCGTGTCGCAGAGCGTCAGCACCGGGAGCCCCCAGCGGTCGCAAAGCTGGAGATGCCGCGCCGCCTTCGCCGCCGCCTCCGCGTCGATGGCGCCGCCGAGATGGAGCGGGTTGTTGGCGAGGAGGCCGAGCGCGCGACCGCCGATCCGTAGGAACCCGGCGATCATGCCGGCGCCGAAGCCGCGCCGGAATTCGAGGAAATCCCCGCCATCCGCCAGCGCGACGACGGCTTTCCGCATGTCATAGGCGCGGGTCCGGTCCGCCGGCACGACGGCGCGGAGCGCGGCGCCGTCACCCGCCCCCGGCTCCGTCTCCGTCCCGAGGCCGAGGAGGCGCTTCGCCGCCGCCACGGCCTCCGCCTCGTCCTTCACCAGAAGGTCGATGACGCCGTTCCGCGCCTGAACCTCGGAGGGGCCGACCGCCTCCGGCGCGACCTTGCCGAGCCCGCCGCCCTCGATCATCGCGGGGCCGCCCATGCCGATGAAGCTCCGCTCCGTGGCGATCCGCACATCGCAGACGCCGAAAAGCGCGGCGTTGCCGGCGAAGCAATAGCCGGCGGCGATCCCGATCTTCGGCCCCTCATGCGCCGCGAAATGGCGGAAGCTCGTGACGTTGAGCCAGGCGGCCATGATCTCCGCCACGTCGCCATCGTTCGGCCGCCCGCCGCCGCCCTCTGCGAAGAGCACGATGGGGAGCCGATCCCGCCGCGCGACCTCGATCAACCGGTCCATCTTCCGGTGATGGTGGAAGCCTTGCGTGCCGGCGAGCACCATGTAGTCCACCGCCATCGCGGCGACGGGGCGGCCCATCACCGTCCCCGTCCCCGTCACGATCCCGTCCGCCGGGGTGCGGGCCTGAAGCTCCGAAAGGGGCCGCGTGCGGCGCATGGCGGCGACGGCGAGGGCGCCGTATTCGGTGAAGCTGCCGGGGTCGAAGAGATCGGCCAGATTCTCCCGCGCCGTGCGGAGCCCGAGCGCCCGGCGCTTCGCCACGGCCTCGGGGCGGGCTTCATCGGAGAGGAGCGCTATCCGCGCCTCGAACTCGGCGCGGTCGGCCCGCGGGGCGGCGGGGGCGGCATTCGCAGGCGCGGCCTCCTCCTCCAGCCAGCGGAGGCGGACGAGCGGCTCCCCGCCCGCCAGCGCATCCCCCGCCTCGACCAGAACCGCCTCCACCGAAGCCGCCCGCTCCGCCCGGAGCTCATGGCGCATCTTCATCAGCTCGGTGACGAGGATCAGCGCCCCAGCCTCCAGCCGCGCCCCCTCCACGGCGTGAACCTCGGCCACGATGGCGGCGCCCTCGGCGCGAAGCGTTACAGTCTGCATCGGCGGCCCTCCCGTGCGTGTTGTGGCGGAAGGGCGGGGGCGGCGCCAGAGGGGATGGGGGCAGGGAGCGCGCACACGCGTGAGCGGGGGATTAAGTAATTGTAAAAATGAATATTTTTGTTTATGCGCCATTCGCCTGACTCTCGGCCCTCCCTGTCTGTCCGGTTTGGTTCAAGGTGCGGGCCGGCGGGACTTCAAGACCTGCGGGGCGGACCGCGCCGCCCTGCTCATGGGCGCAATTGTCGCCGCCCGCCACAACCCGGTCGTCGAGGCGTTCCGCGACAAACCCGTCGCGGCCGGAAAGCCCGGGCTCGTCGCCATCGTCGCAGCCGCCCGAAAACGCGTCGCCATCCTCAATGCCGTCATACGGGGTCGACAACCATGGCGAAAACAATATGCTTGACGACGCGGCCGGCCCCTCACGCCCCGAGGCACCACTTCAGGATCGCCTTCTGCACATGCAGCCGGTTTTCCGCCTCGTCGAAGATCGCCGATTGCGGCCCGTCCATCACCTCCGCCGTCGCCTCCTCGCCGCGATGGGCGGGGAGGCAATGGAGGAAGATCGCGCCGGGCGCGGCGCCTTCCATCAGCCGCGCCGTCACCTGATAGGGGGCGAGCTGGTTGTGCCGGCTCTCCCGCGCGGAGGGGTCGTCGCCCATCGAGAACCAGGTGTCCGCGATCACCGCGTCGGCGCCCTCCACCGCCCGCTCGGCGTCCCGCTCCACCCGCACCTTCGCGCCCCGCTCCGCCGCGAAGGCGAGCGCGCGGGGGGATGGCGGCAGCGTCTCCGGGCAGGCGAGGACAAGCTCGAACCCGAAGAGCGTCGCCGCCTCGATGAAGCTGGTGGCGACGTTGTTGCCGTCCCCCGTCCAGGTCAGCTTCCGCCCGGCGACGGGGCCGCGCTTCTCCTCGAAGGTGAGGATATCCGCCATGATCTGGCAGGGATGGCTGTCATCGGTCAGGCCGTTGACGACCGGAACGGAGGAATGCTCCGCGAGCTCCATGAGGTTGGCGTGGCTCGTCGTGCGGATCATCACCGCATCGACATAGCGGGAGAGGACGCGCGCGGTGTCCGCCACCGTCTCGCCCCGGCCGAGCTGCATCTCCGCCCCGTTGAGGAGCAGCGCATGGCCGCCCATCTGCCGCATGCCGATGTCGAAGCTGACGCGGGTGCGTGTCGAGGGTTTCTCGAAGATCATGGCGAGCGCATGGCCGGGCAGCGCCGGCTCCGGGTCCGGCGCGCCCTTGGGCAGCCCGGCCCGCGCCGCCTTCATAGCCTTCGCATCGTCGAGGATCGCGCGCAGGGTTTCCGGCGCGTGATCCCGGATGTCGAGGAAATGGCGGGGGCGCGCGCCCCCGCTCATGCCGCCTCCAGCCTTGCCGCCGCCGCGTCGAGCCGGGAGAGGGCCTCGTCGATCTCCGCTTCCGTCACGTTGAGCGGCGGCAGGATGCGCACCACGTTGTCCGCCGCCGGCACGGTCAGCAGCCCCTCGGCATAGGCGGCCTTCACCACGTCGCCGTTCGGCGCGGCGCAGCGGAGGCCGAGCATGAGCCCCTCGCCCCGCGTCCCCTCGAAGATCGCAGGATGCGCGTCCACCAGCGCGCCGAGCTTCTGGCGAAGCCGGCCGGCGAGGCGGTTGACGTTGTCGAGGAAGCCCGGCGCCGTGATCTCGTCCAGCACCGCCATCGCCACCGCGCAGCCGAGCGGATTGCCGCCATAGGTGGAGCCGTGCGTGCCGGCGACCATGCCGGAGGCCGCCTTCTCCGTCGCGAGGCAGGCGCCGATGGGGAAGCCCCCGCCGATGCCCTTGGCGATCGCCATCACGTCCGGCTCGATCCCCGCCCATTCATGGGCGAAGAGCTTGCCCGTCCGGCCCACGCCGCACTGGATCTCGTCGAGGATCAGGAGCGCGCCGGCCTCGTCAGCGATGGCGCGGAGCGCGCGCAGGAAGTCCCGCTCCACAGGGATGATCCCGCCCTCGCCCATCACCGGCTCGATGCAGATCGCCGCCGTCTTCTCCCGGCTCACCGCCGCCTTCACCGCCTCGAGGTCGAGCGGCACGCGCACGAAGCCCTGCAGGAGCGGGCCGAAGCCCTTCACCATCTTCTCCGCGCCGGAGGCGGAGATGCCCGCCATCGTCCGCCCGTGAAAGCAGCCTTCAAAGACGACGATCTCCGTCTTCTCCGGGAAGCCCGCATGATGCTGGTATTTCCGCGCGAGCTTGAAGGCGCATTCCATCGCCTCCGCGCCCGAGTTCGTGAAGAACATCGTGTCCGCGAAGGTCAGCTCCGAAAGCCGCTTCGAAAGCGCCTCCTGCCAGGGCGCGCGATAGAGGTTCGACGTGTGCCAGAGCTTGCCCGCCTGCTCCGTGAGCGCGGCGACGAGCTTCGGGTGCGCATGGCCGAGGCAGTTGACCGCGATGCCCGCGCCGAAATCGAGATGGCGTCGGCCCGACCCGTCGATCAGCCAGGCGCCTTCGCCGCGCACGAAGTCGTGTTCGGTGCGCGCATAGGTCGGCATCACGGTCGGGATCATCGCTCGGGCCCTCCTTCCGGGGCTGGGGAAACGGCGCGCGCCCGCCCGGAGCCGTCCGGGCGGGGCGCGGGAGCATATCGGGGGGCGAAGCCGCGAATGTCAATCGGAGGCCCTTGCCGCCGCCCCGCCCCGCGGCTATCGCCGGGTCGGGAGAACGCGCGATGAAGGTTCTTGTCACCGGCAGTTCCGGCCATCTCGGCGAGGCGCTGATGCGCATCCTGCCGGCCTTCGGGCACGAACCCTCAGGGTTCGACATGCTCCCCGGCCCCTTCACCGCCCATGTCGGCTCCGTCGCGGATTCCGGCTTCGTCCGCCGCGCCATGAAGGGGATGGAGGGGGTGATCCACGCCGCGACGCTGCACAAGCCGCAGGTCGCCTCGCTCCCCATGCGGGATTTCATCGACGCCAACGTGACCGGAACGCTGACCCTGCTGGAGGCGGCGGCGGAGGCCGGCGCGCGGCGCTTCGTCTTCACCAGCACGACCAGCGCCTTCGGCGACGCGCTCGTCCCCCCGCCCGGCGCCCCCGCCGCCTGGATCGACGAGGAGGCGCCTGCGATCCCGAAGAACATCTACGGCGTGACCAAGACGGCGGCGGAGGACCTTTGCGCCCTCTTCGCGCGGGATCGTCGCCTTGATGTCGTCATCCTCCGCACCTCCCGCTTCTTCCCGGAGCCGGACGACGACGCCGCGGCGCGGGAGGGCTTCGCGGATGCGAACCTGAAGGCGAACGAGCTTCTCTGCCGGCGCGTCGACATCGAGGACGCGGCGGAGGCGCATGAACTCGCGCTCCGCCGCGCGCCGGAGATCGGCTTCGCGAAATTCGTCGTGAGCGCGACGACGCCCTTCGTGAAGGCCGACCTGCCGCTGCTGCGGCGCGATCCCGCCGCGGTCATCGCCCGCACGCATCCCGACTGCGCGGCGATCTACGCCGAAGCCGGCTTCCGCCCGCCGGCCTCCATCGACCGCGTCTACGTCAACGCCCGCGCCCGCGCCGCGCTCGGCTGGGCTCCCCGCTGGGATTTCGCGGCGGCGCTCCGCGCCGTCGCGGAGGGGCGGCCCCTCGGCTCCGATCTCGGCCGGGCGGTGGGCGCGAAGGGCTATCCGGGGGCGAAGGGGGTTTACGGGGCGCGGTGAGGGGGCAGGACCCCTCCCGTCGACTTGTTGCGAACCGTCTTCACAAGCGCCCGGCTGATCCGACCCGCGGCGGATCGACAACTGTGCTTGAGGATGTTGTCGTGGGAGGCCGCTGGCGGTTCTTCTGCAGGGGCTCTGGTCCCTGAGGACCGCGTTTGCGATGACGAGGATGCGTTGGGCGAGGCCTATGACGATGACCTTGCCCGGCTTTCTCGCGTCCTTCATGCAAGCTGCGACGTCCGCGAGAGAGCCGGGCGGTCTCAGGGCTTCGCGGCCGGTCATGTAGAGCGCGCGACAGATGTGGCGTCGTCCGTCGCCAAGACTTCGCTTTCCTTGATATTTGCCCAACTCGCGGGCTCCGGGGGCGAGACCGCCGAGCGAGGCGATGGCGCGGCGGTCGAGCGTTCCGAGTTCGGGCAGATGGGCGAAGAGGGTGCCGGCGGCGACGGGGCCGAGGCCGGGAATTGAGCTCAGGAGCCGCTCGCTCTCGCGAAGGGCGGGATGGCGGTTGAGATGCGCGGAGACGGCCTTTTCGGCCGCCGCGACCTGTCGGGCGAGATGGGCGAGCCCGCCCCGGATCTACTTTGCGACGAAGGGATGGCCGGGGCGACCGGCGGCAGCTCGGTTCTTCTCCTGCGCCTGCATGGGTTTGAGCTGTTCACGGCGCTGCACGAGGTCGCGCAGCGCCTCGCGCGCCGGGTCGGGCGCGGGCCTTCGCTCTGCGCCGAGACGGGCGAGCATCGCGGCGTCGACACGGTCGGTCTTCGGCGGGTTGAGCGAGCGGGCGAAGAATCAGGCATGGCCCGGATTGAAGCGCTTGCCCGGTCGGCAGGCGGCGTCGAGGGCGCGGCGAAGCGCCCCGTCGCAACCCGAGGTCGCCTCGTAGACGATGAAATCGTCCGGACCGAGCCCGGCGGGCCACCGGGCGATGGCGCCGGGCTCGTTGGCGATGCGCGCCACGCCGCGGCTTAGGACGTGAATGTCGAGGGCGTCCTTCGAGAGATCGACGCCGATGTCGTTTCGTGACATGCTCATCTCTTGTTCATGTCTTCGGGCTCTCGGGCCCACGCAACTGTTCAGGCTTGGTCAGTCGAACCCGGCGGCGGCCCACGCCGATCCACGGATTGATCCAGATCCCTGCCCACGATCGGGCTCGCCGCCGGACCCCGAGCATGCCACAAAATCAACAGACAGGCCCGCGCCCGCCGCCCGCCCGGCGACCGCGTTTCCGCGCTTGCCGCGGCGACCGCGATCAGATCTTCGACCGACGCGACGGCTCGGCGCCCCTCGTCCTTCGGCCTTCGCCTCCAGGCGACGGCCTCTGCATCTCTCCCCCGGAGAGATGCTTTTCGAGGCCGGGGCGAGGGATGGAGAGCGGGAGATGGAGCTAGGCACGTCCGGCCATGGACCGCGCCGCCCTGCGCTGGTATGGAGCCCGCATGATCACGGGTCGGGCCATCCTGCGAATT
>JAUIDE010000096.1 GCA_030429105.1 Alphaproteobacteria bacterium
CGTGGCCCGGGCGACCAGCCCGGGCCGCGGCCTCCCTCCCCCCAGGGAGGCCGCATCGCAACGCCTCAAATAGCTCAACCCTCAGAGTATCTTACGCCATAAACCGCTGAACCCAACCGCCCCGAAGCGCCCTCCCGAGGGAGCCCGCGCCCCTCCGCGCGCCGCTCCGGCCCCGTCAGGCGAGCGCCGAGGGCCGCGCCTTCATCCGCTCATGCCATTCCGCCAGCGCCTCGCAGCCCTCCGGCGGCCCCCGCCGCAGCACCCGCATGAAGTCGAGCGCGACCCAGGCCGTGATGTCCGCGATGGTGAACCGCTCCCCCGCGACGAAGGCGCTCTCCAGCAGCCGCGCGTCGAGCCCCTTCAGCGCCTCCTCCATCCGCGGGATGCAGGCGCGCCCCCATTCCGAAACCTGCTCATGCTCCAGCGCCTGCATGGCCGGGATCGTGTGGCGCGCGACGAAGGCGACGTTCAGGAGCACGGAAAACTCCATCCGCCGCTGCCACATCTCGATGACCGCGGCCTCCTTCGCATCCCGCCCCATCAGGTTCGGCTCCGGATGCAGCGCCTCGACATAGCGGCAGATGGCGACCGTCTCGGTCAGGAACGTCCCGTCCGAAAGCTCCGCCACCGGCACATGATGCGTCCCCGCCTTCGCCCGGTGCCCGTCGCGGAAATGCTCGCCCCCCATGATGTCGACCTCGACGCGCTCCACCTCCACGCCCTTCTCCGCGAGGAAGATGGAGACGCGCCGCGGGTTCGGCGCCCGGCGCGATTCATAGAGGCGGAGGAGCGTGGGCAGGCTCATCACGCCCTCCGCGCCATGATCGTGGCGAGCCCCATCGCCATCAGCGCCGCGCCCCCGCCCCGGTTCATCCAGCGCATGACGGAGGGGCGGCGGATGCGCTCCCGCAGCGTCCCCGCCGCCAGCGCATAGATCAGCGCATTGAGCGCGCCGAGCAGCGTGAACGTCGCCACCATGGTCAGCATCTGCGGCGCCGCCGGCGCGTCGGGGGAGACGAATTGCGGCAGGAAGGCGATGAAGAAGACGATGCTCTTCGGGTTCGTCGCCGTCACCGCGAAGGCGTGGAGGCACATGGCCGGCCCCGACTTCCCCGTGCGCTTGGCGTCAAGCGCCCCGCCCCCCGCCGGCGCCCGGAGGAGCTTCCAGCCGAGCCAGAGCAGATAGAGCCCGCCCGCAACCTTCAGCATCGTGAAGAGCGTGACGGAGGCCATCAGCACCGCCCCGAGCCCCAGCACCGCCAGGCTGATCGCCAGAAGGTCCCCCAGAAACACCCCCAGCGTCATCCAGAGCGCCACCCGCCGCCCCGCGCCGAGCGCATAGGCCGTGACGAGCAGGATCGTCGGCCCCGGAATCGCGAGCAGGATCGCGGAGGCGGCGGCGAAGGCGAGCCAGAGGTCGAGCGGCATGGGCGGGGCTCCGGTTGGGTGCGAAGAGGAGACGCCGGAGGGCGGTGCGGGTCAAGGGTGGTTCAGTTCGTGGGGGCGGGGTTCGGGGTGCGATGCGGCGAAGATCGGCGTTGGGCGGGAAGGCGACCTTCGCTGCGGAAGCGTGGAACGTCCGCTACGGGCCCTGTCGTGCTTTCCCACATGCAGGGCGTAGTCAGAGTGGCGGCTCTCGGCCGGGACAGAAAAGCCCTATTCGCGGTGGCCCCAGCGGATAGAAGCTGGGGGGCTAGCGCCGCGCGCGGATCAGGTCGGCCCCCTTCTCGGCGACCATGATCACCGGCGCGTTCGTGTTTCCACTCACCATCGTCGGCATCACCGAGGCGTCGCAGACGGAGAGCCCCGCCAGCCCATGGACCGTCAGATCGGCGCCGACGACCGCACCTTCGCCCGGCCCCATCCGGCAGGTGCTGGTCGGGTGCCAGAACGTTCTTGCGGTCTCCCGGATCAGATGTTCCAGCTCCGTGTCCGTCATGCCCGTCTGAGTGGCCGGGCCGTCACAGATCGCGTCGAAAGCCGGAGCGTTGAGGATCTCCGCGTTCTTTCGACTATGCGCGATCATCAGGCGGAGATCTTCGGGATCGGACAGGTATTCGGGGTCGATCAGCGGGGCGTCGAGCGGATTTGCCGACGCCAGCGTCACCGAGCCCTGGATGCGCGGCCGGCAGACATAGCCGCCGAGATGGACCGTACTTCGGTTGATCCGACCGGAGGTTCGGTAGAATTCGGCGATGCTGGGCGCGAAGAGGGACTGGAACTGCGGCTCCTCCGCGCCGAGGTCGGCGGAGTGAAAGACGACCGAGTCGCAATGCATCGTCGCCAGCGGACCGTCGCCCGTTTCCTTAAACTGGGCGACGGCTTCGGCGAACCCCTCTGTCACGGACCCGTAGATCGCATCCGGATCCCTGAGGCGACGAGAGACGCCGGCCTGCGCGTAATGGTCTTCGAGGTGCTGGCCGACGTCCGGGTTGTCGAGGACGACGTCGATGCCGTGAGCCCTCAGGTGATCGGCCGGGCCGATGCCGGATAGCATCAGGAGATGCGGCGAGCCGATTGCGCCGGCAGCGAGCACGATCTCGGCGTCGGCGGTCAGGTGGCGCACGGTGCGGCCACTCTCCACGAGTTCGACGGCCGCCGCGCGCCCAGCCTCGACGACGATCCGGGTGACAAGAGCGTTGGGAATAATCGTTAGGTTTGGCCTGCCTCTGACCGGGTCCAGATAAGCCGTCGCCGTGTCGCAGCGGGCGCCGCGGCGCGTGGTCGCCTGAAGGTAGCCGGACCCGTGCTGATGCGCCCCGTTGATGTCGGGGTTGAAGGGGATGCCGCATTGCGCGGCGGCCTCGAAGAAGACCTCGCATACGGGATGCGCGTGCTTGTGGCGTTCGACCGAAAGCGGACCGTCCTTTCCGTGGTATGCGTCGTCGAAGTCGGCGTTGGCTTCGGCGCGGACGAAGTAGGGGAGGACATCGTCATAGCCCCATCCGGCGTTCCCCCGCTGCGCCCACCCGTTGTAGTCGCCCGCATTGCCGCGAGCATAGATCATGAAATTGAGAATGCTCGAGCCGCCAAGGACTCGGCCCCTTGGGTAGTCGATGACGCGGTCGTAGAGATTTTTCTGCGGAACCGTGCGGAAGCGCCAGTCCGACCTCGTGCCCATCTGCCTCATGGAGGCGCCGGGGATACGCGACAGGATCGGGTCGGGCGCGCCCCCCGCCTCGATGAGCGCGACGCGGGCGTCGCCGCTTTCGCTCAGCCGGTTCGCCAGGACACACCCCGCTGAGCCAGCGCCGATCACAATGAAGTCGAAGCTATCCCTCACGTAATCGTCTCCCCTTCGTGTCACGCTGAAGCGCGCGCCGCTATTATCGTTAACCATCTCCTTCGAAGACATACCCTAGACAGCGGCTCCCGACAAACACCAGAAAATGGTCGGCGCGGAGGAGCTGAAAAGGACCGCTTCTTCCCGTATCGCCGATCCGCAGCGCGCGCCGAGGCTTGTATCCGCAGCGAATGGCTGCTTCCCGGGTCTCGGCCACGAACGCGCCGGAACGCTGAACGGCGGCTCTGGGCCGGACCCAGCCGTATGACTATCTTGCGCCATCCATGAAAAATCATATATCTACCACTAGAGTTCGCAACCTCCCCACCGGCCTGCGCATCGCCCACCACAGACCTTAGGCCGAAGATCGCTCCGATCCCTCGCCATCCGGTGCCCACCCCCAACACCCGCCCCCAACCCCAAAAATTTCGAAATTTTTTATTCCCAAGCAAATTCAAACCCTTGACTTAGATATCCATGGATATCCCCCCGAAACCGCCCGCCAAGGCCCCCTTTTCCGCCCCCTTCCCCCCCGCCCCGCCGCCGCCTAGTCTCCCCCGATGGTCCCCCTCGCCGCCCTCTCCTTCCTCGGCTCCGGCCTCCAGCGCCCGGAATGCGCGCTCGCCCATGCCTCCGGCCTCCTCTTCGCGCCGGACTGGGCGGGGAACGGCGGAATCGCCGTCATCGCCCCCTCCGGGCGGGTGACGAAGATCGAGGCCCGCTGGCCCGAACCCCTCCGCCCCAACGGCATCGCGCTGGAGCCGGGCGGAACCTTCGTCCTCGCCCATCTCGGGGCGGAGGCGGGCGGGCTCTTCCGGATGGACTGCGAAGGGAACGTGGAGCCCGTCCTCACGGAACTCGAAGGCCGCCCCCTCCCCCCCTCCAACTTCCCCCTGCTGGACGGGGAGGGGCGGATCTGGCTCACCGTCTCCACCACGATCGTCCCCCGCGCCGCCGACTACCGGAAGGGCGCGAAGACCGGCTTCATCGTCCTCATCGAGAAGGGCCGCGCCCGCATCGTCGCCGATGGCCTCGGCTACGCCAACGAATGCGCCGTGACGGAGGGGGGGACCCTCCTCGTCAACGAAACCTTCGCCCGCCGCACCGCCGCCTTCGACCTCTCGAAGGGCGCCCTGACCAACCGCCGCACAATCGCAGCCTACGGCCCCGGAACCTACCCCGACGGCCTCGCGCTGGATGCGGAGGGAGGCTTCGCCATCACCTCGATCGTCTCCAACCGAGTCATCCGCGTCGCCCCCTCCGGCGAACAGGAGACATGGCTGGAGGATGCGGACCCGGAACACGTCGCCTGGGCCGAAGCCGCATGGGAGGCGGACGAACTCGGCCGCCCCCATCTCGACAAGGCCGCGGGAAGGCTCCTCCGAAACGTCTCCAACCTCGCCTTCGCGGGGGAAGGGCTGGACAAGGCCGTGCTCGGCTGTCTCCTTGGCGACCGGCTGGCGACGTTCGAAAGCCCGGTTCCGGGCCTAGCGCCGGCGCATTGGCGCGCGGAGCTCGGCCCGCTCGCGCGCTTCATCGGGGAGGAGAGGGCATGAGAAACGACTTCGAGATCGGCGTCTTCGCCGGGGACGGGATCGGCCACGAGGTGACGCCCGCCGCCGAGGCGGTGCTGGAGGCGGCTTCCGCCAAGGCCGGCTTCGCCCTCCGCTGGACCCCGCTCCGCTGCGGCGCCGACTGCTGGAAGGACACCGGCCACGAGATCGAGCCCGAGGACCTGAAGCGCGCCGGCAAGGTGGACGCGATCTTCCTCGCCGCCGCCGGCGACCCGGCCGTGCGGCAGGCCGACGGGCGAGAGATCATGCCCCAGGTCACGATGCGCTTCCATTTCGGCCTCTACGCCGGCGTCCGCCCCGTCCGCCCCATTCCCGGCGTGAAGCGCGTGCTGGCCGACCCGGCGACCGAGGGGATGGATTACGTCATCATCCGCGAAAGCACGGAGGGCCTCTTCGCCCCCTCCGAGAAAGGCACGTTGAGCGAGACAGAGGCGCGGGAGACGCTGCTCATCACCCGCCAGACCTCCGAGAAGCTCTTCGACTTCGCCTTCCGCCTCGCCGAGAGCCGGAAGGCGCAAGGGCGCCCCGGCAAGGTCACCTGCGTCGACAAGGCCAACGTCTTCGCCGCCTTCTGGTTCTTCCGCGAGATCTTCAAGGAGCGGGCGAAGGCCTTCCCCCACATCGCCGCCGACGCCGCCTATGTGGACGCCTTCGCCATGACCATGGCGCAGAAACCGCTCTCCATCGACGTCGCGGTGACGGAGAACATGTTCGGCGACATCCTCTCCGACCTCGGCGCCGCGCTGATGGGCGGCATGGGCTACGCCCCCTCCGCCGACATCGGGGACGAGCACGCCGTCTTCCAGCCCTGCCACGGCACCGCGCCGGACATTGCGGGGATGGGCCTCGCCAACCCCACCGCCATGATGCTCTCCGGCGCCATGATGCTCGAGTGGCTGGCCGAGACGAAGGGCGCGCCGGAGGCGGCGAAGGCCGCCGCCCTCGTCCGCCGCGCGGTCGACGCCGCCTTCGCCCCCGGCGCCCTCGTCACCTGCGAGCTCGGCGGCAAGGCGGGAACGGAGGCGGTGAAGGCTGCGGTGCTGGCGGAGCTCGCCCGGCTCGACGCATGAGGGTCGCGCTCATCGGCGCCGGCTTCTTCGGGCGGCTCCACGCGGAGGCCTGGAGCCGCGCCCAGGGGGCGGAATTCGTCGCGATCCTCGATCATGACCCGGGCAAGGCGGAGGGCCTCGGCGCCCCTGTCTTCTCCGACCTCGAAACGATGATGCAGGAGGCGCGGCCGGACATCGTCGACATCGCCGCGCCGCCGCCCGCCCATTTCGCGCTGATCCGCGCCCTCGCCCCGCTCTGCCCGCGCCTCATCTGCCAGAAGCCCTTCTGCACGTCGCTGGAAGAGGCGGAGGCGGCGCTGGCGCTTGTCGAGAAAGCCGGCGGGCGGCTGATCATCCACGAGAACATCCGCAACCAGCCCTGGTATGCGGAGGCCCGCCGGCTCGTCGCCGAAGGCGCGCTCGGCGCCCCCTTCGCCGCCAGCTTCCGCCTGAGGCCGGGGGACGGGCGCGGGCCGGAGGCCTATCTCTCCCGGCAGCCCTATTTCCAGCAGATGCCGCGGTTCCTCGTCCACGAGACGGCGGTGCACTGGATCGACCTTTTCCGCGCCCTCTTCGAAGAGCCTGCGGGAATTTACGCCGATCTACGCCGCCTCAACCCCGCCATCGCCGGGGAGGACGCCGGCTTCCTCCTCCTCGACTGGCCGGACGGCCGCCGCGCCCTCTTCGACGGCAACCGCCTCATGGACCACGCCGCGACGAACCATCGCCGCACAATGGGGGAGATGCTGATCGAGGGGGAGCGCGCCGCGCTCCGGATCGACGGGGAGGGCCGCATCTTCCTCCGCGACTTCGGCGTCGTGGAGGAGCGGGAACACCGCTTCCCCTGGGAGGATCGCGGCTTTGGCGGAGACTGCGTTTATATTTCATGCATAAAATATCTTGACAGCTTCCGCTCTGGCGCCCCATGCGAAACCGAAGCTGCGACATGGCTCGCCAATCTCCGGATCGAGGAAGCGGCTTACCGGAGCGCGGCGGAAGGGCGGAGGATCGCGTTATGAGCGAAGCGCCGGATATCGAGGCTCTCGACGCGGAGGACGCGCTGGCGAACCGGCGCGCGGATTTCCTGATCCCCGGGGGCGTGATCTATCTTGACGGCAATTCGCTTGGCCCATTGACCGTAAGGGCGCGCGACCGGATCGCGTGCGCCGTGACGGACGAATGGGGCGCAATGCTGATCCGCGGCTGGAACGAGGCCGGATGGTTCCACGCGCCGCAACGGGTCGGCGACCGGATCGGGCGGCTTGTCGGCGCCCCTCCCGGCTCCGTCACTGTGGCGGACAACACCTCCACCAACGTCTTCAAGTGCCTTTCGGCGGCGCTCGCGATGCGGGCGAGCCGGAAGGTCATCCTCTCCGACAGCGGGAATTTCCCGACCGATCTCTACATCGCCTCCGGCCTTGCCGACGGCCTCGGCCAGGGTCACGAACTCCGGATCGTCGCCCCCGAGGCGGTGAAGGCGGCTATCGATGACAGCGTGGCGGTGATGATGCTGACGGAGGTCGATTATCGCACCGGCAGGCGGCACGACATGAAGCGGCTGACGGCGAAGGCGCACGAGGCCGGCGCGCTGGCGATGTGGGACCTCGCGCATTCCGCGGGCGCCTTCGAGGTGGACCTGACGGGCGCGGGGGCCGATTTCGCGGTCGGCTGCGGCTACAAGTATCTCAATGGCGGGCCGGGGGCGCCGGCGTTTCTCTATGTGCGGCCCGAGCTTCAGGAGCATGTCCGCCCGCTGATCGCCGGCTGGATGGGCCATGCCGCGCCCTTCGCCTTCGATCTCGGCTACACGCCGCTCGAGGGCATCGGGCGAATGCGGGTCGGGACGCCGCCGGTCCTCTCCCTCGCCGCGCTGGATGCAGCGCTCGATCTCTTCGACGGGGTGGAGATGGCGGCGATCCGGGCGAAGTCCGTCTCCCTCTGCGAGACCTTCATCCGGGAGGTGGAGCGGCTCTGCGCCGGGCACGGGCTGCGGCTTGTTTCCCCCCGCGACCCGGAAATCCGCGGCTCCCAGGTCTCCTTCGCCCACACTGAAGGCTATGCGGTGATGCAGGCGCTGATCGCGCGCGGGGTGATCGGGGATTTCCGGGCGCCGGACGTGATGCGCTTCGGCTTCGCGCCGCTCTATCTCTCGCACCGGGAGGTCGCGGCGGCGGCGGCCGTGCTGGCGGAGATACTGGAGACGGGCTCATGGGACAGGCCGGAATTCCGGGCGCGGGCGGCGGTGACGTGACCCACGACGCGGAGAAGGAAGGGGCGCGCATGTCCTTCGCCGGGGCGATGGCCTATGGCGACTATCTCCGGCTCGACCCGATCCTGACGGCGCAGGCCCCGCTTTCCCGCGCGCATGACGAGATGCTGTTCATCATACAGCACCAGACTTCCGAACTCTGGATGAAGCTGGCGCTGCACGAGATGGAGGCGGTGCGCCGCGCGATCCGGGAAGGGGACATGCCGACGGCGCTGAAGATGATGGCCCGCGTTTCCCGCATCATGCAGCACCTGAACGACGCCTGGGACATTCTCAGGACCATGACGCCGAGCGAGTATACGCGGTTCAGGGACGATCTCGGGCAATCCTCCGGCTTCCAGTCCTGGCAATATCGGGCCATCGAGTTCATCGCCGGCAACAAGTCCGCCGCCATGCTGAAGCCGCACGCCCACCGGCCCGAAATCGCCGCCGATCTCGAACGGCGGCTGGCGGAGCCGTCGCTCTATGACGAGGCGATCCGGCTCCTCGCGCGAGAGGGATTCGAGATCGCCCCCGCCGCGCTGGAGCGAGACTTCCGGGAGCCATACCGGGCGGACGAGAGTGTGGCGGCGGCCTGGGCGGCGGTCTATCGCGCGCCGGAGACGCATTGGGCGCTCTACGACCTTGCCGAGAAGCTGGTGGATTTCGAGGACTGGTTCCGCCGCTGGCGCTTCAACCATGTGACCACGGTGGAGCGGGTGATCGGCTTCAAGCGGGGGACGGGCGGCACCTCTGGCGTCGCCTACTTGAGACGGATGCTGGAGGTCACGCTCTTCCCCGAACTCTGGTCGGTGCGGACGGCGCTCTGACCCGCGCACACAGTGTGCAAGGGGGTTATGATATTGATTTCATTTGATAATCAGAAATAGCGCGAAAAATCGCGTGCGCCGATCCTCGGGGCCCCGGCTCAGGGCCGGGGCAAGGCGATGTCGGCTCGGTTCAGAACGTCCGGTCGTAGTCCCCGACCTCTTCCTGCCGCCGCACCACCCTGTCGAGATCGGCGAGGATCGCGCGGAGCCGCGCCTCGCTTTCCATGCTTTCGCATACGATGACGAGATTGGGCGTATTGGAAGAGGCGCGGACCAGCGTCCAGTCCCCGCCTTCCAGCATCGCGCGCGCGCCGTCCACCGTCACGATCCGCTCGATCCGCCGGCCGCCAAGGGCGCCGCCCGCCGCGGCCATCGCCTGAAGGTCGGCGACGATCCGGGCGAGAACCGCGCGCTTCTCCCCGTCCGGGCAAGGGGGGGAGAGCGTGGGCGTCGCCCATGTGCAGGGCAGTGTAGCGGCGAGAGCGGAGAGGGTCATCTCCTCACGCCGGTCCAGCATCCGGAGAATTTCGACCGCCGCAGTCAGCCCGCAATCGTAGCCGCGGCCGAGCGGCGGGCCGAGGAAGAGATGGCCGGACCGTTCGAACCCGGCGAGCGCGCCCGTCTCCGCCATGCGGGCCTTCATGTGGCTGTGGCCGGTCTTCCAATATTCGACGACTGCGCCGGCGGCGAGCAGCTCCGGGTCCGAGGCGAAGAGGCCGGTCGATTTTACGTCCGCAAGGAAGCGGGCGCCGGGATGGGCCTTCGCCCAGTCCCGCGCCAGGAGCACGCCGATCCTGTCCGCGAAGATCGCATGGCCCGTCTCGTCCACCACGCCGCAGCGGTCCCCGTCCCCGTCGAAGCCGAGGGCGAGGTCGGCGCCCGCCTCCCGCACCGCGCGGCCCATGTCGCGCAGCATCTCCGGCGCTTCCGGGTCCGGGTTGTAGGCGGGGAATGCGTAGTCCGGCGTCGCATGGAGGGGGACGACCTCGGCCCCGAGCCGGGCGAGCAGTTCGGGCGCGAAGACCCCCGCCGCGCCGTTCCCCGTGGCGCAGACCACGCGGAGCCGCCGCTTGAGAGGCCCGCGCGCGGCGAGTTCATCGAGCCAGACGGCCCCGACCCCGCGCTCGCGCACAACGCGCCCGCCGGGGCGCTCCACGCCGGCGCCCGAAAGCACGATCTCCCGCAACCGCGCCATCTCCAACGGCCCGTGCGTGAGCGGCGCGCGGAGGCCCATCTTCACCCCGGTCCAGCCGTTCGGGTTGTGCGAGGCGGTGACCATGGCGACCGGGCCGACGCCGAGATGCGCCCGCGCGAAATAGGCGAGCGGGGTGACCGCCGGCCCGATGTCCCGCACCGTCGCGCCGCCGCGCACGAGGCCGAGGATCAGCGCCGTCTTCACCGCCGCCGAATATTCGCGATAATCGCAGCCGACGACGATATCCGGCCCCGCCCCCGCCTCGAAGATCTGCGTCGCGAGGCCGAGACCCAGCGCCTCCACACCCGCAAGGTTGATCTCTTCCGGGTGGCGCCAGCGCGCGTCGTAATCGCGGAAGCCGGCAGGCGCGATCATCGGGTCGCGGAGGAAGGCCCAGGTGTTCGGGGCCACGGCGCTCAGCGGCTTCGGCTCATTTCCGCTCATAGGCGTCCTCGTGGCGGATGATGTCGTCCTCGCCGAGATAGGCGCCCGTCCTCACCTCGATCAGGAGCATCGGCATCCTGCCGGGATTTTCCAGCCTGTGGCGCGAGCCGAGCGGGATATAGATCGACTCCGTCTCGCTCACGATCCGCTCCGCGCCGTCCACGAGCACCTTCGCGGTTCCGGCGACGACGACCCAGTGCTCCGACCGGTGGAGATGCGACTGGAGCGAGAGCACGCCGCCGGGTTTGACCATCACCCGCTTCACCTGGAAGCGCGCGTCGAGGCAGAGCGTCTCATACCAGCCCCAGGGGCGGTGGAAGCGGGGATAGTCCGTCGCCTGCGGCGCGCCGGCCGCCTTCAGCATGGCGACGAGGCCGCGCACCTCCTGCGCCCGGTCCTTCGCGGCGACGAGCACCGCGTCCCGCATCGCGACGGCGACGATCCCTTCGAGCCCGAGGCCGACGAGCCGCATCGAGGGCTCCTCGGAACGGAGCAGCGCATCGCGGCAGTCCACCGCCGTCGCCGCGCCGGAGAGGGCGACGCCCGACCCGTCCTTCGCCGCCGCCTCCCAGAGCGCGTCCCACGAGCCGAGATCGGACCAGCCGGCTTCGAGCGGCACGGCGACGATGCCCGCCGCCTTCTCCATCACGGCGTAGTCGAAGGAGATCGCCTCCGCCTCCAGCCAGGCGGGGCCGAGACGGAGGAAGCCGAGGTCGCGCTCCGCCGTCGCGAGCGCATCCCGGCAGGGGGCGAGGAGGCCGGGAGCGTGCGCCTCGAAGGCGGCGAGCGCGTCCGCCACCCGCATGAGGAAGATGCCGGCGTTCCAGAGATGCCGGCCCGACTCCGCCATCGCGGCGGCGCGCGCCGCCTCCGGCTTCTCCACGAAGCGGGCGACGGCGGCGGCCTCCCCCGGCGGGGCCGGGGCGGCGAGTTCGAGGTAGCCGTATCCCGTTTCGGCCCGCGTGGGCCGGGCGCCGAAGGCGACGATCCGGCCAGCGCCCGCCGCCGCGGCGCCGATGGCGAGCGCCGCGGCGAAGGCCGGCTCGTCCGCGATCACATGATCCGAGGGCGCGACGAGCATCAGCGCCTCAGGCTCGTCCGCGAGGCGGAGCGCGGCGGCGAAGATCGCCGGGGCCGTGTTCCGCGGCGCGGGCTCGATCAGCACCTCGGCGTCCGCCAGGCCGAGCGCGGCGGCCTGCTCCGTCGCCAGAAAGCGGAACTCCGCGGCGGTGAGGACGAGCGGCGCGTGGAATTCCGGCCCCGAAAGGCGCCGCAGCGTCGCCTGATAAAGGCTTTCTTGACCGAGGAGCGGCGAGAACTGCTTCGGATAGGCCGCGCGCGAGGAGGGCCACAGCCTTTCCCCCGCGCCGCCGCAAAGAATGACGGGATAGATGCGAGCCATGCGAGCCCCTGAGCCTATGCCCCCTGCTCCCCGCTACGGCGCCTGCGTCGCCGCGGCAAGGCGGTGTGGCTTGACCGCCGGGAGCGTTGGAGCCGACAAGGTAGCGTGGAACGGAGGGCCGGCATGACCGAGCGGCGAATTCTTGCAGTCGCCAGCGGCGGCGGGCACTGGCAGCAACTGATGCTGCTGCGCCCCGCTTTCGAGGGCGGCTCCGTCTTCTACGTCACCACGCTGAGGGGCTTGGCGGAGAGCCACGGCGCCGCGCCCGCCGGCTTTGCGCCGGATTGCAATCGCAACGAGCCGGTCGCCGTGGTGAAGACCGTGCTCGCGCTGCTGTGGCGCGTGCTTCGCTTCCGCCCGCATGTCGTCATCTCCACCGGCGCGCTGCCGGGCGTGATCGCGCTCGCCTGCGGGCGGCTTGTCGGGGCGCGAACGATCTGGGTCGATTCGGTCGCGAATGCGGAGGAGATGTCGATGTCGGGCCGGCTGGCGCGGCGCTTCGCGCATCTCTGGCTCAGCCAGTGGGAGCATGTGGCGAAGGCCGAGGGCGCGGATTACGCCGGCTCGGTGCTGTGAGGCGGCCATGATCTTCGTCACCGTCGGCACGCAGCTCGCCTTCCCCCGCCTGATCGACGCGATGGACCGGATCGCCGCCGGGCTCGACGAGGCGGTCATCGCGCAGACCGGGCCGGGCGGGGGCGCCTGGGCGCATCTGGACCACCGTCCGGGCATGCCGCCGGCGGAGTTCGCGGAGACGTTCGCCGCGGCGCGGATCGTCGTCGCCCATGCTGGCATCGGGACGATCCTTTCGGCCCGCGGGGCGCGGAAGCCGCTCGTCATCATGCCGCGCCGCGCCGCGCTCGACGAGCACCGGAACGACCATCAGATGGCCACCGCGCGGCAGGTCGCCTCGATGAAGGGCGTGCATGTGGCCGAGGACGAGGCCGCCATCGCCGCGCTTCTCGCGGCGGAGGGCCTGGAGGCGGCGGAGGAGACGCCGGGGCCGGGGCGCGCAAGGCTCGTCGCACGGATACGGGAATTCATCGGATGAGCGTTGCGCGCGCGCCGCGGCTCCCCTACATGCTTGGCGCAGCAGGAAACGGAAGCCGGACATGGCCATAGACGCCCCAGAGACCGTCGAAGTCGAAACCCGCCGCGTCGCCTGCGACGGGGGGGAGGGCGCGCTCGGCCATCCGCGCGTCTGGCTCTCCATAGACGCCGCGAAGGGCTGGGTCGAATGCCCGTATTGCGACCGCCGTTTCGTGCTGAAGCACGGCGCCGGAGGGCACTGAGCGCGTTCGCCTCAGGCGAATACTCACGGCCTTCTTGCAATCATGACATGAAAACGAACCTTCTGTGAAGGTTTTCACCCTATCTTCGCCTTTATTAGGGTATCATGCTGGCGTCAGGCGCCAGTGTGAACTAGTAGCGCGCCCGATCTGTGAAAGGAGTGTGGGGCCATGAACGACCATAAGGACGCTTCCGGCATGCCGGAGGCGCAGAGGCAGCAGCAATCCGAGATGCCGCAGCAGGGCGCCGCGCCCGCCCGCCGCATTGACCTCGCGAGCGACATCTTCCCGGCCTCGGACTGGCCGCGCGAAGAGGTCGGGCCGGGGCAGCAGCAGGGCTGAGCCGACCGTCGGTTGCGAGAGACGGGCCGCCGGCGAACCGGCGGCCCATGGCGCTTCGCTTCAGGGCTTGAAGCGCTTGATCTCGCCTGAGCGGAGGCGGGAGAGGTAGCTGTCCAGCTCCCGCTTCACGATGGGCATCAGCAGATAGAGCGCGACGATGTTCACGACGGCCATCGCGAAGATCATCGCGTCGGAGAAGTCGATCACCGGGCCGAGGCTCGCCGCGGCGCCGATCACCGTGAAGACGCAGAAGATCACCTTGAAGGTCAGCTCCTGCGCTTTCCCCTCCCCGAACATGTAGGTCCAGGCCTTCAGCCCGTAATAGGACCACGAGATCATCGTGGAGAAGGCGAAGAGCACCACCGCGACGACGAGAAGATAGGGGAACCAGGAGAAGACCGAGCCGAAGGCCGCAGAGGTGAGCCCGACGCCGGTCGCCCCCGTCGCCGTCACCACCCGGCCGTCATCCCCGATCATGTAGAGCCCGGTCGCCGGATCGGTCATCAGCTGGCCGGTGATGATGATGACGAGCGCCGTCATGGTGCAGATCACCACCGTGTCGATGAAGGGTTCGAGCAGGGAGACGAAGCCCTCCGTGATCGGCTCCTTCGTCTTCACCGCAGAGTGCGCGATGGCGGCGGAGCCGACGCCGGCCTCGTTGGAGAAGGCCGCGCGGCGGAAGCCCTGGATCAGCGCGCCGATGGCGCCGCCCACGATGCCGTTGCCGGTGAAGGCGCCGTCGATGATCTGGCTGAAGGCCGTCCCCACCATGTCGAGATTCATCAGGATGATCACGAGCGCGACGCCGCAGTAGAGAATGCCCATGAAGGGCACCACCTTCTCCGTTACGCGGGCGATGGACTTGATGCCGCCGACGATGACGATGAAGACGATGGCGGCGAAGATCAGGCCGGTGATCCAGCCCGGGTAGTCGCCGACGACGCCGGAAATCTGCTGATGCGCCTGATTGGCCTGGAACATGTTCCCGCCGCCGAGCGCGCCGAGGACGCAGAAGACAGAGAAGAGGATGGCGAGGATCTTGCCCCCCGGCAGCCCGCGCTCGGTAAAGCCCTTGGTGATGTAGTACATCGGGCCGCCGGAAACGGTCCCGTCCGGATACTCGTTCCGGTATTTCACGCCGAGCGTGCATTCCGTGAACTTGGAGGCCATGCCGAGGAGCCCGGCGAGGATCATCCAGAACGTCGCCCCCGCCCCGCCGATGGAGACGGCGACGGCGACTCCCGCGATGTTGCCGAGCCCGACAGTGCCGGAAAGCGCGGTCGCCAACGCCTGAAAGTGACTGACTTCGCCGGCGTCCTTCGGATCGGAATACTTGCCGGAAACGAGCGCGAGCGAATGGCCGATGACGCGGAACTGGACGAAACCGAAGTAGATCGTGAAGACCGAGGCGCCGATCACGAGCCAGGCGACGATCCACGCGAAGGACGTGCCAGGGATCGGCGCGAAGATGAAGTTGACGAACCATCCGGTCGCGGAGGCGAAGGCCTCGTTCACGGCGGCGTCGATTCCGCCCTCCTGCGCGCGGGCCGGAAGGGCGAAGAGCGCCGCGAGCGCGGCGACAAGGAACTGTCTCATGGCTCTCTCCTCAGCCGACGACGGTGACGGGAACGGCGGCCGTCATCACCAGGCTCGCGGTGACGGAGCCGAAAACGCGCGCGGCGAAGCCGCCATCGGAGGAGCGGGCGACGACGATCTGGTCCGCCCCTTCCTCCACCGCGATGTCGTTCAGGCAATCGGCGACGTTGCCGTGGCGGACGACGCCGCGCGCGGCGAACCCGGCTTCCCGCAGCGTCGCGAGCGCGGGCTCGACGATCCGCGCCGTGGCGGCGGAGATCTCCTCCTCCCGCCGCTTGTGGCGGATCGCGTTCTCCTCCGCCGAATGAAAGCTGAATGGCGACCATTCGATCACGAAGGCGACGACGATCTCGCAGTCTCCGATCAGTTTTGCGAGTTTGCGGGCATGGGCGAGGGCGCGGTTGCCGGTTCCCCCGCCGTCGATACCGACGACAAGCGTGGCTGTCATGGAGGTGTTCCCCTTCCTGTTTGGCGCGGAACGCCGGGCCGGCGCCGCGCACGGGCCTCTCGTCGGCCCGATTGTCACAAAGTGTTGACGCGCGCGAGGCGCGAGTCAAACCCTTGTGTGCGCCACTCAGGCGAGTAGCGGCGCCCTTGCCGCAGCGCGCGCCGCGCCGCATATCGCGACGATGTTCGACGCCGCGCTCCGCCGCCTGATCGACCCGCCGCTGAACCGGGCGGGCAAGCGCCTCGCCTCATGGGGCGTCGGCGCGAATGGGGCGACGCTGGCGGGGCTCGGCCTCGGCCTTCTCGCCGCGCTCCTGATCGCGCTCGGGGAGCCTGCGCTCGCCCTCGCGCCGCTCCTCCTCGGCCGCGTGGCGGACGGGCTCGACGGCGCCATCGCGCGCGCATCGGCGCCGACCCCGTTCGGGGGCTTTCTCGACATCCTCTCGGATTTCATCGTCTACGGCGCGGTTCCGCTCGCCTTCGTGCTGGCGGATGTGGAGGCGAACGGCGCGGCGGGGGCCTTCCTCCTCGCCGCCTTCTACGCCAACGGCGCGAGCTTCCTCGCCTTCGCCGTGCTGGCGGAGAAGCGGGGGATGGAGACCAAGGCGCAGGGGGTGAAGACGCTCTACTATTCCGCCGGATTGCTGGAAGGGGGCGAGACGATCGCCTTCTTCATCCTCCTCTGCCTCCTGCCGGCATGGTTCGCCCCGCTCGCCTGGGCCTTCGGCGCGCTCTGCCTTGTCACCTGCGCGGCGCGGGCCGTTCTGGCCTGGCGGGTGTTCGGCGCTTGAGCCATCCCGCCGCTTCGGCGATGCTCCGCCGAGCCTGAAGGAGCCCCCCATGCCGCCCACGAAAGACGATCACCTCTATCTCGTGGACGGGTCGGGCTTCATCTTCCGCGCCTATCACGCCCTTCCGCCGCTCACGCGGAAGTCGGACGGCGCGCCGGTCGGCGCCGTTTCCGGCTTCTGCAACATGCTCCACAAGATGCTGGAGGGATTGAAGGGGGAAGAGGCGCCGACGCATCTGGCCGTGATCTTCGACTATTCCTCCAAGAGCTTCCGCAACGAGTTCTACCCCGAATACAAGGCCCACCGCCCCGAGCCGCCGGAAGACCTTCGGCCGCAATTCGGCATGATCCGGGAGGCGACGCGCGCCTTCAACCTCCCCTGCATCGAGATCGAGGGCTACGAGGCGGACGACGTGATAGCGACCTACGCCCGGCAGGCCGCGGCGGCGGGCGCGGACGTCACCATCGTCTCCTCCGACAAAGACCTGATGCAGCTCGTCGCGCCGCGCATCCGGCTCCTCAAGCCCGGCCTCGCGGGCAAGCCCGACGAGGTGATCGACCGGGACGGGGTGATCGAGAAGTTCGGCGTGCCCCCGGAGAAGGTGGTGGACGTGCAGGCGCTGGCGGGCGACAGCGTGGACAACGTGCCGGGCGCCCCCGGCATCGGCGTCAAGACGGCGGCGCAGCTCATCGCGGAATACGGCGATGTGGAGACGCTCCTCGCCCGCGCTGAAGAGATAAAGCAGCCCAAGCGGCGGGAGACGCTGCTGACCCATGCCGAGCAGGTCCGCATCTCGAAGAGGCTGGTGACGCTGGACGACGACGCGAAGGGCCTGCCGCCCTATGAGGAGCTCGCTCGCCGCGAACCGGAGGAGGGGCCGCTGATGGGCTTCCTCCGCCTCATGGAGTTCACCACCCTCACCCGCCGCATCGCGGAGGCGAACGGGATGGCGGCGCCCGCGCCCGCCCCCCTCTCCGCCGAGGCGCCGCCCGAGCCGGGCGCGCCGGCGCCGGAGCCGGAGGCGCCCTTCGACCATGCCG
>JAUIDE010000177.1 GCA_030429105.1 Alphaproteobacteria bacterium
GTCGCAATAGTACCAGAAACCCCGCGTGCGATAGGCGTCGGACCAGTACCAGCAGAGTTCGGCGCCCGGTGGCGGCGGCGGCGGCCGGCCGGCCTGCGACTGGACGATCGCGCCGAGCACGACCCCGGCGACCATCCGGCCGACATAGCGGCGGCGGATCTCGCGCCGGATCTCCCTTCTGATCTCTCGGCGGATCTGATGGTTTCCGCGCCAGCCTCTGCCGTGAATCCCCGGCGGCCTTGCGCCTGGGCGATGGGGCCGGTTGAGCCTTCTTTCATGCGCGGCGGCGATGCCGGCGCGCATCGCGGCCCGGTTGCCCGCCGAGGCGCCGAGCGCCCCGCGGCCCAGGGAATGGGCTCCCGACCTCTGCGCGTCAGCCATCTGCGGCGGCGCCGAGAGACTGGCGGCGAGGCCGAGCGCCAGCAGGAACGCCGCGCGGCGGACAAAGCGGATCATTCCGGCATTCGGGCGGCGGCGAGCCCGTCCTCGAAGGCCGCGATCTGCGCCGGGCAGTCCTCCGGCGCAATCGGGACGGCGGCCCCGGCGCCGAATGCGGCTGCGAATGCGAAGCCCCGATCGAGCCCGAAGAGACGGACGACGCCGGCATGGGCGCGAAGGACGTTCTGCTCGACTTCGCTGCGCGCCTCCTCTGCAGAGCAACCCCAGGCCTCTCCGGCCGTAACGCCGAAATTGCGGAGCGCCTCGTCGAAGGCGGCCTCCTCGTCGTCGTCGTCCTGCGCGAACGCGCCGCCGCTCATGATCGCGACTGTCAGCGCGGCGAATCCAAGACGTCTCATGCGAGGCCCTCCCCCTCTCCCGGAAGCGAGTCTCCCCGCTAGAACGAAGGGGCGCTTCTCTACAACCGGGTGGGCGCCCATTTCGGGCGGACTGCAGACGGCTGGCGTCGGAGCGCCATGCGATCCGGGCCGGGCTCCTGAGACCCGAACGCGCGCGGTGCTCCTTCCGCGGGATCGGCGAACTGGCAGATGGGATCTGTGCGCGGGTGACCGAGACGCCCGGCGCAGGCTCCCGCGAGCCGCGCCTCGATCCGGCTCCAGTCGATCCCCGCATCCAACCCGTCCGGAGACCTCATCGAGCCCTCGTCCGAGAACATCTCCTCCTGACCGATCTGACGATGCGCCATCCGAAACTCTTCTCGTGTCCTACACAGAGTAAGGCACGAACAACGAAAAACCGATATCAGAATGGCGAACCGCGCACAGGTCTCTCAGGTAGTCAGTCTGGAAAGCAAGTTAATTTCAGACGACTATAGGCTCTGCGCCGAACCCGCGCTGTCGAGAGGTACTGAGAACATTGGCTCCGAGAAACCACTTCGGCGCCTAATGGCGCAGGGGCCGGTGCTAAGCCCCACCCGCATAACCCTCGAAAATAACGAGAAAATCCGGCCCCAGCCGGATCGGGAGAACGCTTTCGCTGGGGCAAGTGGCGGAGAGACAGGGATTCGAACCCTGGGTGGGGTCGCCCCCACAACGGTTTTCGAGACCGCCCCGTTCGACCACTCCGGCACCTCTCCGCGAAGCGACGCTCTGTCGATGCGGCGGTCTTTAGCGCCAGTCGCGGGCGGGGGCAAGGGGCGCCCCCGCGCCGTCAGCGGAGCCTTTCGGCGAGCGCGGCGACGGCGACGCGCCCCTCGTCCACCATCGCGGCGTAGGCGGTGAGCGGAGCCTTCGCGGCGGGCGCGATCTCCGCGATCTCGGGCGCCTTCACATAGACTGCGGCGAGGACAAGCGCGAGGAAGGTCACCGTCGCGAAGCCGGCGAGAAAGGCGCCGCCCGCCCGCGGCCCGTCCGGCTCCGCGCGGAGTGTGGCGGCGAGCGCGGCCGGATCGGGCGCCTCGCGCCGGGCGCGCGGCGGCTCGATCACCACCGGGTCGGGGCGCGCCCGCGGCGGGTCGGCGTCGACATAAACGGCGTCGTCCTCATCCGGCTCGAAGCGGGGCGTCTCAACCGGCGCGCGACGCGGCTCGGGCGGCAGCACCGTCTCCCGCGCCTCGCGCGCCTTCCGCGCGGCTTCCTCGAGCGCGTCGGCCGCCGCCTCCATGCCCGGCGCGGCGGGCGGCTGGAACCATTCGGCGGCGCATGCCGCGCAGCGTACCATGCGGCCGGCCCGGCCGATCGCCCCCGCGTCAATCTCGTATTCCGCCGCGCAGGACGGGCAGGTCAGCCGCATGTCGTCTCTTGCTCCGGCACCCTGCGATGAGCGCCCACTGATGAGCTTATCGCCCCTGCGCCTCCCAGCCAAGCGTCAACAGCGACCCGGCGGCGGGAAGCCGCGCTCCGCCGCACGCGAGGGCGGGCGGCGATCATCAGGCCGGCCGGTCGGAGGCGGCGCTGAGAAGGTCTCGGCAACACAGCTTCGAGCGAACCTAAGGTTGACACGCCAGTAACGTGTCCGATATCCGTCGCTTGCAAGGTGTTGGAGGCCAGCCTCATGTTCGACGATTTATTGAACGATGGCTCTCCGGACTACGTCAAAGTGGTCAAGACCGCCTATTTGTCGGCGCAACCGAAACGACTTTCTTCTTTGCGCCGTCAGGTCTCGCACCCATTCCCGGTCGTCATTTCTGTGGTCAGAAACGAGCGGGACAGGCTGCCTGACTTCTTCCGTCACTACCGCGAGGCTGGCGTCGAACGCTTCAGTATTCTTGACAACGGGTCCTCGGACGGCACGTTGGAGTTCCTTCTCGACCAGCCTGACGCCGATGTATTACATCTGGATGCGCCGTTTCAGTGGCCGCAGAAGCAGGGTTGGATTCATCTCTTGATAACGCTGGCCGGTCGCTCGGAAAAGGTATGGTATCTTTACGCCGATGCGGACGAACATGTCGTCTTCGACGGAATGCCCGGCAAGAGCCTCCATGATCTTTGCGCCGAGATGGATCGTATCGGCGTGAGCCGGGTTCGAGGCATGCTTGTGGACATGTATGCGCCCGGGCCGCTTCTGCAGTCCCGGTTCGACGGAGGGCGGCTCGACGCCGCCTATCCCGGCTGGTCCCCGGCGGGCGCAAACTCGGTATGCATCACGAATCGCTTGCCGCCCTCGAGCTTTTCGCGCGGGGCGTCACCCGGCCCTATCGGTGTCG
>JAUIDE010000097.1 GCA_030429105.1 Alphaproteobacteria bacterium
GCCGGGCTTGCGGCGCTGATGATCTTTTTGCGTGTCCTCTAAGCAACGGAATCGGCGGGTCGCGCGTTGAAGGAGCAAGCGGCGGTTCTCCGCCGCTCGCCCGGCCGGGAAGGCCCCCCTCCACACCGGCCGGGCGCCTTTTCTCCCTTACCTATCGTCAGCGCCATGCTGACGCATGCGACAGGGCGTTCCTCCCCGTTCATGCGTTCCGGCCTATTTTCTGTTACGAAGCAGTCTAGCGGCACGGAGCCCATGATGGACGCCCTGATCCTCTCGCGCATCCAGTTCGGCGCGAACATCTCGTTCCATATTCTCTTTCCGACCATCACGATCGCGATGGGCTGGATGCTGCTCTCCTTCAAGCTGCTCTACAACCGGACGGGGGACGAGGCCTGGATGGCGGCCTACCGCTTCTGGGTGAAGGTCTTCGCGCTTTCCTTCGCGCTCGGCGTCGTCTCCGGCATCACCATGTCGTTCCAGTTCGGCACCAACTGGCCGGGCTTCATGGAGCGCGTCGGCAACATCGCGGGGCCGCTGCTGGCCTATGAGGTGATGACGGCCTTCTTCCTAGAGGCTGTGTTCCTCGGGATCATGCTCTTCGGCTGGAACAAGGTGCCGGGATGGCTGCATACGCTCGCCACCTTCCTCGTCGCCTTCGGGACGACGATGAGCGCCTTCTGGATCCTCGTGCTCAATTCCTGGATGCATACGCCCGCCGGCTTTGAGATGCGGGACGGCGTGGCGCATGCGACGAACTGGCTGGAGATCATCTTCAACCCCTCCATGCCCTACCGCCTGACGCACATGCTGCTGGCGAGCGGGCTTACCTGCGCCTTCCTGATCGCCGGTCTCTCCGCCTTCCGGATGCTGATCGGCGACCCCTCGCGCGAGCCGCGGACGACGTTCCGCTGGTCCGTCTGGGTCGCGGCCGCGCTGATCCCGGCGCAGATCCTCGCGGGGGACATGCACGGGCTCAACACGCTCGAGCACCAGCCGCAGAAGGTCGCGGCGATGGAGGGCCACTGGGAGACGGGCCCGGCCGACCTCGTGCTCTTCGCGATCCCCAACCAGGAGGAGCGGCGGAACGACTTCGAGATCGCGATCCCGAACGGCGCGAGCCTGATCCTCAAGCATTCGCTGGATGGCGAGGTTCAGGGGCTGAACGACTTCGTGGCGGAGGACGGGACGGTGATGCACCCGCCGGTCGCGCCCGTCTTCTGGTCTTTCCGCGTGATGGTGGCGACGGGCTTCGCGATGCTCGCCCTCTCATGGGGCGCAGCGTTCCTGATGTGGCGGCGGCGGACGGCGGCGGGGCTCAACCCCTGGCTCCTGCGCGCCTTCGTGCCGATGGCCTTTTCCGGCTGGGTGGCGACGCTTGCGGGCTGGTACACGACCGAGATCGGCCGGCAGCCATGGCTCGTGCAGGGCGTCGTGACGGTGAAGGAGGCGGTGGCGGACGTGCCGGCGGGCATGGTGCTTTCCACGCTCGTCATGTACCTCGTCGTCTATGTCGCGCTCATCCTCGCCTATGTGACGATGCTCTTCGTCCTCGCTCATCGGGCGGCGCGGGGCGAGCTTGCGCCGGAACTCGTGCGCTCGGGCGCGGCGCCGGTCGCCGTCGCGGCGGAGTGAGGCGATGATGGACCTTTTCGGCCCCCCGGAAATCTGGCTCCCGCTCGTCTTCGCCGGGCTGATGGGCCTTTCGATCCTGATCTATGTCGTGCTGGACGGGTTCGACCTTGGCGTCGGCGTGCTCACGCCCTTCGTGGGCGATGCGGACAAGGACCGGATGATCTCCTCCATCGGCCCGTTCTGGGATGCGAACGAGACGTGGCTCGTTCTCGCCGTAGGGCTTCTCCTCGTCGCCTTCCCGGCGGCGCACGGGCAGATCCTGACGGCGCTCTATCTGCCCTGCGCGCTCCTGCTCATCGCGCTGATACTCCGCGGCGTCGCCTTCGAGTTCCGGGCGAAGACGACGGGGCGGCTGCACCGGCTCTGGAACCGGATCTTCTTCGTCGGCTCGCTCGGCGCCTCGCTGTCGCAGGGCTACATGCTCGGGCTCTACATCATGGGGCTGGAGCGGACCTGGGCGACGCTAGGCTTCGCCGTCGTCGCCGCCTTCGCGCTGACGGCGGCCTATGGCTTCATCGGGGCGTGCTGGCTGATCCTCAAGACGGAGGGCGACCTGCAATACCGGGCGGTGCGCTGGGCGCGGACCGGGCTTTTCGCGATGATCGGCGGGTTCGGTCTCATCAGCCTCGCGACGCCGCTCGTCTCCCCCCGCATCTTCGAGAAGTGGTTCGCGTTTCCGGAGATCCTGCTCCTCTCGCCGCTGCCTCTCGCGGCGGGCGCGGCGGCCTTCGCGCTCTGGCGGATGCTGGACAGGATGCCGATGCGGAACGACGACTGGGCATGGGCGCCCTTCGCGCTCGCCGCGCTCCTCTTCATCCTTGCCTTCGGCGGGCTCGCCTATTCCTTCTATCCCTATGTGGTGCCGGAGAAGCTGACGATCTACGAGGCGGCGAGCGCGCCGGAGAGCCTCGCGATCATCCTCGTCGGCGCGCTCTTCGTGTTGCCGGCGATCATCGGCTACACGATCATCGCCTACACGGTGTTCCGCGGGAAGGCGACGAAGCTCACCTACTACTGACGCGATGCGGCGGGCGGTTCAGCCGCCGGTCGTCTTCGCCGCATGGGCGATGAGGTGGCGCTGGACGATCTCGAACCACGTCCCGTCTTCCCGGATCTGGCGAAGCCCCTCGTTGATGAAGGCGATCTGCTCCTCCTTCCTCGGGTTGTTGATCGAGGAGACGGCGTGCATCGTCGTCACATAGGCGAGTTCGGGGATTTCCTCGATCTTCCCCTGAAGACCGAGCGAGGCGGACATGTTGTCCGCCACGGTGGTAGCAACGAGGATGACGTCGACCTCGCCGGCCATCAGCCCCTCGAAGCAATCCTTGAACAGCGTCGGGCGGACGAGGGTGATCGCCGGCTCTTTCAGGTCGAATTCCTCGAGCATGTAGGTGGCGTAGGCCTCGGGCCGGCAGATGCGCTTGCCCATGAGGGCGGCATGGGTCCGCGGCTTCGCCGGGTCGTCGGCCCGGACATAATAACCGGTGATCATTTCGAAGAGCGGGTCTGACCAGTAGAGGCTGCGGCAGCGGAACTGCGCATCCTCCCCCAGCTTCTCGATCAGGTCGCAGTTCGGCTTGAACCACGCGATGGACACGTCATAGGCGACGTCGGAAAGGAGCGGCACGAGATGGGCCGTCCAGTCCTTGATCGTGTCGATCTTGTAGTCCTCCTCGGCCATGACGCGGGAGAGGGCGACGTTCAGGATCTCCGTGATCATGCCCCCCTGTTCCTGCGTGTGGTCGGTAAAGGGCGCCCAGTCTGTCCCCGTCATGGCGCGGAGGGCGGCGCGATTCGGCATAGGCGGGGCGCCGGTGGTCTGCGCCTCCAGGGTCACCGTCGCCGTGGGCGCTGCGGAGACGGTTCCCCCGTCGAGGCAGGGAATGGCGAGCTGCATCCCGACCTCGATGAGGCCTGGATCGCGCCCGATCGTCGCGCGGTTCGCGCTGTAGAGCAGCTGGTAGGACTTGCCCGGCCCATAGGCGCGGTTCGTGATGACCTGCAGCGTGTCGCCGCGGACGACGGTATAGGACCCGCCGCAGGCGATGTCCTGCGCCGCGGCGGCCCCAAAGACGAGCGCGCCAGCAAGCGAAGCTGCGGCGAAGAGGATGGAACGCATGAGCCCCCCGGCGGTTCTGGTCGCGGGCGCAGCATGGGCGACCGCGCAGGCGGATTCAAGCGGGCGGAGGCGGCCTCCGGGTGACGTTGCGTCGCGCTGACAGGGCGCTTGCGGCGTCGCGCGCGGCGCGACACCTTCCCCGAACGAAACAGGGAGAGAAGCGATGCGGCGCGTGGCGAAGGACATGAGCGAGATGCCGGGGCCGGAGGTCATCGGCTCCATGTCCGGGCTCGAGTTCATGCAGGCGATCCGGGACGGGCGGCTGCCGGGCGCGCCCATCGCAGGAACGCTGAACTACGACCTTCTGGAGGTCGAGGAGGGGCGCGTCGTCTTCGGCGGGCGGCCCGAATTCTCCGCCTACAATCCGATCGGCTCGGTCCATGGCGGCTGGTTCGGCACGCTGCTGGACAGCTGCATGGCCTGCGCGGTGCAGACCATGCTGCCGAAGGGCCGCGGCTACACGACGCTCGAATACAAGATCAACATCCTCCGCGCCGCGACGACGAAGAGCGGCCTGATCCGAGCCGAGGGCCGGGCCGTCCATGTCGGCCGCCGCACGGCGACGGCGGAGGGGCGCATGATCGGCGAGGACGGCAAGCTCTACGCAACCGGAACGACAACCTGCCTCATCCTCGAGTTGTGACGCCGGGCGCCCGTTCGTTCGGCATTTGCGCCCATTTCCGACAAAGCGCCCCCTGACGCTGCGGCGGCGCCGGATTCGGAGGCGCCAAGCCTTGACGGGGCGCTCCTGCAATGCATCACTCCTAGTCATCAGCCCGATCAGCGCCTGTGCGCTGGCCGGGCTGGCGCAACGCGCCCCGCAAAGGGGCCGCCCACCAGGGAAGAGGTCTGAAAAGATGAAATCCACCTATATTCTCGGCGCGATGGCCGTTGCGGGGCTCGCCGCCTCCGCCGCCTCCGCCGCCACGCTCGACGATGTGAAAGCCGCCGGCACGATCAAGTGCGGCGTCTCCACCGGCCTCGCCGGCTTCTCCAACCCGGACGCGGCCGGCAAGTGGGAGGGCTTCGACGTCTCCGTCTGCCGCGCGCTCGCGGCCGCTGTGCTCGGCGATGCGGAGAAGGTCACCTACGTTCCGACCACGGGCAAGACGCGCTTCACCGCCCTCGCCTCCGGCGAGGTCGATATCCTCGCCCGCAACACGACCTGGACCTTCAGCCGCGACACCGACCTCGGCTTCGACTTCGTCGGCGTGAACTATTATGACGGCCAGGGCTTCATGGTGCCGAAGTCCCTCGGCGTCTCCTCCGCCAAGGAACTGGACGGCGCGACCGTCTGCATCCAGACCGGGACGACGACCGAGCTCAACCTCGCGGACTTCTTCCGCGCCAACAACATGACCTACGAGCCGGTGCCGATCGAGACGAACGCGGAGGCGCAGCAGAAGTATCTCGCGAACGCCTGCGACGCCTACACGACGGACGCCTCCGGCCTCGCCGCCACCCGCGCCACGTTCGAGACGCCGGCCGACCACATCATCCTGCCGGAGATCATCTCCAAGGAGCCGCTGGGCCCGGTCGTCCGCCATGGCGACAACCAGTGGGGCGACGTCGCGATGTGGACGCTGAACGCCCTGATCGCCGCCGAGGAATACGGGGTGACGAAGGCGAATGTCGACGACATGAAGGCGAATTCCAACAACCCGGAAGTCCGCCGCCTGCTCGGCGTCGAGGGCGATCTCGGCGCGATGATCGGGCTCGACAGCGAGTTCGCCTACCGGGCGATCAAGTCGGAAGGCAATTACGGCGAGATCTTCGACGCCTTCCTCGGCCCGAACACCGCGATCGGGCTGGAGCGCGGCCTGAACGCGCAGTGGACCCAGGGCGGCCTGCTCTACGCCCCGCCGTTCCGCTGATCGCGGCCTGACGGCTCACGGGATTGCGCCGGGCGGCCCGCCCGCCCGGCGCGCAACGAAAAGAACCAAAGCGTTCAAGCCCTGACAGGGGGTGCAGATGACGGTAACAAGCGGTCCGCCGGCGGCGGAAGGGTTCCGCCTTTCCCAGCTCATCTACGACACGCGATACCGCTCGACGACGATCCAGGTCGTCGCGCTCTTCGCCTTCATGCTGGGCGTCGGCTGGCTCATCAGCAACGCGGCGCAGAACCTCGCCGCGCTCGGGAAGGACTTCAACTTCTCGTTCCTGTGGAACACCGCAGGCTATGACGTGAACCAGCGGCTGCTGGAATATTCCTCCCAGTCGACGCATGGCCGCGCGGCGGTGCTCGGCATCCTCAACACGCTCGTTCTCGCGGTGGTCGGCTGCGCGACGGCGACGGTCCTCGGCGTGCTGGCCGGAGTCGCCCGGCTCTCGAAGAACTGGATCGTCGCGAAGCTGATGTCCGTCTATGTCGAGGCGTTTCGCAACGTTCCCCTGCTGATCTGGATCATCATCGTCGTCGCCGTGGTGAACGAGAGCCTGCCCGCTCCGCGCGATTTCCGCGATGTGGAGACCGGGGCCATCGTTCTCACCAACCGCGGCGCCTATTTCCCCGAGCCGCTGTTCTCCCGCGGCCTCGGAGACGTCGATCTGGGGCTCTTCAAGGTCTCTCTCGATTTCCTCGCGGTCGTCGCGCTGCTTGTCGGTGGCTTCTACGCCTCGGGGCGGATCGGCCGTGCGGCGGACGCGAAGCAGGCCGCGACCGGCGTGCGCCCGAACGTGCTCTGGTTTCGCCTCTCCGCCGTGCTTCTGCCGCTGATCGCCTTTCTCGTCGCCACCGGGTTCCACCTCGGCTATCCGGAACTGAAAGGCTTCAACTTCGCCGGCGGCACCTATGTACGGGACAGTTTCCTCGGCCTCTGGATCGCGCTTTCGCTCTACACCGGCGCCTTCATCGCGGAGAGCGTACGCGCCGGAATCCTCGCCGTCTCGAAAGGGCAGACCGAGGCCGCATTCGCGCTCGGCATCCGCCCTTCTCAGACCATGAACCTCGTGATCCTGCCGCAGGCGCTGCGGGTGATCGTGCCGCCGCTGATCTCGCAATATCTCAACCTGACGAAGAACACCTCGCTCGCCATCGCCGTCGGCTACATGGACGCGACGGGGACGCTCGGCGGCATCACGCTGAACCAGACCGGGCGGGAGATGGAGACGCTGCTGCTCCTGATGGGCTTCTATCTCGTGATCTCGCTCACCATCAGCTTCGTGATGAACCTCTACAACGAACGCATCAAGCTGAGGGAGCGGTGAGATGAGCGAGACGCACGCCGAAACCGCCTTCGCGCGCAAGGCTCCCGTCGCCTTTGTGGCGGACGGTCAGATCCCCGCCTCGCCACCGCCCTCCACGGCGGTCGGACCCGTGAAATGGGTGAAGGACAACCTCTTCCCCGGCCCGGTGAACACGATCCTGACGCTGGCGTCGCTCGCCTTCGTCGCCCTTCTCGCCTACGAAATCCTGCCCTGGCTGATCGACAGTTCCTGGGCCCCGGCGGATATGTCTCTCCGGGGCTGCCGGGCGGAGGCGTCGGGCGCCTGTTTCGCCGTCATCAACGAGCGGTTCTACCAGTTCATCTTCGGCTTCTATCCGCCGGAGCATTACTGGCGGCCGACGCTCGCCTTCATCGTCGTCGTCGTCTCGCTCTGGCCCGTGCTCTTCCCCTCGGCTCCGCGGAAGCTTCTGATCCTCTCAGCGCTTTCGCCCTTCATCTGCTACTGGCTGATCTGGGGCGGTTCGATCTGGGGCCCGGTGGCGGTGCTGGCCGCGCCCGCCGTCGGCTGGCTCATCGCCGCGAAGGGCGGCGGCGCGATCACGAAGATCGTGGGGGAAGATTTCGGGCCGCTGGCGACGATCGTCGCCGCGGTGGCCGGCGTGGCGATCTGGCTTCTCTTCTTCCTCGGCCCGGTCACAGGCGCGCTGATCTCCATCGCCCCGCTCGCGCTGGAGGAGGTCGCCTCCAACCGGCTCGGCGGCTTCATGCTTTCGCTCATCATCGGGCTCGTCGGCATCGTGGGGTCGTTGCCGCTCGGCATTGCGCTGGCGCTCGGCCGCCAGTCCAAGCTGCTGATCGTCAAGGCGATCTCGGTCGGCTTTATCGAGACGATGCGGGGCGTGCCGCTCATCACGCTGCTCTTCGTCGCTTCGACGCTGCTCAACTACTTCATGCCGCCGGGCTCGAATTTCGACCTGATCCTCCGCGTCTGCATCATGGTGACGCTGTTCGCCTCCGCCTACATGGCGGAGGTGATCCGCGGCGGCATCGCGGCGCTCCCGAAGGGGCAGTACGAGGCGGCGGATGCGATGGGGCTCACCTACTGGCAGTCGATGCGGTTCATCATCCTGCCGCAGGCGCTGAAGATCTCGATCCCCAACATCGTCTCATCCTTCATCGGCCTCTTCAAGGACACGACGCTGGTGATCGTGATCGGCCTCCTCGACCCGCTCGGCCTTTCTTCCGCCATCCGTGCGGACCAGGCGTGGAACGGGATCGTGTGGGAGCTCTACGGCTTCATCGCCCTCTTCTTCTTCATCTTCTGCTACGGCATGTCCCGCTACTCGCAATATCTGGAGCGGAAGCTCCGGACCGACCATCGATAGGAGCCCGTCATGGCCGAACCCGCCCATATGACCGAACGCGAGATCGACCGGAGCCAGATGAAGATCTCGGACGAGGTGGCGATCGATATCCGCAAGATGAACAAGTGGTACGGGGACTTCCACGTGCTGCGGGACATCAACCTCACCGTCTATCGCGGGGAGCGGATCGTCGTCTGCGGGCCTTCGGGCTCCGGCAAGTCCACGCTCATCCGCTGCGTGAACCGGCTAGAAGAGCATCAGGCCGGCGAGATCATCGTGGACGGGACGGAGCTGAACTCCGACCTCAAGAACCTCGACAAGGTGCGCGCCGAGGTCGGCATGGTGTTCCAGCACTTCAACCTCTTCCCGCATCTCACGATCCTGGAGAATTGCACGCTCGCCCCCATCTGGGTGCGCAAGACGCCGAAGAAGGAGGCGGAGGAGACGGCGATGCACTTCCTCCGCAAGGTGAAGATCCCCGAGCAGGCGCACAAATATCCCGGCCAGCTTTCCGGCGGGCAGCAGCAGCGCGTCGCCATCGCCCGCTCGCTCTGCATGAAGCCGCGGATCATGCTTTTCGACGAGCCGACCTCCGCGCTCGACCCCGAGATGATCAAGGAAGTGCTCGACACGATGATCGAGCTCGCCGAGGAGGGGATGACGATGATCTGCGTGACGCACGAGATGGGTTTCGCCCAGGCCGTGGCGAACCGCGTGATCTTCATGGACGCCGGGCAGATCGTCGAGCAGAACGAGCCGAAGGAGTTCTTCACCAACCCGAAGAGCCCGCGGACGCAGCTGTTCCTCAGCCAGATCCTCGGGCATTGACGCCAAGCCCAATCCAAGTACAATTAATGGCTAGCTGTGACAAACGTCTGACACGTAGGATTTAATAATGCGATCAATTTCTCTCGCGGCCGCTCTAAATCTTCTTGTAGTCTCTAAATCGAAGGCTAGTGAAGTTGTTTCGATATCTACGGAGCAGGTGATTTCTCAAGTTACCGCTGAAGCACTCGAGAGAGTTAATCTCATCATTGGATCGTTTTCTTCGATCGTAACTGTCTTGCTTATTGTGATTGGCTTCTTCGTATACGGCTCCCTTAGAGAACTTAAGACTGAAACCAAAGAGAACGTGACTACTTCTATATCAGAGCGCTTATCGAATTCGGCATTCGTAGACGGAATTATTAAATCTTCTGTTGAACAGGTTGTAAGGCGTGAACTAGATATTAGAAATTCCGTTATTTTATCTCGCTATGAAGAACTTAATCTTCGCTTTGAAATCACAAAGCTAAATGATCTTGCTAATATAATTGATGGGAAAGACTCTTTTACGAATGCTGAGCGAGATGAAGCTGTGGAAATCCTCCGTAGCCTATCTGGCAGACATGAAACTCATTCAAAAACACAGTTCGTTACAGCGCTAAATAAAATTGTAGTCGCATTTTTTCGTGCTGATCTTCGTCACGAGGTTAGTGAAATTGAACGCCTTTATCAATCGGTCTTACTTTCCAGTCCTCAGTGTGTTTTTTGCTTGGTTCAACACTATTCTATGGTTGTATTTGGCTCCGTTGAGCCGGACGAGGAAGATATCCATAGACTTCGCTTATACATTGAAGCGTGTGAGAAAATCCAAAGATCTGACATCGTATTAATGTATTCCATACTTCTGTCTGCAAGATTCTCTGAAAATTGGGTTGAAAATGTGAGAATGCATTTGGATGATGCCAATGCTCTTGATGAGGCATCGCGGCATTTTTTGTTTGAAACCATGGCGCGCAATTGTGACCCGAAAAATTTGGCAATAACCCCTTATCCAAGACACGAACGAATAGCCGCACTACATAAGAAAGTGGTAGATCGTTTTGTGGATGACTTCAGTGTTTGGATCGAGGCATCAGAGCCATTTGAGACTAAAGTGGAACAGGAACTGGATTTCGGCAATAGCGGTGAGTGAGATACTTTCATATATTTTAGTTGACGCAGATCGCGCTAAACTAACGCCTTCGGCTGCGCCAGCGCGAGGAGGCGGCCGGCGCCGGGCCGGAGATCCGCCCAGGCGCCTGCCTCGAAGCCGATGACGGCCGCCTGCGCGGTCGGGAAGTCGCCGATCACGCCGTCGGCCAGCAGCAGGTTCGCCGCCTCCCCGATTCCGGGATTGTGCCCGACCAGGAGAAGCGGGGAGGGCGCGCCCTCCGTCAGGGTGATCTCCTCCATGATCGTCTCCGCCTCCGCCTCGTAGAGCGCCGGCCGCGTCTCCTTCGGGGCGGCGAGGCCGAGGCGCTCCCACGTCTCCTGCGTCCGCGCGGCGGAGGAGACGAGGGCGAGCGCGGGCGTCAGCCCTTCCTCCCGCAACCAGGCGCCCATCAGCGGCGCGGCGAGGCGGCCGCGGCGGTTCAGCGGGCGGTCATGGTCGGAAAGGCCGGCATGCCAGTCCGACTTCGCATGGCGGAGGAGGATGAGGCGGAGGGTCATCAGGCGATCCTGAAGGCTTCGAGATGGAAGGCGGCCTGTTCGTCCGACTGCGCGAAGGCGGCGCCGACCGGGCAGGCGCGGCGGGCGAGGCATCCGCGGGCGCGGCATTCGGCTCCGGCGGGCGAGGAGATATGCGCCCGGCAGCGCGCCGCGTCATAGCCCGCATCCGTGAAGGCCGAGACGGGGCACGCGGCGCGGCAGGGCATGCGGCAGCCTTCGCAGGGCGCCGCGCCTCGAATGACCGGGGGCAGGCTCAACTCCCGAAACAGGGCGATGGCGCCGCGCCAGCCGGACCATAGCCCCCGCTCTTCATGCACGGCCATGCCGAGCTTGGAGCGGTGGATCGGCTCCGCCGCGTAAGTCCAGCGGATGAAGGGATGATAGGGCGGCCCCTCGAAGGGGAAGAGCGCCTTTCCCCCGATCTCCTCCGCCAGCGCGCCGATCACGCGGCGCGACCAGCGGTCGAGCGGATGGGGTGCGCCGTCCCCCGCTTCCGGACTTGCCCGAAAGGCGGCCCAGAGCGCCGGGCCGCCATAGCCGAAGAGCAGCAGCGCCCGTGCGCCCTCCGGCGCCCCGTCTTCCGCGCCGGGCACGAACCAGCCCGTCAGCGCCAGCCCGTCCCGCGCTGCGCGGCTCCTGATCTCTTCAATCTTCACGGGCGCCGCCGGAACGGGAGGGCGATGGACCAGAGGAAGCCGGCGCTGCGCCCATCCCGCCAGGGTTTCAGCCCGATCTCGACTCCGCCCTGCCCTTTCCCGGGTTGCTCCGTCCAGACCTTGAAGAGACGGTCCCAGACCGAGAGGAAGAAGCCGAAATTGGTGTCATGCTCGCTCCGCTCGATAGAGTGATGGCTGCGGTGCATGTCCGGCGTTACGATCACGAGACGCAGGAGCCGATCCGCCCTTCGCGGGAGCGTGATGTTGGCGTGGGACCAGATCGCCGCCGCGTTCAGCGCGATCTCGAAAAGGAGCACCGCCAACGCCGCGGCGCCGAGGAGATAGACGAGGCCGATTTTCAGCGCCATCGAGAGCAGGATCTCGAGCGGGTGGAACCGGAGCCCCGTCGTCACGTCCATCGCCTCGTCGGCGTGATGCACCTGGTGCAGCCGCCAGAGGAGCGGAATGTGGTGGACGGCGACATGCTGCGCCCAGATCGCGAAATCGAGGATGATGAAGGCCAGAAGGCATTCGAGCCAGAAGGGCCAGCCGAGCGTGTTGAAAAGGCCGAACCCGAGCGCCCCGGCATGAAGCGCCGCGCCGACCGCCGCAGCGGGAAAGACAAGGCGAACGAGAAGCGAATCGAGAGCGACAAGCCCGAGATTGGTCATCCAGCGCCGGCCCCTGAGCGCAGCCCGCAATGGGGCGCGCGCTTCGGCGAACGCCATTCCGCCGAATGCCACGCAGAAAGCGCCCAACCGCAACCCCAGCTCCCAGTCCATCGGCTCTCCTTCGAGCCGGACTTAGCGCGCCGAGGGCGTCCGCGCCAGCGAAGCCCGCCTCCTCCCGGCAAGGGAAGAAAGGAGGCGGGCCCGCAGGCGGTTCAGGCTACGGCCCTCTTCCGCCTTGCGACGAAGCCGAGCCCCGCGAGCGCGGTGAGCAGCATCCACGCCGCCGCGGGCAGCGGAATCGGCGCGAGCGCGAACTCGAAGGCCGCGATGTCCTGCCCCGTCTCGCCTTCGGAGAGGAACCGGAGGCTCTTGAAGGTCGTCGGAAGGGTGATGTGGAGAAGAGCCACGTCGTTGAAGTTCGGCGCGAGGCCCGTGAGCGCGAAGGCGTTCACCACGTCCGTCCCGGTTATCGCCTGGATCAGCGTGTTGGAGGCGTCGAGGAATTCCAGCGTGTTGTAGGAATCGATCGAGCCCCAGAGGATGGCGAGGGAACGCCGCTCCTCGGCAAGGGTCAAGGTCGTCGGCGACGTCGAGCCCTCGCCCCCGGCGATGGAGCCGCCTACCGAGAAGTAGGTCGGGCCATTGTCCCCGTCGCGCGTGATCGTCGCGTTCTCGAACGGCGACTTGTAGACGAGGGGAAGGGTGTTCGGCGGCGGCGTGATGGTCGGATCGAGCGGCGACCAGATGGCTCCGATGGGCGTGTTCGCCGCGAAACCGGCGGCGTAGACGTTGGCGTCATTGGCCGCGTTCTGCTTTGACGTATCGATCAACGTGACATTCGCCACGCCGATCGGCACAGCGGACGCTGAAAAGGCGAGAAGGCTCGCCCCCGCGAAGGCTGCAGCGAAGAATACTGACCTCATGTTCATGCTCCCACAGTGCTCGCACCCATTATGGGGGAGACGGACGACGCTCAGCCGCGCGACATCGGAACACTGATCTTGGAGGAACGCTTCGCGGGCCAGCCACAGACTGCATACACACAAACTTAACCATAAATTAGCGAATAGGTTGCGTAAACAGGAATCTGAAAAAACTGACTCGCCCACTGGTTGTTCGGGCTCCGTCGGCGGTCTCTGCGCGACATGTCGCGATCCGCCGAAGATTGGTCTCCGCCGCGCTTGCGCCCGCGCTGCGTCTCGCCTCCTATGCGTGTGGCGGAGGCGCGCATGGTCCTTTCGGTATTCGACATCTTCAAGGTCGGGCTCGGCCCGTCGTCATCCCACACGATGGGGCCGATGACGGCGGCGAACCGGTTTCTCGAAACGCTGGCGGAAGGGCGCGAGCGGGTGCCGGGCGCGGGGGCGCCGGCGCGGCTTTCCTGCAGCCTTCACGGCTCGCTCGCCTTTACCGGGCGCGGCCATGCGACGGACCGGGCCGTGCTCCTCGGCCTCGCCGGGCAGAACCCGCGCGACGTGGACCCGGATGAGGCGGAGCGGATCGAGGCGGCGGTGAAGGCGTCCCGCCGCGTCGAGCATCCCGCGCTCGGGCCGCTCGCCTTCGACCCGGAGAGGGACATCGTGTTCGACTATGGCCCCGCCCTCCCCGGCCATGCGAACGGCCTGCGGATCTTCGCCCATGACGCGGCGGGGAACCTCGCGCTGGAGGAGACGTATTACTCGGTCGGCGGCGGCTTCGTGATGACGGCGCGGGAGCTGGCGCGGGGCGCGGCGCCGTCGGCCCCCGGCCCGTCCAAGCCCTTCGCGTTCCGCTCGGCGGCGGAGATGCTGGCGATGGCGGCGGCCTCCGGCCTCTCCATCGCCGCGATGATGCGGGCGAACGAGGAGGCGGGGCGGAGCGGGAGCCTCGACAGGGCGCTCGACGATCTCATCGCGGCGATGAACGCCTGCATCGACCGCGGGCTCGCGGTTGAGGGGGAACTGCCGGGCGGGCTGCGGGTGAAGCGGCGGGCGAAGCGCATCCATGAGCAGTTGCTGGCGGAGCGCGGGCTCAACATCGCGCAGCCGCATGTGGCGAATGACTGGCTCTCGGTCTACGCCATGGCGGTGAACGAGGAGAATGCCGCGGGCGGCAAGGTCGTCACCTCGCCGACCAACGGCGCGGCGGGGGTCTGCCCCGCGGTGCTGCGCTATTACCGCGACCATTGCCAGGGCGCAACGAAGGCGGGGGAGCGGGAGTTCCTGCTGACGGCGGGGGCGATCGGCTCCCTCATCAAGACCCGCGCCTCGATCTCCGGCGCCGAGGTCGGCTGCCAGGGCGAGGTCGGCTCGGCGGCGGCGATGGCGGCGGCGGGGCTCTGCGCCGCGCTGGGCGGCACGCCGGCACAGGTGGAAAACGCGGCGGAGATCGCGCTTGAACATCATCTCGGCATGACCTGCGACCCGGTGGGCGGGCTCGTCCAGGTGCCGTGCATCGAGCGGAATGGATTGGGCGCGATCAAGGCCGTCTCCGCCGCCTCGCTCTCGCTCCGCGGGGACGGGACGCATTTCATGCCTCTCGACAACTGCATCGAGGCGATGAAGCAGACGGGCCGGGACATGAGCGAGAAATACAAGGAGACGAGCCAGGGCGGGCTCGCGGTCAATCTGCCGGAGTGCTGAGCGGGGAGGTGCGCACATTGCGCAGAGGGGTCAATACGCTGATTTCAAAGAGAAATCTGAAATAGCGATTTGCGCGCGCCCTACCCGCGGAAGCCCCCGATGATCGCCTTCAGCTCCGGCTCCCGCACGGCGCGGACGGCGGCCTTGGAGGCGAAGAAACGGAGCTGGCGGGCGCCACGCTCCGGATAGTCGGCCTCAAGGCTCTGGACGAGGAGCGGATAGACGGTGACCGCCAGCTTCTCCCACCCCTTGCCCTCGCGGAACTTCAGCGTCTGGTATTCGCCGAGCGCGAGGGGCGAAACCTCGCCGATCACCCCCGCTTCCTCCCAGGCCTCGATCTCCGCGCTCTCATGCGGAGTGCGCCCGTCGATCAGCCCGCCCTTCGGCGGCGTCCAGCGGCGGGTGCGGCGGGTGGTGACGAGGAGGACGGTGAGCGAGTCGCCCGCCGGGCGCCAGCACAGCGCGGCGACCTGTCTCGCGGTCGGCGGGCCGAGCGAGGCGAGGATGGTGTCGAAGCTGTCCGTCTGGCGCGGGATCATGGGCGGCAGATAGACATTCCGCATGGGAATGTCGATTGCCGCTATCCGGCGGATCGTCTAGGCAGTGCCGAAACGCACGGGACGGAGGAAGAGAATGGCCCGCGAACTCACGCATTTCATCGACGGCGCGCATGTGAAGGGGACTTCGGGCCGCTTCGCGGACGTCTATAACCCCGCCACTGGCGAGGTTCAGGCGAAGGTTCCGCTGGCGAGCGCGGCCGAGGTGGATGCGGCCGTGCGGAACGCCGCCGCGGCGCAGCCGGCCTGGGCGGCGCAGAACCCGCAGCGGCGGGCGCGCGTGCTGCTGGAGTTCGTTCGGCTCCTGCACCGGGATATGGACAAGCTGGCAGAGGCGCTTTCGCGCGAGCACGGCAAGACGATCCCCGACGCGAAGGGGGACGTGATCCGCGGCCTCGAGGTCGCCGAATACTGCATCGGCGCGCCGCAGCTTCTGAAGGGCGAGTATACGGATGGCGCGGGGCCGGGCATCGACATGTATTCGATGCGCCAGCCGCTCGGCGTCGCCGCCGGGATCACGCCGTTCAACTTCCCCGCCATGATCCCGATGTGGAAGTTCTGCCCGGCCATCGCCTGCGGCAATTCCTTCATCCTGAAGCCCTCCGAGCGAGACCCCTCGGTGCCGCTGATGCTCGCGGAGCTGATGATCGAGGCCGGGCTGCCGAAGGGCGTGCTCAACGTCGTCAACGGCGACAAGGAGGCGGTCGACGCGATCCTCGACCATGAGGGGATTTCGGGCGTCGGCTTCGTCGGCTCCACCTCCATCGCGCATTACGTCTATTCGCGGGGCACGGCGGCCGGAAAGCGCGTGCAGTGCTTCGGCGGCGCGAAGAACCACATGATCGTCATGCCCGACGCCGACCTCGACCAGGCGGTGGACGCGCTGATCGGCGCCGGCTACGGCGCGGCGGGCGAGCGCTGCATGGCGATCTCCGTCGCCGTGCCCGTGGGCGAGGAGACGGCGGACCGGCTGATGGAGAAGCTGGCGCCCCGCGTCGAGAAGCTGAAGATCGCGCCCTACACCGACGGGAACGACGCCGATTTCGGCCCGCTGGTGACGCGGGAGGCGCAGGCGCGCGTCATGGGCCTCATCAACAAGGGCGTCGAGGAAGGCGCGAAGCTGGTGGTGGACGGCCGCGGCTTCAAGATGCAGGGCTACGAGAACGGCTTCTTCGTCGGCGCCTGCCTCTTCGACCATGTGACGCCGGAGATGGACATCTACAAGACGGAGATCTTCGGGCCGGTGCTCTCCACTGTGCGCGCCGACTCTTACGAGACGGCGCTGAAGCTCGCGATGGACCACGAATACGGCAACGGCACTGCGATCTTCACGCGGGACGGAGACACGGCGCGGGATTTCGTGAACCGGGTCAATGTCGGCATGGTCGGCGTGAACGTGCCGATCCCGGTTCCGCTCGCCTATCACACCTTCGGCGGCTGGAAGAAATCGGTCTTCGGCGACCTCAACCAGCACGGGCCGGACGCGTTCCGCTTCTACACGCGGACGAAGACGGTGACCTCGCGCTGGCCCTCCGGCATCAAGGAAGGGGCCGAGTTCTCCATCCCGACGATGAAGTGAGGCGGGCGGGCCGGTGACCGCCCCCGCCTTCACCATCGGCGTCGAGGAGGAATACCTCCTCGTCGACCTCGAAAGCCTCTCCCTCGCGGAGGCGCCGGAGGGGTTGATGGAGGCCTGCGCGGCGGAGCTGGAGGGGCAGGTCTCCCCCGAATTCCTGCAATGCCAGATCGAGATCGGCACGGCCGTCTGCGCCGGCCCCCGGGAAGCGCGGGAGGAGCTGAAGCGGCTCCGCTCCGTCGTCGCGCGGGAGGCGAGGAATTTCGGCCTCGCCCCCGTCGCCGCCTCCTGCCACCCGTTCGCGGACTGGAAGGACCAGCGGCATACGGACAAGGACCGCTATCATCAGCTTCAGCGCGCGCTCGGCGGGGTGGCGCGGCGGATGCTGATCTGCGGGATGCATGTGCATGTC
>JAUIDE010000178.1 GCA_030429105.1 Alphaproteobacteria bacterium
GTGGTCGCCCGCCTTCGCGGCGTTCCAGAGCTTCACCGAAGGCCCCGGCGCGGCGGTGAGGATCGCCGCGATGCTTCCCACGGCGCCGAGCATGTAGGAGGGGTAGAGCAGCGCGTCGACGGCGGAGAAGATGCGGTTGTGCGGCTTCGCCCGCCGCATCAGGTCCGCGAAGAGCTTCATGTCCCCCGCGCTCTGCTTGACGCCGGCGACGCCCGGAACCTCGTCCATGATCCGGAGGAGGAGATCGGGGGAGAGATAGCACCAGGGGACGACGTTGTAGATCAGGATCGGCAGGCCCGATGCGGCGTGAATCTCCCGGAAATGCGCGACCATCGCGTCATCGTCCGGCCGGAAGAGGTAATGCGGCGGCGTGACCTGGAGCGCGACGACGCCGAGCCCCTTCACGAGGTCGCCCCGCGCGGCGACCTCCCCCGTCGAGTTCGCGACGATCCCGGCGACGACGGGAACGCGCCCCGCGGCGGCCTCCACCGTCGCATGGATCAGCTCCTGGTATTCCGAGCGGTCGAGCGCATGGCCCTCCCCCGTCGAGCCGCCGGCGGCGACGCCGTGGACGCCATTCTCGATCAGCCAGTCGAGCTGCGGCTTCACGGCGGCGAAGTCGATGCGGTCGTCGGCGCGAAATGGCGTCGTGAAGGGCGCGACGACGCCGAAGAGATTGTCGAGCATGGTTTCCCCCGGATTTTCTCCTAGAGTGACGCCGCGCGGGGCGACTCGTCCAGCGAAGAATGATGGAGGACGGGATGGAGTTCACAAGGGCCGGTTCGCGGCCGTCGAAGCGGGCGCCCGCTTCGCATTTCACCGGCGCGGTGTGGCAGGACGTGCTCGCTGAGCAGCCGGCCCCGGCCCGCGCGCGGCTTTTCCGCGTCGCCTTCGAGCCCGGGGCGCGCACGAACTGGCATCATCACCCCTACGGCCAGACGCTCCATGTGACGCAGGGCGCCGGGCTCTTCGGCCTCCGCGGCGGGCCGGTGCGGCGGATCCTGCCGGGAGACACGATCTGGATTCCGCCGGGGGAGGAGCATTGGCACGGCGCCGGGCCGGAGACGGGCATGGTCCATCTCGCGCTCCAGGAAGCGCAGGACGGGATGACGGCGACCTGGCTGGAGCCGGTGAGCGACGAGGATTACGCGCTGCCGCCCGAGGCCTGAGCCGGCCAGCGGGTCGGGCGGCGGCTCAGTGCGCCTCCGCCCAGTTCCGCCCCTTGCCCGCATCGACGACGAGCGGGGTGGTGAGCTCCACGGCGGGGAGGTTTGCGCGCTCCATCACCTCGCGCACGACCTTCGCCGTCTCCTCCGCCTCGGCCTCCGGAACCTCGAAGATCAGCTCGTCATGCACCTGGAGGAGCATCCGCCCCTTCAGCCTCGCCGCCGCGAGCGCGCCCGGAATGCGGATCATCGCGCGGCGGATCACGTCCGCCGCCGAGCCCTGGATCGGCGCGTTGATCGCCGCGCGGGCCTGGAAGCCCGCCATCGGCCCCTTCGCGTTGATCTCAGGCGTGTGGATGCGCCGGCCGAAGACCGTCTCGACATAGCCTTGCCGCTTCGCCGTCTCCACCGTCGCGTCCATATAGGCGCGGATGCCGGGGAACTTCACGAAATAGGCGTCGATGAACTTTTTCGCCTCCTCCCGCGGGATGCGGAGGTTGTTGGCGAGGCCGAAGGCGGAAATGCCGTAGATCACCCCGAAATTGATCGCCTTGGCCTGCCGGCGGATCATTGGGTCCATGCCCTCCACCGGCACGCCGAACATCTCCGAGGCCGTGGCGGCGTGTATGTCCAGCCCGTCCGCGAAGGCCTGCTTCATCGCGCCGATATCGCCGATATGGGCAAGGAGCCGCAGCTCGATCTGGCTGTAGTCGAGCGAGAGGAGCACGTTCCCCTCTTCCGCGATGAACGCCTCTCGGATGCGCCGCCCTTCCTCCGATCTCACCGGAATGTTCTGGAGATTCGGGTCGGTCGAGGCGAGGCGGCCCGTCGAGGCGCCGGCGATGGAATAGGAGGTGTGGACGCGCCCCGTCTCCGGGTTGATGTGGCCCTGCAGCGCGTCGGTATAGGTGCCCTTCAGCTTCGAAAGCTGCCGCCAGTCCAGCACCCTTGCGGGGAGGTCATGCCCCTCCGCCGCCAGCGCCTCCAGCACGTCCGCGCCGGTGGCGTAGGCGCCCGTCTTGCCCTTCTTGCCGCCTTCGAGCCCCATCTTGTCGAAGAGGATCTCACCCAGCTGTTTCGGCGAGCCGACGTTGAATCGCTCCCCCGCCAGCTCGTGGATCTCGTCCTCGAGCTGCGCCATCTTCTGGCTGAACGTGTTGGAAAGGCGGGAGAGCGCGTCCCGGTCCACCTTCACGCCCGCGCGCTCCATATCGGCGAGGACGGGCACGAGCGGGCGCTCCATCGTCTCGTAGACGCGGGTGACGCGGTTCTTCACGAGGCCGGGCTTCAGCTTCCGCCAGAGCCGGAAGGTCACGTCCGCATCCTCCGCCGCATAGGGCGCGGCCTTCTCGATCTCGACCTTGTCGAAAGTGATCTGCCCCTTGCCGGAGCCGATCAGCGCCTTGATGGGGATCGGTTCGTGCCCGAGATGCCGGGCGGAAAGCGCGTCCATCCCGTGCCCGCCCATCCCGGCCTCCTGCGCGTAGGAGAGGAGGAGCGTGTCGTCGAAGGGGGCCGTCCGCACCCCGTGGCGGAGCATCACCTTGTAGTCGTATTTCATGTTCTGCGCGATCTTGAGGACCGAAGGGTCCTCCAGCAGCGGCTTCAGGAGCTCGAGCGCGCGGTCGAAATCCATCTGCCCCGGCGCGCGTTCGGCGGCGCCGAGAAGGTCCCCGTCCCCCTTCATGTGGCCGAGCGGGATGTAGCAGGCCCGCCCCGGCTCGACGGCGAGGGAGACGCCCACGAGGTCCGCCTGCATCTCGTCGAGCGAGGTCGTCTCCGTGTCGAAGGCGACCTCGCCGCGCTCCCGCGCCGCCTCTATCCAGCGGAGGAGCGCCGCCTCGTCCCGCACGATCTCGTAGG
>JAUIDE010000179.1 GCA_030429105.1 Alphaproteobacteria bacterium
TTGGCGACCTCGTAGTGGTCCAGCGCGCGGGCCGCCTGACCGGCGCCTTCGAACGACTCGGCCAGCGCCACGTTGTCCCGGAAGAGCGCCGCGACGACCTCGGCTCGCGCCGCCTCGAGCGCGGCGCGTTCGCTGTCGGGTGCACTGGACAGCGCGCTGTCGTAGGCGCGGAGCGCGGCGGCGGGGACGCCGAAGGCCGGGCGCCGGAAGCCGCGGGCGATGTCGATCACGTCCGCCACGATGGCCGAGGCGGTCGGCCCCGCGCCGGCGCCCGGGCCCTCCATCACGATGCGGCCCACCGCATCCCCCTCAACGACCACCATGTTCGTGACGCCCTCGAGCTTGCCGAAGGGCGAGGCGGCGGGGACGAGGCAGGGGCGCATCCGCTGCTCCAGCGCCTCGCCCTGCATCCGCGCGACGCCGAGGAGCTTGATGCGGAAGCCGAGTTCGGCGGCGTGGGCGATGTCGGCCAGCGAGAGCTTGTCGATCCCCTCCGTCATCACGCCGTCGAAATCGACGCGGGTTCCGAAGGCGAGCGAGGCGAGGAGGGCGAGCTTGTGCGCCGCGTCCGTCCCGCCCACGTCGAAGGACGGGTCGGCCTCGGCGTAGCCGAGGCGCTGCGCGTCCGCCAGCACCTCGGCATAGGCGAGCCCCTCCGCCTCCATCCGCGTGAGGATGTAGTTGCAGGTGCCGTTGAGGACGCCCATGACGCGGGCGACGCGGTTGCCAGCGAGGCCTTCGCCCAGCGCCTTCACGCAGGGGATGCCGCCGGCCACCGCGGCCTCGAACCGCAGCTCCGCCCCCGCCGCCTCCGCCGCCGCGGCGAGCGCGGCGCCGTGATGGGCGAGGAGCGCCTTGTTCGCGGTCACGACATGCGCGCCGCGGGCGAGCGCCGCCTCCGTCGCCGCCTTCGCCGGCCCGTCCTCACCCCCCATCGCCTCGACGAAGAGGTCGACATCGGCGCGGCGGGCGAGCGCGACAGGGTCCTCCTCCCAGGCGAGGCCCGTCAGGTCCACGCCCCGGTCCTTCGCCCGGTCTCGGGCGGAGACCGCGACGAGCCGCAGCTCCCGCCCGGCGCGCGCCGCGATCATGTCGGCGTTCGCGGCGAGGAGGCGGGCGACGCCGGCGCCGACGGTGCCGAGGCCGGCGAGGCCGATGCGGAGGGGTTCGGTCATGCTGTCTTCCCGTTCTGGCGCGCGGCCTCGTCCTCCGCGATCAGCTCCGCCGCGCGGGCGATCACGCGCTTCACGCCGCGCGCCGCCTGGCGGATGCGCTGCTCGTTCTCGACGAGGCCGAGCCGCACATAGCCCTCCCCGTATTCCCCGAAGCCGACGCCGGGGGAGACGGCGACGCCCGCCTCCTTCAGCAGGATGCGGGAGAAGCCCATCGAGCCCAGCGCCTCGAAGGCGGGCGGAACGGGCGCCCAGGCGAACATCGTGGCGGGGGGCGAGGGGATGGCCCAGCCCGCAGCCTCCATGGAGGAGACGAGCACGTCCCGCCGGGAGCGGTAGATGCCGCGGATCTCCTCCACGCAGTCCTGCGGGCCGTTCAGCGCCGCCGCGGCGGCGACCTGCACCGGCGTGAAGGCGCCGTAGTCGAGATAGGACTTGATGCGCGTCAGCGCGCCGACGAGCCGGGCGTTGCCTTGCGCGAAGCCCATGCGCCAGCCGGGCATGGCGTAGGTCTTGGACAGGGACGTGAACTCCACCGCCACCTCCTTCGCGCCCTCGACCTGGAGGATGGAGGGCGGCGGGTTCCCGTCGAAATAGATTTCCGAATAGGCGAGGTCGGAGAGCACCCAGATCTCGTGCTTCTTCGCGAAGGCCACGACCTCCCGGTAGAAGTCGAGATCGCAGACCTGCGCGGTCGGGTTCGAGGGGAAGGAGACGATGAGCGCGGCGGGTTTCGGCACGGAGTGCATCACCGCGCGGTCAAGGCTCCGCATGTAGGCCTCCGGGTCGAACCGCCCCTCGTGCAGCGCGGGGATGTGCCGGAGCGCGGCGCCGGCGATCATGAAGCCGTAGGGATGGATCGGATAGGAGGGGTTCGGTGAGAGGATCACGTCGCCCGGCGCGGTGATGGCCATGGCGAGGTTCGCCAGCCCCTCCTTCGAGCCGAGCGTGGCGATCACCTCCGTCTCGGGGTCGAGCTTCACGCCGAAGCGGCGCTCGTAATAGGCGGCCTCGGCGCGGCGGAGGCCGGCGACGCCCTTCGAGGCGGAATAGCGGTGGGTTCGCGGCTTCCGCACCGTCTCGATCAGCTTCTCGACGATGTGGGAGGGCGTGTCCATGTCCGGGTTGCCCATCCCGAAGTCGATGATGTCCACCCCGGCGGCGCGATACTCGGCCTTCAGCCGGTTCACCTCCGCGAAGACATAGGGCGGAAGGCGTTTGATGCGGTGGAACTCTTCTTTCATGGCGGGCCCCGTTCCGGCGGAGAGGCGTGTCTACCGCCGGAGGGCCCGCCCCGCAATCAGGCTTTCGGGCGCCGCCTGAGAAGGCCCAGCGCGCCGAGGCCGCCGAGGAGGAGCCATGCGGTCGCCGGCAGGGGGATGGCGGCGGGCGCGCCGACGGTCGCGGCGGCGAAGAGGGCGCCGCCGGGCTCCACGGTGGAGAGGGTGACGCCGTTCACCCGGCCGAAGAGCGCCGGGTCGAGCGTCACCGTCGTCAGCGTTCCGAGGTCGAGGTCGAGCGCGGTGAGGAGGAGGGAGCCGCCGGGGCCGGAGACGAGCACGGTGGCGGCGGAGGCGAGGGCGAGCGCGAGCACCAGCGCGGGGCGCTGGCCCGAGAAGCTCAGTGGCCGGGTCGAGGGCCACAGCTTCGACTTCTACGCCCCGCTCGGCAGCGGCACCGGCGGGTCGACCCTGCTCTATGCCGCCGCGCTCGACCGCTTCCGTCACATCGACGAGGCCGGCGTGCACGAGGTGTGCAAGGTGTTGCTCGGCAACATCGTGGAGATCTCCACGCTGCACCAGAGCCGCTGCGCTACGGAGATCAAAGAGCTGGCCAGCTCGGAGCAGCTGGAT
>JAUIDE010000180.1 GCA_030429105.1 Alphaproteobacteria bacterium
CGGCGACCGCGCCATCCTCGACGCCTGGCGCTTCGACGAGCCCTGGTCGGTCCTGAACCATCCGCTCGCGCACGGGCATCTGTTCTCGTTTACGGCGATCAACCGCCGCGGGACGCTGGACGATCCAGCGGCGCGGGTCATGCCGCCGCTTACCTTCCCGCGCTCCGAGATCGTCCTGTCAGACGACGGATACCGGCTCGGGGACACGCACGCGCGCTTCGCCGTCCGGCTCCCGCAGCAGGAGGGCGACGTCTACCGCCTGTCGGACGACGATCTGGCGCTCGGCGAGCACATCTTCCGCAGCTTCTTCGTCCCGATCGACGAGGTGTTCGATCGCGACACGGGCGTCAACCTGCTTGTGCCTTCGGCGGTCGCGCGCGGTGCGGTGCGGGCGGCGTTGCGCGGGGTCGGCTGGTCCGAGCCCGCTTACTGGCCGACGCTGTCAGGCTCGTTCATTAACACGATCTTCGCCGAGATCGGCGACGATCCCCTCTCCCCGCTCGGCCCGGCCTTCGTGCCGCGGATCGGGGACGTGGCGATCGAGGCGGGGCGCTTCTACGAGACGGTCGAGGTCGGCGGCCCCTACCGGCTCTCCGACGACGTTCCGCTCGGTGAGCACGTCTGGTCTATCGACGTTGTCGAGGTCGAGCAGGCGACCCTCCCAGGTCCGACGCCCGACGCGACGATCCCGCTTTCCGATCTCGTCGCGCCGGTCTCGGCTCCGCGCTCGGCATTCGCGCCCGATCTCGGCCGCCCGCCGCTCAATCATCCCGCTCTGCGCGCTGCGCTGCGCGTCAGGGGGATCGTAACCGGGGCAAATTTTGTGGCGCGGTGGGCTAGACAGCGAATCGGCGTGATGATTCACGCTGTCCATGTCGCCCCTTACGCCCGATTCGGCAGCTTCTCTTTCGGTCAGCGAGCTTCACGCGCTCGTCGCCGATCTCATCGGCGAGGTCCGGGGCCTGCGTGCCGAGAACGAAGAGTTGAGGGCGACCAATCTCGTGCTGAAGGCGGAGGTCCAGGCGCTGAGGGACGAAGTGGCGCGGCTGAAGGGCCTGCCGCCACGGCCGCCGACGAAGCCGCCGCGCCCATCGGGTATGGAGAAGAAGGCCGGCAAGGTCGGGCGCCCGCCGAAGCGAGCCAGGCGCGGCCCCAAGCGTGACGCCGGGCGGGTGGATCGTGAGGTGACGCTGAAGCTGGAGGATGTTCCCTCGGGCTCGCGCTTCCATGGCTACCATACGATCACCGTGCGCGATCTCGTCGTCGCGCCGCAGGTCACGCTGTATCGGCGCGCGCGGTGGCGCACGCCGGACGGCGAGACGCTGGTCGCGCCGCTGCCGGCGGGTGTTCTCGGTGGCTTCGGCCCGAACCTGAGGCGGTTCATCCTGGCCGCGCACATTCAGGGACAGGTGACGACGGAGCGCCTATCCGCGATGCTGGCCGGGATTGGCGTCGACATCTCCAAGCGCCAGGTGGTGCGCCTGATCTCCGCCGATCTCGCCGCCTTCGAGACCGAAGACCGCGCGGTGCTCGAGGCGGGCTTGGCGACGGCGCGCTGGATCACGGTGGACGACACGGGCGCGCGCCATGCCGGACGAGACGCCTTCACCACCCAGATCGGCGACGACCGCTTCACGAGCTTCCGCACCGCCTATGCCCGCTCGCGTCTGGCCTTCCTCGAGTGCCTGCGCGCCGGCGCCACCGAGTACGTCGTCGACGACGAGGCCCTCGCGATGATGCGCCGCCTCAACCTCGCCGGTCCTTTCGTCGATCGCCTGGCGGCCGAGCCCGGCGTCTTCCCCGACGAGGCCGCTTGGCACGGGCATCTCGACAGGCTCGGCCTGTCGGAGGCGACCATCACCCCCGATCCCGTCCGCGTGGCCAGCGAGGGGGCGGTGTGGGCGGCGATCCGAGCCCGCGGCCTGCTGGAGAGGACCGTGATCGTCTCCGACGACGCCGGGCGCTTCCGCGCCGGCGATCACGCCCTGTGCTGGGTCCACGCGGAGCGGCTCGTCCACAAGCTCGTGCCGGCCACGAAGCAGCAGCGCCAGGCCGTCGAGCTCGTCCGCTCGCTGATCTGGTGGTTCTACGCGGACCTGAAGGCCTACAAACGCGAGCCGAGCCCGCGGCGGGCGGCAGCGATGCGCGCGCGCTTCGACCGCATCTTCCGACGACGAACGGGCTTTGTGCTCCTCGACCGCCTGCTCGCGCGGCTCCATCGCCGCAAGGGCGAGCTGCTGCGCGTCCTCGATCGACCGGAGATCCCGCTCCACACCAACGGCTCGGAGAACGACATCCGCGCCTGCGTCACCAAGCGCAAGATCTCGGGCGGTACCGTCAGCGAGGCCGGGCGCGAAGCCCGCGACATACTCCTCGGGCTGATGAAAACCTGCATGAAGCTCGGCGTGTCGTTCTACGCCTACCTCGGTGATCGGCTCACCCGCACAGGCGAGGTGCCGGCCCTCGCCGATCTCGTCCGGCAGACCGCCCGGGCCTGATCGCCACAAAATCTGCCCCGCTTACAGGGGGATCGATGCCGACTTCGGCATTCCGATCCCGCCCGAACCGAGCCCGCCCGCTGGCGCCCCATCTGAGGGCCAGCAAACGCCGGTCGAGGACGATGGCGGAGGCGACCTGATCGAGATCGGCGGCGTCTACGTCCTCTCCGATGACGCGCCCCTCGGCGAGCATGTCTGGCGCTACGAGCCGGCAGCGCCGCCCGAGCCCGAGGAGCCGCCGGCTCCCGAGCCCGTCAGGCGCGTCGTGTCGATCATCGAGCCGCCGCGATTGACCGCGCGCTCGATGATCAGCCTGTCCGATGACGGCTATGCCCTCGGCGATCTGCACGCGCGCTTCCCCGTCGCCCGGGAGGAGATCGAGGGCGGCATCTACATGCTGTCCGACGACGACCCGCTCGGCGAGCATGTCTGGCGGCTTGTCGCCTATCCCGTCGATGAAGTCGCCGAGCGAAGCGCGGCGGCGGCGATCGATACAGGCGCGGCGCTCGACGCGGCAAGGGCGCGC
>JAUIDE010000181.1 GCA_030429105.1 Alphaproteobacteria bacterium
GCCCGCCATGCAGGCGATGGCGCCGCGCCCGCCGTCGCCCGTCTCCGCATGGAGGATGAACGCGGGCGCGGAAACCGGGAGCGCCGCGATATCCGCTTCGACGCGCCACCCCGCCGCCTCCGCCGCCGCCATCGCCGCCTCGATCCGCGCGATCTCCGCCGGCCCGGCCGCGACGCCGGAAAAGGCGATCCGCTCCGGCGTGTAGGAGACGCGCCCGTGGAGGAGCGCCGCCGCGATCTCCGCCGCCGCGGCTGCGCCCTTTTCCCACTGCGCGGCGGAGCCCGCCGCGTCGTCCCGGCTCAGATCGACAAGGGCGAGCCCCGGCCCCGCTGCCTCCAGCGCCTCGCGAAGCGCGGCCCGGGCGAGCCTGCCGGGCGCGGCGCCGGAAATCGCGATGTCGGAAAGCCCGCGCATCAGGATCGCCTCCGCCTCCGGCCGGAAGACCTCGCGCGCAGCGCGCAACCCGGCCTCGTTGGCTAGCGCGAGGGCGAATCCCGGAACGGGCGAGACGGCGGCGGCGGAGAGGGCGGCGAAGGCCGCCTCGCGCGCCGCCTCGCCCGGCGCCTCCCCCCGGAGCGTGAGGCGCAGCCCGTCCGCCTCCAGCCGCGCCCAGGAATGGCCCGCCGGGCCGAGCGCCGCCTCTGCGCGCAAGGCCGCCGCCGCTTCGGCGAGCCGCGCCCCCTCCCGCCCCATTAGAGCCGCGGCCAGCGCCGCCGCCCCCCAGAGGGCGAGGCCGAGGAAAAGCGGCCGCCTCACGCCCGCCCCATCGCCCAGGATTTCGCGACGAGCGAATTGAGCGCAGCCGCAGCCTCCGCCGGCAGCGCCGCCGTCTCCGTCACGATCAGCCGGAGCCAGAGGGCGAGCGGCTCCGCCTCGCCCAGAAGGGTGGCGATCCGCTCCCGCCGCCAGGCGCAGGCGTCTTCATGCAGGCGGGAGAGGACGGGATCGGCCCTGAGCCGCGCCAGCCACTCGTCCCGCAACGGCGCGCTCCGCTCGATGCTCCGGTCCTCGACCTGGTTGAAGTTCCGCTCCGCCCAATAGCCAAGATCGAGCGCCGAACGCCGGGAATTCGGCAATCCCCGCGCCGCCTTCATCAGGAAGCACTCCGCCGATCGGAGCGCGTAGTGGTTGATCTGCGCGGCGCCGTAGCCCGCCGTTTCGGGCCGTAGCCAGAGCCCTTTTTCCGCATGGCCGGGCAGGGCCGCGCCTTCCGCATTCGTCACGCGAAGGGCCGCGAGGCGAGCCGGGTCCGGCTCCAACGGGCGGTGGACGCCGAGTCGGGCCCAGCCCGCATCGGCGCGCCAGAGGCTCTTGATCCCGTAATTGTGGAAAGGAAAGGGGCACGCCTCCGGCGCCGCGCGGCGGTAGAGCGCGGTCACCGGCTCGTCGCGCCAGCGCGCCCGTCCCGCCGCGCCGAAGCGCCGCCAGGCTAGGGCGATCATGTCGGCTTCCGGCGAAAGCGCGAAGAGGTCTTCGAGCCGCCCCTCGCCCCGCTTCACGTTCACGAACTCATCGATGTCGAGGCAGAGGAGCCACTCCGCCTCCTGCCGAAGCGGGTGCGAATCCGCCCGCATCAGCGCGGTCTTCTGCACGCCGCGAGGGCGGATATCGTCATTCCGCTCATGCTCCGCGAAACCGAGCGCGGCGAGACGCTCCCAGATCGCGTCCGTCCCGTCCTCGCAATCGTTGGTGTAGATGAGGAAGCGGTCGAACCCGATGGCGAGGTGATGCGCCGCCCATTCGAGGATGAACGGGCCTTCATTCTTCATGGCGGTCACGATCAGGCGCATGGCGCGGGCTTAGCATGCAGACCCGGGCGCCGGAAGCCGCGCGGGCCGCGCTTGCGCCGCCCCGCCCCGCGGCTAGTCTCGCCCCATGCGCGACGCGGCGACGAACGAGGCCCATCCCATCGCCCGGCTCTGGCCCGGCGGCGCGCCCACATGGCTCGACCTCCTGACCTTCGCCGCGATCCGGGAGGCGGGCCACCCGCTTGTCCTCTACTCCTGGGCGCCCGGGCCCAACCTCCCCGACTGGGCGGAGCGGCGGGAGGCTGGCGCGATCTCGCCCGAGGAGGGCGGGGAGGACAGGTTCCGCTGGCGGCTGCTGGCGGCGGAGCCGGGGCTGATCTGGGCCGGGGCGGGCGCGCTCCTTCTCGGCCCGCTCGCCCCCGTCGCCGGGCGGCTCTACGGGCGGGAGAGCGCGCGCTTCGTCTCGCCGGAGATCGTCGCGCTGCCGCAGAGCAGCCCGGCGCTGATGCGCATGGTCGAGGCCTGCGAGGGGCCGGAGGAGGCCTGGGGCGATCTCGGCGCGCGGGGCTTCACCGCCGCGCTGGAGGCGAGCGGGGAGGCAGGCGCCGCGCTGCCGGAGGGCGCGCTGCACGGCCCCGCCTATGCGGAGCGCGGGCGCCTCCTCGAACGTGGCCCGCTCGAAGCCCTCGCGCCCGAGGGGGCCGCGGCCCTCTCGCTCCACCTGCCCGAATTCGCCCGCGCGCTCGCCGCCGCGCCGGGGGGGCTGCCGCGCTGGCATTCGCCCCTAGGGCGCCTCGCGCGCCGCTTCGCGGTCGACCCGCGCGCCTGGGCCGCCACGCCGGACCGGCTGGCGGGCATTGCCCATCCGGGCCCGACCCGTTCCCTTCTGCCGGTACAGCTTGCGGCTCGAACCGTCCACCTCCGCCCGCGTCTTCTGCGCGACCGTGCCCTGACGCCGGTTGGCGTGGTACATCACGATCGCCTGCTTCAGCAGGTGCGTGTTCAGCTCGTCACCACCCAGCAGGGCCGCGTCCAGCGACTCGTCGCCGACCTTCTTGCCCGCCTCGTCGTAAATCGGAATCGCCAGCATCTTCTATTCCTTCGTCAGAGCCTTGCGGACCATGACGTAGCCACCCTTCGGACCCGGAATCCCGCCGCGAATCAGCAGCAGGTTGTGCTCCGCATCCACCGCCACCAGCTCCTGGCAGCGAATCGTCGAACGCTTCCCGCCCGTGCGACCCGCCATCCGCTTGCCCTTCTTGATCTTCGCGATCGC
>JAUIDE010000098.1 GCA_030429105.1 Alphaproteobacteria bacterium
GCCCTCGTTCGCGGTCAGCGGGCTCTCCTCCCCGTTCTGGAAGCGGTTGACCCCGACCACGGTCGTCTCCCCCCGCTCGATCCGGCCGAGCCGGGCGGTGTTCGCCTCCACCAGCGCCGCCTTCATGTAGCCGATGCAGGCGACGGCGCCGCCCATCCCGTCGATCGTCGCCAGCTCCTCCCGCGCCCCGGCCTTCAGCGCCTCCACCTTTGCGGCCACCGCCGGGTTGCCGTCGAAGAGGTCCTCGAACTCCAGCAGGTCCGTCTCGTAGGCGAGGATCTGCTGCATCCGGAGGGACCATTGCTGGTCCCACGGCCGGGGCAGGCCCAGCGCCTCGTTCCAGGCCGGGAGCTGCACGGCGCGGGCGCGGGCGTTCTTCGAGAGCGTCACCGCGAGCATTTCCAGCAGGATGCGATAGACGTTGTTCTCCGGCTGCTGCTCAGTCAAACCGAGCGAATTGACCTGCACGCCATAGCGGAAGCGCCGGTATTCCTCCGCCTCGACGCCGTAGCGCTCGCGGCAGATCTCGTCCCAGAGCTCGGTGAAGGCGCGCATCTTGCACATCTCCGTCACGAAGCGGATGCCCGCATTGACGAAGAAGGAGATGCGGCCGACGACCTGCGGGAAATCCTCGTCCGAAACCGCCTTCCGCGCCTTCACCGTGTCGAGCACGGCGATGGCGGTGGCGAGCGCGAAGGCCAGCTCCTGCTCCGGCGTCGCCCCCGCCTCCTGCAGGTGGTAGGAGCAGACGTTCATCGGATTCCATTTCGGCGCGTTCGAATAGGTCCACGCCGCGATGTCGGAGATCAGCCGGAGGCTCGGCTCCGGCGGGAAAACATAGGTCCCGCGGGAGAGATATTCCTTGATGATGTCGTTCTGCACCGTGCCCGTGAGCTTCGATACGTCCGCCCCCTGCTCCTCCGCCACGGCGACATAGAGCGCCAGCAGCCAGGCCGCGGTGGCGTTGATCGTCATCGACGTGTTCATCTTGTCGAGCGGGATCTCGTTGAACAGCGTCCGCATGTCCCCGAGATGGGAGATCGGCACGCCAACCTTGCCGACCTCGCCGCGGGCGAGCACATGGTCGCTGTCATAGCCCGTCTGCGTCGGCAGGTCGAAGGCGACGGAGAGGCCCGTCTGCCCCTTCGCGAGGTTGCCGCGATAGAGCGCGTTGGACTTTTCCGCCGTCGAATGGCCGGCATAGGTGCGGAAGAGCCAGGGTCTGTCAGCCATCGCGGCCTCCCGAGTCGATCATGTTGCGTTGCGGCGAAAATACCTGCGCAAGATTATTTCGCAAGGGGGCGGCGGACGGCGCCGAAAATGACCCGACGCTTCACTCGTCGAAGCCGATGAACCGCGTGAATTCCTCCACTGGGCGGCGGCGGGAGACGACGGCGTTCGCGGCGAAGGCCTCGTCCGGCCAGCCGAGCGCGACGCAGGTGAGGATCACCTCGTCCTCAGGGATATTCGCGACCTCGCGCACCACCGGGCTCTGCATGATCCCCTGCCCGTTGATCACAGCGCCGAGCCCCCGCGCCCAGGCGGCGAGGACGAGGCCGAAGGTCATCGCCCCCGCATCGAAATGCGCGATCGTGTTGCCGAGGAGAGACCGGTCGAAACAGACGACGATGGAGACCGGCGCGTCGAACTGGCGGAAGCCGCGCATCACCCAGTCCTGCCGCTTCTCCGCATCGTGCCGCTCGATCCCCATCGCCTCGAAAAGCTGCACCGCGATCTCGATCTGCCGCTTCCGGTGCTCGCCCTCATAAGAAGCGTAGTCGCCGATCTCCCGGCTCGGCGGAACGCCGGCGAGCATCCGCTCCGTGTTCCCCTTCCGCACCCGCTCCAGCGGCGCGCCGGTCAGCACATGGAGCCGCCAGGGCTGGGTGTTCATGGAGGACGGCGCACGGTTCGCCAGCCCGATGATCTCCTCCAGCAGCGCGCGGGGCACCGGCCGGTCGGAAAAACCGCGGATGGAGCGCCGCTCCCTCATCGCCTGGTCGAGTTCCATGTCGTCCTCCCCGTTCCGCCGGAGCCGCCGCATCGCCCGGCGGGGCGGAAATGTCGAGGGGGCCGCCCCGGGCGGGCGATTAGCCGAACAGGAAATCGCCCGGGCCGAAAGCGGAGGCGTCTTCGCCGAGAAGCAGAACGGAGCCGCGTCCGTAGTCGATGCGCACGTCGTCCCCCTCCTGCGTCAATACGAGGTCGCCGAAGCTCACGGCGTCGCCCGGGATCACGATCCGGTCCGCGCCATGCCTGAAATCGGCGATGACATCATGTCCGCCGCCCGGCGCGAGCACGAACTGGTCGCGCCCCCGGCCGCCGAAGAGGGTGTCCTCCCCGGCTCCCCCGACGAGCGTGTCGCGCCCGGCCCCGCCGAGCAGGAGATCTGCGCCGCCGTCGCCCGCCAGCCGGTCCGCCGCCTTCCCGCCCGAAAGCGTATCGCTACCCCCCCCGCCGGATAGGGTGTCGGCGCCTTCGGCACCCTCGAGCGCGTCCCGACCGCCTTCGCCATGGAGCCTGTCCTTCCCCAGCGAGCCGAAGAGCGAGTCGCGCCCCCCGCCGCCGAAGAGATGATCGTCGCCGCCCTCGCCGAACAGGGTGTCGGCGCCGCCGCCGCCAAAGATCGTGTCCTCGCCGCCTTTCAGGAAGGCGGCGTCGTCGCCGGGCCCGAGATCGGCCCGTTGGCTGGCAATCGTTCCGTAGGCGACGTCGTCGCCGGCCAATGTGCGGATCGTCCTGGCGGCGGCGGAAATGACATTGTCGAGGCCGTTGCCGACCGCCTCCGCGGCCGGCGAGATCAGGTCGAGATTCTCCACATGCGCAGGCAGGGTGTACGAACCGCTCTCGATGACGATCAGATCCTCGCCGCCGCCGGCCCGCTCCACGACCCTCGTGTCCGAAGTCACGAAATAGGTGTCGTCGCCGCCGCGCCCGATGAAGGTCTGGCCGCCGGACGCATTGGCGAAGACGTCGTCGCCGCCCGTTCCCCGGATGAGCGCGGAGCGGTCGCCATATCCGAAGAGCGAGTATTCCTCCTCCAGCGCCGCGCGCATCGCCTCCTTTTCCGCCGCGAAGGCGGGCGCCCGGGCCAGATTGCGGAGAAGCTCCGGGTCGCGACGCACGTCGTAGAGCTCCTCGGAGCCGTCCTCGTAGAGGGAATAGCGAAAGTCGTTCGTGCGGATCGAGACGTTGCCGTACATCCAGGTGAAGGCGGCCGGCTCCCCTTCGGGAGCCGAGCCGCGCAGATAGGGCGCAAGGCTCTTGCCCGAGAGGGCCCGGTCGCCGGTCGGCAGGTCGAGGAGGTCGACAACCGTCGGGAAGATGTCGATCAGCTCCACGACATCCTCGACAACGGCGCCGGGCTGGCCGATTTCCGGGTCGACGATCACGAGGGGCGCCCGGGCCGCATTGTCCCAGAGCGTGAACTTGTGCCAGGTGTCCTTGTCCCCGAGGTGATAGCCGTGATCGCTCCAGAGCACGATCGAGGTCGTCCCGGCGATTGCGGAGTCTTCCAGCGCGTCGAGAATCTTGCCGACCTGCTCGTCCATGAAGCTGATCGTGGCGAGATAGGCCTGAACCAGCTTCTTCCAGGTCGCCTCGCTTCGGACATCCGACTGGTCCCAGATGCGGGAGGATGTCGTCTCGCTCCGGATGAACGGCGTGAGGTCAAGCGTGTCGCCCGCAACCGCGTCGAGCCGGATGGACGAGAGGGGATAGAGATCGAAGAACCGCTGCGGAACCACCCAGTCCGTATGCGGCTTCAGGAGCCCGACCGAAAGCGCGAGCGGCCCGTCCGCCTCCGGATCATGGTTCCGAAGAATGTCCGCCGCGCGGTCGGCGCGGATTTCGTCGCTGAGGCGCCGGCCCGGCCCGGAGGGGCCCGCGGGAAAGCCTTCGGTCGTGACGCCAAACTTCTCCTGCGCGATGAAGTCGTAGGCGTCGAACATGACCGCTTCGGCGCCGGGCGTCGGCGGGCTGTGAAAGAGCTTGCCGAGCCCGATGGAGGTGTAGCCCGCCTCCTTCAGCGCGCCGAAAATCGTATCCGAAGGGGAGACGACATGCTCCCAGCCGGGCGCATTCTGATGCACCCCCGTCTCCTGCGGCGTGCGCCCGGTCAGCACCGAGGTCCGCGACGGATTGCAGATCGCCACCTGGGCGAAGGCGTTGGAGAAGGTCGTCCCCGCCGCCATCAACCGGTCGAGATTTGGCGTATGGACCGCGCCGGAATAGCCGCCGAGGCCGTTCGTCCAGTCGTTGAGGTCGTCAATCGAAAGAAAAAGAAGGTTCTTCATCGCAATCCGTTCGCCCGCCTTGCAGCGCGACAGATGACCCGCGTGTCCCCGCCCCGGCAAGCGCAAATCGTTGCGCCGCTTGCCGCCCGCCCCGTCCCGCCGCATCCTCCGCCGATGGGCGCGACCGTGGAGATTCCCGTCTGGCTGCTCGCCCTCGGCGCGCTCGGCCTCGCCGTCGCGGTGCTGGACCGGCTCGTGGCGCCGACCTTCCGCTGGTATTTCCGGCGGCGGCTGGAGCGGGCGGTGGAGCGGCTCAATCGCCGCCTCTCCCTCCGCATCCAGCCCTTCCGCCTGATGCGCCGCGCCTTCCTGGTGGAGCGGCTGGGGCACGACCCGGAGGTGATGCGCGCGGTCGAGGCGCATGTGGCGGAGACGGGGATGCCGCGGGACATCGCGCACCGCCTCGTCGGCGAATATGCGCGGGAGATCGTGCCCTCCTTCTCCGCCTTCATGTATTTCGGCGTCGGCGCGCGGCTCTGCCGCTGGGTGGCGGAGGCGCTCTACAAGGTGCGGCTCGGCGCCTTCGACCGCGCCGCGCTGGCGGAGATCGACCCGGAGGCGGCGGTCGTCTTCGTCATCAACCACCGCTCGAACGTGGACTATCTCCTCGTCACGCACCTCGCCTCGGGCGCCGCCTCGCTCTCCTACGCCGTCGGGGAATGGGCGCGGATCTGGCCGCTCTCCCGCGTCATCCGGAACATGGGCGCCTATTTCATCCGGCGACGGGAGCGCGGGGCGCTCTACCGCACCGTGCTCCGCCGCTATGTGCAGATGGCGGTCGAGGGCGGGGTGACGCAGGCGGTGTTCCCCGAGGGCGGCCTGAGCCGGGACGGCGCGCAAGGGGAGCCGAAGCTCGGCATCCTCTCATACATCGTGGAGGCGAAGGCGGAGCGGGACGTGATCTTCGTCCCCGTCGGCGTGAACTATGACCGCGTGCTGGAGGACAGGCTGCTCCTCTCCGCCTACGGGCCGCATGGCGCGGGGCGGTTCAACGTGAAGCCCCGCGTCGCGCTCGGCTTTCTCCTCGGCTGGGCGCTCGGGCGGCTCGCAGGGCGCGCCTCCCGCTTCGGCTACGCCGCGGTCGGCTTCGGCGCGCCGCTCCGGCTCGGCGGCTTCTCGGGGGGGCCGGAGGCGCTCGGGGCCGAGCTGATGCGGCGGATCGGGGCGGCGACGCCCGTCCTCCCCGTCGGCCTCGTCGCCGCCGCGCTGGAGGCGGGGGCGGCGGACCGCGCCGCGCTCGCCGCCGCGGCCGAAGCCCTCGCGAGGCGGCTGGAGGCGGCGGGCGCGCATCTCGTCACGCCGAAGGGCGGGCTCGAAGCGGCGGTCGAGGCCGGCCTCGCGCAGCTCCTCCTCCGCCGGATCGTCGCGGAGGAGGCCGGGCGCATAACAGTGAGGGACGCGCCGCTCCTCGCCTTCTACGCCCGGAGCGCGGCGCCCGTGGCCTGAACCTGCTGCGCCGCACAATCCGGCTTGCGCTCATCGCTTGATAATGTAATTAGCCGCATGATCGACGAAACGAACGAATCTTGCGCGGCGAATCGCGGCGCGGGCAAACAGGAGACAGGAATGGCCCTGGACGCGACGAAGGACCTCTACGATGTCGGCGAGATTCCGCCGCTCGGCCACATCCCCGAGAAGATGCACGCCTGGGCGATCCGGCGCGAGCGTCACGGGGAGCCCGACAAGTCCTTCCAGCTCGAAGTCGTGCCGACGCCGAAGCCCGGCGCGGACGAGGTGCTGGTGCTCGTGATGGCCGCCGGCGTCAACTACAACGGCGTCTGGGCCGGGCTCGGGCAGCCGATCTCCCCGTTCGACGTGCACGGCGCGGAGTTCCACATCGCGGGCTCGGACGCCTCCGGCATCGTCTGGGCCGTGGGCGAGAAGGTGAAGCGCTGGAAGGTGGGCGACGAGGTCGTCATCCACTGCAACCAGGATGACGGCGACGACGAGGAGTGCAACGGCGGCGACCCGATGTTCTCCCCCACCCAGCGCATCTGGGGCTATGAGACGCCGGACGGCAGCTTCGCCCAGTTCACCTGCGTCCAGTCCCGCCAGCTCATGGAGCGGCCGAAGCATCTGACATGGGAGGAGGCGGCCTGCTACACGCTGACCCTCGCCACCGCCTACCGGATGCTGTTCGGCCACCGCCCGCACATCCTGAAGCCGGGCGACAACGTGCTCGTCTGGGGCGCCTCGGGCGGGCTCGGCTCCTATGCGATCCAGCTCTGCAACACCGCGGGCGCCAACGCCATCGCCGTGATCTCGGACGAGGACAAGCGCGATTTCGTCATGGGCCTCGGCGCCAAGGGCGCGATCAACCGCAAGGATTTCAAGTGCTGGGGGGAGATGCCCCAGATCGGCACGCCCGAATACAAGACCTGGTTCGCCGAGGCGCGGAAGTTCGGCGCCGCGATCTGGGCGATCACCGGCAAGGGCGTGAACGTCGACTATGTCTTCGAGCATCCCGGCGAGGCGACCTTCCCCGTCTCCGTCTTCGTGGTGAAGCGGGGCGGCATGGTGGTGATCTGCGCCGGCACCACCGGCTTCAAGCTGACGATGGACGCCCGCTATCTCTGGATGCACCAGAAGCGCGTGCAGGGCTCCCACTTCGCCAACCTCAAGCAGGCGAGCGCCGCGAACAGGCTGATGGTGGAGCGGCGGCTCGACCCCTGCATGTCCGAAGTATTCGAGTGGCGGGACATTCCGGCGGCGCACATGAAGATGCTCCGGAACGAGCACAAGCCCGGCAACATGGCCGTGCTCGTCTCCTCCCCGCGCACCGGGCTCCGGACGGTCGAGGACGCGCGCGAGGCGGTCTGAGTCTCTTCCAGAACGCTACCGGCCGGTCTGCTTGCGGATCGGCCGGGGCCAGCGCGGGCGTCGTCAGCCCCGCACCGCCCGCTCCAGCGCCTCGCGAATGAGCCGCTGATAGGGAATCCCCCGCTCCGCCGCCCGCGCCTTCACCGCCTGGATCAGCGTTTCCGGCAGGCGCATGTTGACCCGCGCGGTCTTCCGCTCGACTTCCCAGGAGGGCGCGCGGAAGGCGGAGAAATCGAGCCCGGACAGGTTCTGTTCGAGGAAGGCCTCCGCCTCCTCATCCGTCGTCATCACGGGCACGTCGCGCATGGTCATGATCTAGGTCTCACACGCGGCCTACCTTCAGTGTCGCGATTGCTGCTCCGCTGGCGCTCGATTTAGGGGACAACGCTCACACAACTCAATCGCCCCGTCATATGATCCGACAGCGAAGCTCTCAACAAGCATGTGCAGCTTCTCTTTGAAGTAGTCGTTGACGCGATTTACGTGATGAAAAACTGGAAAAACAAAGTGATCATCTAGCTCTTCGCCCACAAGACAGAGCTCACCCGGGAGCGCACGTATCCCAAAGTAGCAGATTACTTTTGCTTCGCAAATGGAACTATCAATACCTCTAGATCGAGCATAGCTACGCAAAAGCGACTGAGTGCAGAGGGTGTCGCGTAGAAGGGAACGCTTCTTTCCCGCGTCAAAATGACCGTTGCCGCGCTTGATCTCATAGGCTCGAGTGCTTCTAATTCTTCGGTCAAAAAACAAATAAATCCACCTGAATTGTTCGCCCCGGATCGCCATAGGGCAATTCGATTAGTGAACCATCGGGTATATCCGAGTTCCTGCCTCGAATGGCGCGATCAGCAATGTCCGACACCCTAAAGGTTGGCTCATGCCAGACCTCGAAATATTGGCTGTCTTTGAGCCGCTCTCGTATCGAAACCTCAAGAATTTGACCGTGCCGCTTGTAGGCTGAGCTAATCACGCTCGTTTGCTTCGAGTACTGTTCTCCACCAATCGGATCGATCCGAAAGCTCGTCTGGGCGAGTGAGGCAATCGTTTCGTCAACCAACGGTCGGACGCGATCCAACAAGTCGAGCGGCACTGAACTGCTCCTTGCTATTGAGCAGCTTCTTGTTACCGCCAAAAGGCGCAAGAGTCGAAGGTTTATTAGGCCTCTACCGCGCGAACTTCTTGTACCGGATCCGCTTCGGCTCCACCGAATCCGGCCCGAGCCGGCGGATCTTGTCCGCCTCGTAATCCTGGAAGTTGCCCTCGAACCATTCCACATGGCTGTCGCCCTCGAAGGCGAGCATGTGGGTGCAGAGCCGGTCGAGGAACCAGCGGTCGTGCGAGATGATGACGGCGCAGCCGGAGAAGCGCTCCAGCGCGTCCTCCAGCGCCCGCAGCGTCTCCACGTCGAGGTCGTTGGTCGGCTCGTCGAGGAGGATGACGTTGCCGCCGCTCTTCAGCAGCTTCGCCATGTGAACCCGGTTCCGCTCGCCGCCCGAGAGGAGTCCGACCGGCTTCTGCTGGTCGCCGCCCTTGAAGTTGAACGCGCCGCAATAGGCGCGGGAGGGCATTTCCGCCTGGCCGAGCTTGATGATGTCGAGACCGTCCGAGATTTCCTCCCAGACCGTCTTCTTCGGGTCGAGCGCGTCGCGCGACTGGTCGACATAGGAGAGCTTCACCGTCTCGCCGAAGGTGATGGAGCCCGCATCCGGCGTCTCCTGCCCCGTCATCATGCGGAAGAGCGTGGATTTGCCGGCGCCGTTGGGCCCGATCACGCCGACGATGCCGCCCGGCGGGAGAGAGAAGGACAGATCGGAGATCAGCAGGTTGTCGCCATAGCCCTTCGACACGCCCTCGACCTCGATCACCTTGTTGCCGAGCCGCGGCCCGTGCGGGATGATGATCTGCGCCTGCCCGATCTGCTCGCGTTCGGACTGGCTGGCCATCTCGTTATAGGCCGCGATGCGCGCCTTGGACTTCGCCTGCCGCGCGCGGGCGGAGGCGCGGACCCATTCGAGCTCCTTCGCCATCGCCTTCTGCTTGGCCTTGTCCTCCCGCGCCTCCTGTTCGAGCCGCTTGGCCTTCTGCTCCATCCAGCTCGAATAGTTCCCCTCCCACGGCACGCCGCGCCCGCGGTCGAGCTCGAGGATCCAGCTCGTGATGTCGTCGAGGAAATAGCGGTCATGGGTGACGATCAGGATCGTCCCCTTGTATTCGATCAGGTGCTTCTGGAGCCAGGCGATGGTCTCCGCGTCGAGATGGTTGGTCGGCTCGTCGAGCAGCAGCATGTCCGGCGCTTCGAGCAGCAGCTTGCAGAGCGCGACGCGCCGCCGCTCGCCGCCCGAAAGGTTCGTCACCGCGGCGTCGTCGGGCGGGCAGCGCAGCGCCTCCATCGCGACGTCCACCTGGCTGTCGAGGTCCCAGAGATTGGCGGCGTCGATCTCGTCCTGCAGCTTCGCCATCTCGTCCGCCGTCTCGTCCGAGTAGTTCATGGCGAGTTCGTTGTAGCGGTCGAGGATCGCCTTCTTCGCGGCGACGCCCTCCATGACGTTCTCGCGGACCGTCTTGTCCTCCGAGAGCTTGGGCTCCTGCGGAAGGTAGCCGACGCGCACGCCCTCCGCCGCCCAGGCCTCGCCCGAGAAATCCTTGTCGATGCCGGCCATGATCCGCATCAGCGTGGACTTGCCCGCGCCGTTGACGCCGACGACGCCGATCTTCACGCCGGGGAGGAAGTTCAGCCGGATGTTCTCGAAGCATTTCTTGCCGCCCGGATAGGCCTTCGAGACGCCATCCATGTGATAGACATACTGATAGCTGGCCATGACCGCGCTCCGCCTCAAGTTCCCGGGGTTCCGGGCGCGGAGTTACCGGAAGCGGGGCCCCGGCGCAATCGCGGCCGCGACGCAGCTTTCCCCGAGGCGGAGGAGCCGGGCGGAAATGGCGGCCATGGCGTGCTCGTCCCCGGTCGTCGCGAGGTCCGCAGCGACGCGGGCGAGGGAGGGGAGGCCGAGCCGCCGGGCGATTCCGGCGAGATCGTTGGCGGCGCGGCGCACGGCGGGGAAACGCCCGCTGGCCGTCAGCGCCTCGATCCGCGCGAGCCGCTCGATCGCCTCGAAGATCAGATCCTCATAGGCTTCGAGGTCCGACGCCGCCTCCACAGGCTCGCGCCGGGGCGAAAACTGCACGACCGCCTTCGCCGAATCCCGCATGATCGAGGCTCCTTTCGGCGAACTTTCTCCAATATCCGGGTTAATCGAGCGTGAAGCCCGAAATCGCCGCCGAAGGCACCCCGCCGCCGCAGACGATCCCCCGCCGGTTCGTCTCGACCGGCGCGAGATAGCGCGAAACCGCCGGGTCAGCCCCGTCCAGCGCGCCGAGCGCGACGAGGAGGCCGGTGAGCGCGCATTCCGCCGCCGCGCCGTTCCCGTCGTCGATCTTGAGCGCGAGGCCGAGCCCGCGTTCCGGCCAGATCGCGATGAAGGCGCCCTCCGCCCCGGTCTTGACCATGAGCCGCCCCTTCGCGGCGCGCATGATGTCGGTGCAGGCCCGCCCCTCCCCCGCCACCTCGAACGGATGGAGCGCCATCGCCTCGCGGAGCCGGATCGCGGCGTCCCGCCGCGCGCCGGATAGCGCAGTCTCCGCCGCCGCGACCCGCGCCGCCGCCCGCGCCAGCCCTTCGAGGGAAAGCGCGAAGTTGGGGGCCGAGCAGCCGTCCACCGCGAAGTCGCCCACCTCCTCCCCCGCCATCTCCGCCGTCGCCAGCGCCACGGCGCGCTGCACCGGATGATCGGCGGAGACATAGCCGGCGGTCCCCGCGCCCATGTGCTTCGCGCAGCAGAGGAAGCCGGAATGCTTGCCGGAGCAGTTGTTGTGCAGCTGGGAGGGGGCCTCCCCCGCGCGGATCATCCGCTCCCGCGTCTCCCGGTCGCCCGGCTCCTGCGGCCCGCATTCGAGATCGGCCTCCGAAAGCCCGATCGAGGCCAGCCATTCCGCCGCGAGCGCCGCATGGGCGTCCGCGCCCTGGTGCGAAGCGCCTGCGAGCGCGAGATGCCGGGGCGTGAGCCCCGCCGCATCCGCCGCGCCCGATTCCACCAGCGGCAGCGCCTGCAGGATCTTGCAGGAGGAGCGGGGCAGCATCCGCGCCTTGGCGTCCCCGAGCGCGGCGATCAGCGGCGCGCCCTGCCCCCGCCCGTCCACCACCGCGACCCGGCCATGATGGACCCGCTCGACGAAGCCGGCGCGGCTTCGCGTCGCCAGCACCGGGTTGACCTCATTCATCGAACATCTCCCTCGCGAACTCCGCGCCGAGCGCGGCCCGCAGCCTCTCCCCGGCCAGCCGGAGCCGGGATTTCACCGTGCCGAGCGGCAGGCCGAGCCGCGCCGCGATCTCCGGATGGCTGAGGCCGACGAAAAAGGCCAGCCGCACGACATCCCTCTGCGGCTCCGAAAGCGCGGCGACGGCGGCGGCGAGCGCCGCGTCCCGCTCCCGCTCAGCGATTTCCGCGGCGGCGGAGCGCGGCGGCTCCGGCTGGAAGAGCGGGTCCTCCGGGTCAGGCTCCGGCCGGCGCGACCGGCGGATCATGTCGATCCGCCGGTTCCGCGCGATGGCGAAGATCCAGGCGGAGGCCGGCGCCCGCGCCGGGTCGAAGCTCCCCGCCTTGCGCCAGACCGCGAGCATCGCTTCCTGCGCCGCCTCGTCCGCCTCGTCCGGCCGCGCCCCCGCCTTCACCAGCGCGCCCCTGATCTTTCCGGCATAGCGGCGGAAGAGCGCGGAGAAGGCGTCCCGGTCGCGCGCCTCGGCGATCCGCCGGATCAGGGCGGCGTCGTCCGGCTCCGCTTCGCCGGCGGCGTCGGTCGTTGCTGTCACGCTCGCCTTGTCCCGATCCTTGCGCTGGGCTGCGCCGCATCGTCGCCGGAGGGTGGCGCCGAGGGGCGTTTTCATCATAGTATCCGCATCGGCATGACGGAAAAAAGAGGCGGCGAGGCCTCGGCGGCATTGCGGCGGAGAGCAGACATGACGAGGACGAAGGAATTGGCGCGTCACGGCGCCCTGCGCGGGATGGTTGCGGCGATCTGCCTCGCCGCCACGATGGGCGGCGCGGCGGCCCAGTCGGTGAGCGAGAGCGTCGGCGCGAAGCGGGACTGGAGCATCTTCAAGGAGGGCGCGGCGGCGGACCGGCAATGCTGGATCGTCTCGCAGCCCGTCTCCTCCCGCGCGCTCCGCTCGGGCAAGCCGGTTTCGGTCAACCGGGGCGACATCTTCCTGATGGTGGCGATCCGCCCCGGCGCGAACGTGAAGAACGAGGTTTCCATGCTTCCGGGCTACCCCTTCAAGTCGGGGAGCGCGGTGGAGGTGAAGATCGGCTCCGACCGGTTCGAGATGTTCACCTCCGGGGAGGGCGCCTGGGCCGACAGCGCCGAGAGCGACGAGCGCCTCGTCTCCGCCATGCGCCGCGGCGCGACGGCGGAGGTGACGGGCGTCTCCACCCGCGGCACGACGACGGTGGACACGTTCTCGCTCTCGGGCTTCACCGCGGCGCTGGAGGAGGCGCGCGCGCTCTGCAAGTGAGCGGCGCGGCGGAGAGGATGGCGATGGACACGGCCCCGAAAGTGCAGGAGGCGCTCGCGCCCGAGGCGCGCGTGCTGCCGCGCCTTCTGCCGAAGGAGGCGAAGCCGAACCTCGTCGGCATGAGCCGGGAGGCCATGCGCGCCGCGCTCGTCGAGGCGGGGGCCGACCCGAAACAGGCCAACATGCGCGTCCGGCAGCTCTGGTCCTGGCTCTATCAGAAGGGCGTCTCGGACCCGGAGGCGATGACCGACCTCGCCAAGCCCTTCCGCGCCTTCCTCTCCGAACATTTCCGCATCGCGCGGCCCGAGATCGTGGAGCGCCAGGTCTCGAATGACGGGACGCGGAAATACCTCCTCCGCATCGACGGCGGCCACGAGGTCGAGGCGGTCTATATTCCGGAGGAGGATCGCGGCACGCTCTGCATCTCATCCCAGGTCGGCTGCACGCTCACCTGCTCCTTCTGCCATACCGGCACGCAGACGCTGGTCAGGAACCTGACGGCGGCGGAGATCGTCGGCCAGATCCTCGTGGCGCGGGACGATCTCGGCGAATGGGCGCGCGCGGGAAAGCCGCTCGGCGAGCGCCGCCTCGTCTCCAACCTCGTCCTCATGGGCATGGGCGAGCCGCTCTACAATTTCGAGCAGGTGCGGGACGCGATGAAGATCGCGATGGACCATGAGGGCCTCTCCCTCTCCCGCCGCCGCATCACGCTCTCGACCTCCGGCGTCGTGCCGGAGATCGTGCGGGCGGGGGAGGAGATCGGCTGCATGCTCGCCATCTCCTTCCACGCGACGACGGACGAGGTGCGGGACCGGCTGGTGCCCATCAACCGCAAATGGAACATCAAGGCCCTGCTGGACGCCTGCCGCGCCTGGCCGCGGCTCTCCAACGCGGAGCGGATCACCTTCGAATACGTCATGCTGAAGGGCGTGAACGATTCGGATGCGGATGCGAAGCGGCTTGTGAAGCTGATCGCCGGCATCCCCGCCAAGATCAACCTCATCCCCTTCAACCCCTGGCCCGGCGCGCCCTATGAGCGGTCGGACTGGGCGCGCATCGAGGCCTTCGCGGAGATCGTGAACCGCGCCGGCTACGCCTCCCCCGTCCGCACCCCGCGGGGGGAGGACATCATGGCGGCCTGCGGGCAGCTGAAGTCGGCGACGGAGCGGGTGCGGAAGGCGCGCGTGAAGGCGGAGGCGGGCGGGGCCTGAAGCCGGACTCGACAGTCTCGCGGCGGCCTGCGACCGTGACTCAGGCATTGCTTCTGGCGGAGGTCGGCATGGCGAAGGCGGCGAAGGGGCTGGCGCTGGCGGCCGCCTTGCTCGGGCCGCTCTCGACGGCGGCCGAGCCCTCCTGCATCTCGGACGCGATCATCGTCTTCGACGGCTCCGCCTCGATGTCCGAACCCGCGCCGGGGACGGAGGGCGAACCCCGGATCGTCGCGGCGCGCGAGGCGGTGCGCCGCGCAATGCCGGAGATCGCCGCCTGGCGCCGCCTCGGCCTCGTGACCTACGGGCCGCAAGGTCACCCGAAGAGCTGCGACAGCGTCGATCTCCGCTTCCCGCCGGTCCAGGACGCTGCGCCGCGGATCATCGGCGAGGTCGAGGCGCTCCGGCCCGACGGAGACACGCCGCTCACCTCCGCGGTGCGCCGCGCCGCCGACGCGCTGGACTACACGGCGAAGCCCGGCGTCGTCGTGCTGGTCACCGACGGGCGGGAGACATGCGGCGGCTCGCCCTGCGCGCTCGGCGCCGAACTCGCGGCGAAGGGCGCCGGCCTCACCGTGCATGTGATCGGCTTCCAGCTTCAGCCCGATCTCGAGGGCCATCCCCTCTTTCGGCCGGACAACAGCGTCCACAAGGCGGATTGCATGGCCGAGAAGACCGGCGGGATGGTCGTGACGACCGAGACGGTCGAGGAACTGGTCGAGGCGCTGCGCGAGACGCTGGCCTGCCCGGTGGTGAGCCGGCTGGAATAAGCGCGCGAGCAGGCTGCGCAACGCCCGAACGGAACGCGAAGGGCCGCGGCCTCCCTCGGGCGGCCGCCTCGGAACGATTGATTTTCAGCGGCTTATGGCGTCAGGACCTCAGACGCTTGTGCGGATCGCGCCATCGCGATGCGGCCTCCCGTTCGGGAGGGAGGCCGCGGCCCGGTCTGGTCGACCGGGCCAAGGGGAGAGCGGAAGCGCCGCGCCCCCGCCCGGCCGGAATTGGCGGCCTTCCCTAATCCCACACGAATCTCAGCCGCCGCGCCCCGCCCGGCCCGGCCGCGCCGGGGCCGACGACTTCGGCGCCGAGCCGCGTCTCCCATGTGCCGACAAGATGGGCGGGCGCCGTGGTGAGGATCGTCACCGCGTCCGCCGTCCCGGCGTCGACCGAATCCGGGTCGATCTCGATGGCCAGAACATCCCCCCGCCGCGCCAGCCCGCGGAGGGCGGAGAGCGCCCGCCGCCGCGACGCCCCGTCGAGATGCGGGGCGATGACCCCGCCTTCCGAGAGGAAGGCCTCCAGCGGCAGGCCCGCCGCCGCCGCGCCCGCCCGCCGCGCCTCGCGCAGGCGGAAGAGAAGGAAGGCGAGGCCGAAGACGAGGAGGATGGAGAGCGCCGGCGCGAAGGGCGCGAGGCCGGGGCCGAGCCGGGGCTCGACAAGGCGCGAGAGTCCGAAGGCCCCCGCCATCATCAGGATCGCGACGGCGAGATAGGGCGCCGCAAACCGCGCGCCCGAAGGCCCGGGGAGCGGCCGCCCGCCCCTTCGTTCCGCCCGGTCTCTCCGCAGCATCGCGCGCTTCCCTCCGCTTAGGGGGGCAGCCTAACCCGATCCGTCGCCGCCGTCACGACAGGGCGCGCGGCGAAGGCGGATCGCGCCTCAGTTCGGCAATGGCGCCGTCCCGAGCGGAAGTTCTAGCACGGCCTCGTCCGAGGCCGGCGTAGCGTCGATGCCGGGCCAGTTCGCCTCGGACTTCGCCAGAAGCCTCGGGATCGCCGCATCCCATTTTCGCGCCACCGCCGCCGAATAGTTGAGATGGAGAACGCCGTCGACGATCCGCCAGCGCTGCGGGTCCCCCGGAACCTTGTAGCCGCCCGCGACGCCATAGGCGCAATGCCCGTCATAGCGCGGGGCGTAGGCGGCCGGGTCGGCGAGGAACCGCGCGCGGTTCGCCTCCGTGGCGAAGGCGAAGGTCGCGCCGTTCCATTCCGCGGTGATCGAGGCGCGGCCCGGCGTCGGCGCCGGCTGCGACTGGCCGAGCGGCGCCTGCTCCTTGTCGAAATAGGCGACGGCGTCATAGCCCGAGACGGCGAAGCCGCTCGGATCGACATATTGCGGCCCGGCGAAGGCGGGCGCGGCGAGCCCGAGCGCGGCGGCGCAGGCGAGGCGGGTGGCGGTGGTCATCGGCGGTCTCCGGATCGGGCAGGCGAACGTCACCCGCGTCGCCGAAGATAAGCCCGCGCCCATCAAGCACGAAGCGCCGAGCGCAGTACTATCGGTGAAGTGAACCGGCGAGAGCGGCGCGAGAGCGGTGACCGACAGGTTCGAAACCTGCGCGACCGGACCCTCGGCGGCGCCCGGGCGCCGGGTTGCGGCGCCGCCTCGCCGGACCCGGGCGCCCGGCCATTGTCAGAAGATGAAATCGGTCGCCGAGAAGTTCTCCGCAAGCTGATCCTCGACCGTGATCCGGACATTGGAGAACCGGATCAGCACGTCATCGTCGATCTGGACGATCCGCAGGTCTCCGAAGCCGCCGGCGCCAGTTCCGATCTCGATCCTGTCCCGGCCCTGCTGGAAGTCTTCGATCACGTCGCGCCCATCCCTGTCGTCGAAGACGAACACGTCGTTCCCGCCGCCGCCTGTCAGGCTGTCCGAACCCCGCCCCCCGATCAGCCGGTCGCCTCCGCCGCCGCCGAGGAGCGAGTCGTTTCCGCCCCCGCCGTCCAGCGTGTCGTTTCCGCCGCCGCCGTTGAGCGTATCCCGCCCGCCGGAGCCGGTCAGAAGGTCCGCGCCGCCGCCTCCGAGCAGAAGGTCGGAGCCGCCTTGTCCGCCCAGTTCGTCATCGCCCCCCCCGCCGCGGATCGTGTCCCGCCCTCCGCCGCCGAGCGCCAGGTCCGCGCCGCCGCCG
>JAUIDE010000182.1 GCA_030429105.1 Alphaproteobacteria bacterium
CCCAGAATGCCGATGGAGATATTCTCCCTCGTCGTCACGCCGCCGGCGAACCCCTCCATCGGCATTCTGGGTGCGGCCGGCGAGGCGACGATCCTCGACACCGACGGCTCGCCCCTGCCGGAGATCGCCGTAGCCAGCGCGGCGACGGACGAATCCTCCGGCGCGTTCCTCCGCTTCACCGTCACGCTCTCCGAGCCGTCGCTGAACTCCGTATCGGTCAACTTCCGGACGCTGCTTTCGGGGACCGCCTCGGAAGCCGATCTTCGCTTCGACTCGACCTCTTCGCGGAACAACGGCGTTCTGACCTTTGCGCCGGGCGAGACCAGCCGCGACATCTTCATCGAGGTGGCGGAGGACAACGCCGACGAGCGCGACGAGCATGTGACGCTGGAGCTGTTCGGCGCCGCGGGCGCCGTCTTCGGCGGCGGCACGCCGGTGCTGCGGGCGCAGGGCGTGATCCTCGACAATGACGGGGTAGGGCCGAATCTCGCGCTCATCGTCTCCGACCCGGTTCTGACGGAGGGGAATTCGGGGCAGACGCTTGCAGTGTTCGAGGTGCGTCTCTCGCAACCCGCGCCCGCCGCCTTCACCGCGAGCTTCACCACGGCGGACGGGACGGCGCGGGCGGGGACGGATTATGTCGCGACGAGCGGGACGCTGAGCTTCGCCGCCGGACAGACGGTCGCCTCCGTCTCGGTGCCGGTGATCGGCGATGCGGTCGCGGAGGCGGCGGAGATCTTCTCCCTCGTCGTCACGCCGCCGGCGAACCCCTCCATCGGCAATCTCGGCGCGGTCGGCGAGGCGACGATCCTCGACACCGACGGCTCGCCCCTGCCGGAGATCTCGGTCGAGGGCGACACGACGGCGGAGGGATCTTCGCTCCGCTTCGTCCTGACGCTCTCGCAGGCCTCCACCACGCCGGTCACGGTCAATTTCAACACCTTCCTCGGGACGGCCGAGAATGCCGACCTCTCGACCAGTTCCACGAGCTCGTCGAACAACGGAACCGTGACCTTCGCGCCCGGGCAGACGACAGCCTCGGTCTTGATCGGCACCCGCTCGGACAGCACGGACGAGCGTGACGAGACGATCTATCTGAGGCTCACGAACCCGGACGGGGCCGTTCTGGGCGGCGGCGGGAGCTTTCTCGAAGCGACGGGCTTCATCGCCGATGATGACGGCGCGGGCCAGGATCTCTCCCTCGCCGCTCCGTTCATGGAAGTGCGCGAGCCGCGGGCGGCGAATGCGGAGCAGGTCGCGCTCGTGGAGCTTTCCCGGCCTTTCGGCGCCGCGCTGACCTTCACGGTGGACGCGCAGAACGGGACGGCGACGCGAGGGGCGGATTACGAGCTTCTGACCAACGAGATCACCTTCGCGCCGGGCCAGACCGTCGCCGGCGTGCGCTTCCGCGTCACGGGCCAGGACGCCGCCGCCGAGGGGCCGGAGACCTTCACCCTTGGCTTCACGCCGACGCCGACCACGCCCTTCACCGGAACGCCCGAGCGGACGACGATCACCATCCTGAACGAGGCGAACCAGCCGCCCGTCGCCCGCGCGGACAGTTTCGTCACCGCCGAGAACGCCGTCTTCGTCGGCTCTCTGCTGACGGACAACGGCGCGGGCGCGGATTTCGACCCGGACGGGGGTTCGGTCTTCGTGACGCGCGTGAACGGCGCGGCGGTGACGTTCGGGCAGACGATCGCGCTCGCTTCCGGGGCGCAGCTGACCCTCAGGAACGCCAGCGGCGTGTTCGATTACGACCCGAATGGCGCTTTCGACGCGCTGGCGACCGGCCAGACGGGAACGGACAGTTTCACCTACACGATTTCCGACGCAGGCGGCCTGACTGCGACCGCGGCGGCGAGCTTCACGATCCAGGGCGTCTCTCCTCCGCCGACCAACCGCGCGCCGGACGCCGTCGCCGGTTCGGCGACCGTGGCCGAGGACGGCGTGCTCAACGGGCGCGTCCGGGCGACGGATGCGGATGGCGACGCCCTCACCTTTTTCCTGGCGTCGGGCGGCGCGCCGGCGCGCGGCGCGCTCACCATCGCCCCTGACGGGAGCTTCTCCTACCGGCCGGGGGCGAATTTCAACGGCGCCGACAGGTTCACCTTCGGCGTGCGTGATCCGAGCGGGGCGACGGATACCGCGACCTTCAGCATCACGGTGCCGGCGACCAACGACGCGCCGGTCGCGGCCGCCGGTTCGGCGACCGTGGCCGAGGACGGCGTTCTGAACGGGCGCGTCCGGGCGACGGATGCGGATGGCGACGCCCTCACCTTCTTCCTTGCGCCGGGCGGCGCGCCGGCGCGCGGCTCCGTGAGGGTGAATGCCGACGGAACTTTCGAATATCGGCCCTCCGGCAATTTCGCCGGCGCGGACAGGTTCACCTTCAGCGTGCGGGATCCGAGCGGCGCGACCTCTTCCGCCCCGGTGGCCTTGAACGTGGCGGCGGTTAACGATGCGCCGACGGCGCTGCCTGGCGAAGCCGCGGCGGTGGCCGGCGCGCTGGCGCGGGGCCAGCTCCGGGCGACGGATCCTGAAAATGACCCGCTCACCTTCGCGCTGGTCGGACAGGCGTCAAATGGCGTCGCGACCGTTTCCGCAAGCGGCGCCTTCACCTATGTCGCGGACGAGTCCTTCTTCGGGGAAGATAGTTTCAGCTTCCGGGTGAGGGACCCGTCCGGCGCCCAGTCGATGTCGACCGTGACCTTCGACGTGCGGGCCGCTCCCATCATCGGGACGCAGGGGCCGGACGACCTTCCCGGAGGCGCGGGCGACGACTCGATCGCCGGCCGTGGCGGCGATGACACGCTTTCCGGCCTCGCCGGCGCGGACACGCTGCGGGGCGGGAGCGGAAACGACACCATGATCGGCGGCGGGGGGGGCGACCTGCTGGTCGGCGGCG
>JAUIDE010000099.1 GCA_030429105.1 Alphaproteobacteria bacterium
GTCGAGGTCGGAGACGCCCCGCTTGAACTCGACCTGATCGGCCCCCTGCTGGAAGCGCCGGATCACATCCGCCCCGTCCCCCGGCGCGAAGCGGAAGAGGTCCGCCCCGCCGCCGCCGATCAGCGTGTCGGCGCCCTTGTTCCCCTCGATCGTGTCGTCGCCGCCGCCGCCGATGACCCGGTCCGCGCTCCCGCCGCCCTTCAGGAAATCGCCGGCGCCGCCGCCCTTCAGCGTGTCGTCCGCGGCCTGGCCGAACATCCGGTCCGCCCCGCCCCCGCCCTTGAGGCTGTCATCCCCGCCGCCGCCGCGCAGGATATCCTCCCCGCCCTGGCCGAGAAGCGTGTCGTCCCCGCCGAGGCCGCGCACGGTGTCGTCCCCGGCCCGCGCGGCGATCCGGTCCGGTCCGCCGGTTCCCCTCAGGTTGTCGTCGCCCTGCGTCGGGCCCGTCGGCGGCGTCACGGGAAGGGTGACCGGGGGTTCCGCCGGCGCCGTGACGGGGGGCTCCGACGGGGGCGTGACAGGGGGTTCCGCCGGAGGTGTGCCGGGAGGCTCCGCAGGTGGCGTGACGGGGGGCTGCGACGGCGGATCAACCGGGGGTTCCGCCGGGGGCGTGACGGGCGGAGTGACAGGAGGCTCCGCCGGAGGTGTGACAGGAGGCTCCGCAGGTGGCGTGACGGGGGGCTGCGACGGCGGATCAACCGGGGGCTCCGCCGGGGGCGTGACGGGCGGAGTGACAGGAGGCTCCGCCGGGGGCGTGACGGGCGGAGTGACAGGAGGCTCCGCCGGAGGTGTGACAGGAGGCTCCGCAGGTGGCGTGACGGGGGGCTCCGACGGCGGATCAACCGGCGGTTCCGCCGGGGGCGTAATCGCGGCGAGGCTGCGCGCACCGTCCGCGAAGCGGAACGTCTCCACCTCCAGAACGGTCGTCGTCTCGCCCGCGCGGGAGAGCCGGAGGCCGCCTTGCGCAGCCACGACGGCGTAATCGGCGAAGGCGCCTTCGAAGACGGCTTCGTCCTGCCCGCCGCCGCCCTCGATCCGGTTGACCCCGGGGCCGCCGTGCAGCGTGTCGCTTCCGCCGCCGCCGAGGAGGAGATCGTCATCCTCGCCGCCGAGCAGAAGATCCCCGCCCGGCCCGCCGCGCAGGGTGTCGTTCCCGCCCCCGCCTTCGAGCGTGTCGCCGTCGTCGAACTCGGCGGTGAGGTCGTTGTCCTCCGCGAGGTCGGCCGCGAAGTCGCTGAGGAGGCGGGTGGAGACGGTTCCGGTCGTTGTCAGCGGGTCGCCGCCGGTGATTCTCGCGCTCTCGATCGTGAAGGCGACCGTTTCCGGCGCCTCGAAGGCGCCGTCCACCACGGTCGGCAGGCGGATGACGGCGCCGTTGTTGGCGCCGGAAAGGCGGACGGAGCCGGAGAATTCCGTCCCCTCCGCGAAATCCGACTCGTCAAGGGATATTCCCCCAACGCCGACGAAAGCGCGCCATTCCACATCGAGGATGCCGACGAAGAACGAGTCGATCCGCCCGATGGCGAAGGCGATCTCCTCCCCCTCGGTCGCCTCCTCCGCGAGCGCGCGGGCGAAGACGAGGCTTTCGGCGGTTTGCGGCGCGGGGGCGCCGATAACGAGGTCGGAGGCGGCGCCGGGATCGCCGGGAAAGCCCGAGCTGAAGGCGAAGGGGCGACCGCCCGCCGAGCCGCTGGCGGCGCGCCCCCCGAAGGTCTGTTCGCCGCCGTCGCCGCCTGACCCGGCCGTCCCCCGGTCTCCCGCCCCGCCTGCGGCGCCAGCGGTTCCCGCTATCACCGGGGCGACCTGATCGCTCTGCGCCAGAGCCGTTTCAAAAGTGACTGAACCGCCGATGTTCAGGATTCCGGCGGCAGCGTCGCCGCCGTCGCCGCCGCGGCCGCCGGAACCGGGCCGACCGGCCGAGCCGCCGTCGCCGCCCTCTTTCGCGCTCGTGTTGAAGACCACGGCGACAAAACCGTCGCCTCCGGTTCCGCCGTCGCCGCCGCTCCCGCCGCGGCCGCCCTTGCCCCCGTTCCCGCCGTCGCCGGCCTCGGCCCGCAGGTTCGGGCCGAAGGCGCTGTCGATCAGGGTCAGGTCCCCGCGGTTGAGGATGGCGCCGGCGGCGCTCCCGCCCGCGCCGCCGCGCCCGCCATCAGCGCCCTCGTTGCCGTCGAAACCGTCCCCGCCGGCGGTCGCCACGACGAAGAGCGCGCCGTCCGTGCCGTCGAACCCGTCAGGCGCCGGGCCGCCCGCGCCCCCCTGCCCGCCATTTCCGCCGTCCTGCGCGATGGCGAGCGTTTCGTTGATGCGCACCCGGTCGAGCGTCAGCGTCCCCTCGTTGAGGATCGAGCCGTAGGCGTCCCGCCCGTCCGTCCCCGCCGGGCTCCGGTTCGCGCCGGTCGCCGCGCCTCCGTCCTCGGCGGGGGCGAGCACGGCCATGCCGCCGCCCGTCAGCTCCAGCGCCTCCAGCGTAACCACCGCCCCGGCGGCGATCTCGAAATGGGGGGTGACGGAGAAGACGCCGTTGACGGTGAGCGCGCCGCCGAAGATCTCGACATCGGCGAGCCCGTCGCCGTCGAAATCGCCGTTGATCGTCAGCCCGTCGCCGGATGTGATGCGGAAGGCGTTGCTCGTCGTCGCCGCCGCCGTGGGCAGGGTCGAGACCCGGTCCATGTCGATCCGGTTGAAGCCGCCGGCGAAGGCCGCCGGGTCGAACACGATCTGGTCCGCCCCGGGAGTCGCGTCCGCGAGGCGGATCGCCTCGCGCAGAGACATCAACCCCCCGTCCGCATTCACCTCGTCACGGTCGAGGTTTGTGTTCACGACAATCAGCATCGGCGGCAACCTTTCAGCCGCAGCCTTGAATTTCAATGCATTTTTACACTTATCGTCCTTAACGGACGGATTCGCCCGCCAGGCGCCCCATCTGGCCATCGCTCTCGAAGGGCGGTATGAGCGCGGCGCTTCCTCTCAGGAGACGATGAAAATGGGCTATCGGATCGCCGTCGCGGGCGCCACCGGCAATGTGGGCCGCGAAATGCTGAACATCCTCGCCGAGCGCGAGTTCCCCGCCGACGAGGTCGTCGCGCTGGCGAGCCGCAAATCGCTCGGGCAGGAATGCGGCTATGGCGAGCGGACGCTGAAGACGCGCGATCTGGACACGTTCGACTTCACGGGCTTCGACATCGCGCTCTTCGCCATCGGCTCCGGCCCGACGAAGACCTATGCGCCGAAGGCGGCGGCGCAGGGCTGCGTAGTGATCGATAACTCCTCGCTCTATCGCTACGACCCGGACATTCCGCTGATCGTGCCGGAGGTGAACCCGGACGCGGTGATGGGCTATGCGAAGAAGAACATCATCGCGAACCCGAACTGCTCCACCGCGCAGATGGTCGTCGCGCTGAAGCCGCTGCATGACCGGGCGCGCATCCGCCGCGTCGTCGTCTCCACCTACCAGTCCGTCTCCGGCGCGGGGAAGGAGGCGATGGACGAGCTCTGGAACCAGACCAAGGGCATGTATGTGCCGGGGCAGGAGGTCGCCCCCTCGAAGTTCCAGAAGCAGATCGCTTTCAACGTCATCCCCCAGATCGACGTCTTCATGGAGGACGGCTCCACCAAGGAAGAGTGGAAGATGTCCGCCGAGACGAAGAAGATCCTCGACCCGAAGATCGGGGTCCACGCGACCTGCGTGCGCGTGCCGGTCTTCGTCGGCCATTCCGAGGCGATCAATGTCGAGTTCGAGGAGGAGCTGGACGAGGACGAGGCGCGGGAGATCCTGCGCGAGGCGCCGGGCGTCCTCGTCATCGACAAGCGGGAGCCGGGCGGCTACGTCACCCCGGTCGAGTGCGTGGGCGATTATGCGACCTATGTGAGCCGCATCCGCACCGACCCGACGCAGGACAACACGCTCTCCTTCTGGTGCGTCTCCGACAATCTCCGCAAGGGCGCGGCGCTCAACGCCGTGCAGATCGCGGAGCTGCTCGGCCGGCGCGTTCTGAAGAAGGGCTAGGCGCCTACTCCTCCCCGATCCGCGCCGCGTAGCGCCGTTCGAACCAGTCGGAGAGGACGGGGGGCAGGCGGTTGCCGAGGAAGATCATCGCGGAAAAGAAGAAGGGGAAGGTGAGCGCCCCGCGCCGCTTCTCCGCCGCCCGGAGGATCAGCCGCGCCGCCCGTTCGACGGAGACCTCGAAGGGCTTCGGGCCGTGGTGCCGCGCGCTCATCGGCGTCGTCACGAAGCCGGGGCAGACGACGGTTACGGAGACGCCCTTCGCCCGGAGGCCGGAGCGGATCGCCTGCCCGTAGGCGCGGACGCCGGCCTTCGCCGCGCTGTAGGAGGGGAGGTCCGCCGAGGGGCGGATGGCGGCGACGGAGGAGACGAGGGCGATGCGCCCCGCGCCTCGCGCGATCATCCGCGGCATAAGCGGCTCGACCGTCGCGATCATGCCGAGGAGGTTCGTCTCGATCACGAAGCGGGCCTGCCCTTCGGGCTCCGGCAACCCGCCCCGCGCCACGCCGGCGTTCGCGATGAGGAGGTCGACGGGCGCGCGGTCGTCGAAGTCCAGCAGGCGGGCGCGGAGCGCCTCCGCGTCGCGGAGGTCGATCGTCGCCGTCTCGGCGGCTGCGCCCTTCGCCCGCGCCGCGGCGGCGGCGGCCTCCAGCCGCTCCGCGTTCCGGCCGACGAGGAGAAGCGTGACGCCTGGCCGCGCCGCCTCCGTCGCGAGCGCCGCGCCGATCCCGCTCGAGGCGCCGGTGATGACGACGGAGCGGATCACGCCGCCGCCTCCCTTCGCGGCCAGGGCGGCGGCGCGAGCATCCGCGCCGCCATCGCCGCCGCGCCAGGCTTCACGCCTTCGCCGTCGAACCCGCCGGGAAGCTGGATCGAGGCGGCGAGCGCCCGGAGGAAGAGGTCGAGTCGCCCCGGCTCCGGCGCCGCCGCCTCCCGCCAGAACCGGTCCAGCCCGCCCTGGAAGGTCAGACCCGGCAGATCGTAGATCGCCGTTCCGAGGGCGATGACCGGCGCGCCGGCGCGGAGGGCGGAAAGGCCCACCGTGGAGTTCGCCACCACGACCCCCGCCGCCCGCGGCAGCATCGCGTCGAGATTCCCTCCGTCGAGATAGAGGCAACGGGCGGAGACGCCGGCCTCCTGCGCTGCAGCCTCGATCTTCCGCCGCCATCCGGCCCAGAGATGGTCGAGCGGATGCACCTTCACGACCAAAAGCGCCTCCGGCGGCGCATGGGCTGCGAAACTGCGGATCGCCCGCTCCATCAGGGCCGTGACTCCCCCCGGCGGCGCGTGAAGACGCATCTGGAAGTCCGCGTCGAGCTGGAGCGGGAGGTGAAAAACCGGCCCCTCATGCGCCGCGATGCGCGCCTCCGCCGCCCTCAGTGCGCGGGCCCGGGCGGGGGCGCGCAGGAGCTTGTTCCAGATCCAGCCGGACCATTCCGTCAGCGGATGGTCGGGCGAATGGCGGCGGTAATGCGGAAACATGGCCCATGAGGCGAGGAGATTGGCGAGGTTGAAGGCCACGTCCTTCGCCGCGTATTCGAGGAAGCTGGCCGCGAAGCGCGGCGCGGGAAGCTTCGGCGCGCCCTCCGCCAGCGCCGCGATTTCGGCCCAGTCCCGCGGAAAGCGGCTGCGCCCGCCCGTGCCGTCCGGCTCCAGCGTCAGCCAGCCGGGGCGGAGGTAGCCCAGCTCCACGACATGGACGCGGAGGCCGAGCGCGCGCGCCGCCTGCGCCGCCTCGTCATGGAGTCGCCGGCCGTCCCCCAGCATGGCGATGTCCGTCGCGCCCTCCGCGCGGAGGAAGGCCTCCAGCCAGCCGCGCCATTCGCCCTGCCGCCCGTGGAAGCGGACGGCGCCGGGCCCGCGCCAGAACAGGCGGTCCCCCGGGCAGAAGAGCACGCGGCGAACCTCGGCGCCCGTGCGCCGCAGGGCGGCGGCGAGTTCGGTGAAGAAGTCGGAGTAGGGCCCCTGCAGCAGCACGAAGACCCGCCCCCGCCCGTCCGTCTCCATCCAGCGCCCTTCCCTCGGCCCGGCCCCGCGCTTGCCCTCTCGAGCCCGAACATGCAAGAGGCGCGGGCGGGCGGGGAGAGGCGGAAGGCGTGACGGAGCGGCGGAATTTCCTGTTCCTGCAGGGACACCATTCCCGATTCTGGGTCGAGCTGGCCGACGCGCTCCGGGCGGAGGGGCACGGCGTCGGCAAGGTGCGGGTTTCCGGCCAGGACATCGTCTACTGGCCGCGCCCCGGCGCCCGCTCCTATCGCGGGCCGAAGGCCGGCTGGCGCGCCTGGATCGAGGCGCACATGGCGCGCGAAGGGTTCACCGACGTCCTCTATTACGCGGACAGGCACCCTTGGAACGTCGATGCGCTGGCGGCGGCGAAGGCGCTCGGCCTCCGCGCCTGGACGCTCGAGTTCGGCTATCTCCGGCCTCACTGGCTGACGCTGGAGCCGGAGGCGATGGGCGCCTTCTCCCGCTTTCCGAAGGATCCGGAGACGATCCGCCGGCTCGGCGCGCCGGGCGGGGACGACCCGCTGGCCGACGAGGCGCGCTATCCGACCGGATTCCTCTCCGAGGCGATGGCGGATATCGGCATGTTCGCCTCGACCATCGCCTTCTGGCCGCTTTATCCGCACTACCGGCTCGACCTGCCCTACACGTTCGTAACCCATTACGCCTGCTGGATCGCCGCGCTTTTGCGCGAAGGCCGGGAGGAGCGGGCGGCGCGGGCGGTGCAGGCACGCTGCGCAGAGCCGGGGGCGGATTACACGCTCTTCGCCATGCAGCTGGCGCAGGACTACCAGATCCGCGCCTCCTCCCCCTATGACGATTATGCCGACATGATCGCCGAGATCCTCGATTCGATGGCCCGCGCCGCGCCGGCTTCCCGCCGCCTGATCGTGAAGATGCATCCGCTCGACAGCGACTGGCGCGGCTGGCGGCGCAAGGTGCCGGAGATGGCGCGGGCGCGGGGACTGGGCGACCGGGTGGACCTCATCCGCGGGGGCGATCTCGGCGCGCTGATCCGCCATGCCCGGAGCGCTGTCATGGCGAATTCGACCGTCGGGCTGCATTGCCTGAAGGAAGGCGTGCCGGTGAAGACGCTCGGCTCCGCCGTCTACGACATTCCGGGATTGACCCATCAGGGGACGCTGGACGCGTTCTGGTCGGACCCCGAGCCGGTGGACCGGGCGCTCGATGCGGATTTCCGCCGCGCGCTGGCGCGGGAGATCCAGATCAGGGGCTCCTTCTTCCACAAGGAAGGGCGCCGGCGCGCCGTGGCGGAGGCTGCGGAGCGGCTCACGCGCAGGCCCTTCCCCGACTGGGCGCGCTGACCGACCCGGCGTCAGCGCATCGCCATGTTTTCCTCATGTGCGGCGATGGCGTCCTCGATGTTCTCGTAATAGGTCATCTTTCCGTCTTCGAGCACGGCGCCCGCTTGGCAGTAATCGGTCAATGTGCCCATAGAATGGGAGACCATGATGACATCGGACTTCGAAAGCCTGTCGGCGAAGACGGCGCGGCATTTCTTGCGGAAGTTCGCATCGCCGACCGCCGTCGTCTCGTCCACGAGGTAATAGTCGAAGGCGATGCCCATGGAGACGCCGAAGGCGAGGCGCGCCCGCATCCCGCTCGAATAGGTGTTCACCGGCATGTAGAGCGCCTCCCCCAGTTCGGAGAAGTCGGCGACATAGTCGATCAGCGTCTCCACGTCGCAGCCGTAGATGCGGGCGACGAAGCGGACATTCTGCGCGCCGGAGAGCATGGCGTGGAAGCTGCCGGAGAAGCCGAGCGGCCAGGAGACGGTGCCATGCCGGACGATGCGGCCCTCGTCCGGCTCCACGGTGCCGGCGATCATGTTGAGGAGGGTGGACTTTCCCGCCCCGTTGCGCCCGAGGAGGCCGAGGCTCCGCCCGCGCGGGATGGTGAGCGTCACGTCGTCCAGGATGACGCGGCGGACCTTGCCGGTGCGATAGATCTTGGTGAGGTTCTCAAGCTCGATCATCCCGGACCGCCTCAGCGCTGCTCGATCAGGTAGGTCTTGTTCGAATAGACGAGAAAGATGCCGGCCGTCAGGAACAGGGTTCCGACGCCGCCCAGATATAGTTCGGAGATATAGGCGCCGTCATAGATCGGATAGAAGCCCTGCCGCATCAGGCCGACCGCATGGATCAGCGGGTTCCACCAGAGAACATCCTGCACCAGCGGCGGCATCTCGTCGTACATGAAGAAGATCCCCGAGACGAGGAACAGCGGCCGCGTGAGGATGCGATAGACGTTCTGGTAGGTCGGGACATAGGCGAAGATGACCGCGTTCGTCGCCCCGATGCCGACGCCGAGGACGCTCGCATAGGCCACCGCCTTCACGATCGCCCCGAAATCATAGCTGGTGCGGATGTCGTCGAACTGGACGATGCCCGTGAAGATCAGCGCGCTTGCGACCGACAGCGTGAAGAATTGCAAGAGCGCGCGCGCCAGGATCGTGTCGATCGGCGTCACCCGCGGATAGGTCAGGAGCGGCCGGTTCATGAGCACGGCGCCGGAGGCGAACTGGGACAGTTCCATGAAGAAATGGAAGATGATGAACCCGGTCGCGAAGAACAGCGCGAAGCTGTCGCCGATGGAGGGCGTGCGCACCGCAAAGCTGAACACGACGCTGAGCAGCGCGATGGCGCATAGCGGCTCCAGGATGGCCCAGACATAGCCACCGGCCGATTTCCCGTACCGCGTCGACATCTCGCGCATCATCAGGGCGACGATCACGCGGATATTGATGAAACTCGGCAATGCAGCCTCCGCCGCCGGCTCGCGCCGCCCCGGATATAGGGCGCAGCGTCGGCGAGGGCTAGCGACGGCGCGGCGCATTGTCAAAGCCCGGCGCGACGCCGCCGAGCCCTTCGCGTTGCATTGGGCGGCAAATGCCAGCATATCGACGGGGCGTGGGCCCGATCCGCGCGCCGGGACAAGGACCGGCCGATGACGGACGAGATGACCGAAGCGAAAGCGAACCGGCCCGAGGCCGGCGACGCGGCCATGCCCGAGCGCAGGCAGGGGTCGAGGGCGCTTCATGCGGAGGCCGCGGGGCAGGGACAGGCCCGCTCGGTCGCGCGCCGCGCGGGCCCGCCGCGCCCCAGGCGCCTCCGGACCGAGGCGCGGTTCCGCACCCGGCACTGGCTCCTCCTCGTCAGCTTCTTCCTGCTGGTCGTCGCGCCGACGATCTACGCGAACTGGTATCTCCATGCCCGCGCGGCGGACCAGTACGCCTCCCGCCTCGCCTTCACGATCCAGTCCGACGACGGGCCGACATTGAGCTCGCTCGGCCAGATCTTCAGCGGCGGGGCGACCGGCGCGGCTGACGATGCGGAGATACTTTACGGCTTCATCCAGAGCCAGAACCTGGTCGAGAAGCTCGAATACGAGCTCGGCCTCCGCGAGCGGTTCAACCGCGCGGAGGAGACGGACTGGTTCTTCGCCCTCGGGGACGATCCCTCGATCGAGGAGCTGACCGACTACTGGAAGAGCATGGTCATCGTCTCCTTCAGCGCCGGGATCGTCGAGGTCGAGGTCCGGTCCTTCGACCCGCACGATTCGCAGGAGATCGCGCTCGCCGTGCTGGCGGAGAGCACCGACCTCATCAACCGTCTTTCCGCCGAGGCGCGGGAGGACGCCGTGCGCGACGCGCGGCTCTTTCTCGACGAAACGGGCGAGCGGCTGCGCGAGGTGCGTCTCGCCATCAGCGCGCTCCGGGCTGCGGAGCAGCGGGTGGACCCCAGCCTCGACGTGGAGGCGCTCATGAAGCGGATCGGTGAGCTGGAAGGCTCGCTGACGGAGGAGGAGCTGCGGCTCGACCAGTTGCGCCAGTTCGCGGCGGACGACGATTCGCGCGTCGTCACGACGGAGCGCCGCATCGCCTCGCTCGAGGCGGCGGTGGCGGCGGAGCGGGCGAAGCTCGCCTCGGGCGGGGACGGGCCGACGCTCTCGACCGCTGTCGGCCGGTTCGAGGAGCTGACGGTGGACCGGGAGCTCGCCGAGCAGGCTTATTCGGTCGCCCTCGCCTCCTTCGAGAACGCGAAGGCGGAGGCGCGGCGGCAACAGCGCTATCTCTCCGCCCATGTCTCCCCGACGCTCTCGGAAAAGCCGGAATACCCGCAGCGCTATCTCCTCGGGGCGCTGACCGGGCTCTTCCTCTTCATGGGCTGGGTCGTGCTCGTGATGATCGGCTACAACGTCAAGGACCGGCGCTGAGCGCCGCGATGCTGCGGCGCCTCCTCGCCCGCGCGCTGACGACGCTGAACTCGCCGACGGCGGACCTCTATTTCGCGAACGCCTGCGCGGACTGGCTGGCGGCCGGGCTCGTAACGCGCCATGCGCCCACCGTCTTCGCCTCGCGCTCCGTGCGGCTCGTCATCCGGCATGACGCGCGGGCGGGGCGGGCTAGCCTCCGGCCGCATCATGTCTATCTGATCGACGATGCGATCGACCTTGAGGGCGCGGATTCGGCGCTCTCCCCCTACTGGCGCTTCAAGCTGGAGCGGGTGGAGCGCGCGGCGGCGGCGCGGTTCCTGCCCGGGGCGCGGGCCGTCGTCGTCTCCGCCGATCCGCTGGCGGCAATGATCCGGGCGCGGGCGCCGGAGGCGGATGTGCGGCGGCTAGATCCCTTTTGGGAGACCGGCTTCGCCGACCTGTCGCACCACGAGACGCCGGGGCCGTTCCGCGTGGCCTTTCTTGGCTCGCAGGTGCACGGGCCGGATTTCGCGCCGCTTGCGCCGATGCTGCGGGATTTTCTGGAGGCTTGGCCGGAGGCGGAGCTGATCGTCGGCGGCGGTCACGGCCGGCTTGTCCCGCATCCGCGGGCGCAGGATCTTGGGCCGATGGGCTGGGCGGAGTGGAGGCGGGCGCTGCCGGGGCTTCGCCCGCATGTGGCGCTCTATCCGCTGACGGAGACGCCGTTCAACGCCGCGCGCTCGCTAAACAAGTTGATCGAGCACGGGATCGCCGGGGCGGCCGGGCTCTACGCCGCGCACTGGGCGCCCTCCCGCCTCGCGGCGGAGGCGGGCGCGGGCCTCGCGCTCGGGTCCGACCCCAGCGAATGGCGCGCGGCGCTGGACGCGCTCGCGGCCGACCGGGCGCGCGCCGCCTCCATGGCCGCCGCCGGGCAGGCGCTGGCGCGGCGGCTGAACGATCCGGCGCCGCAACGCCGTCTCTGGGCGGAGATTCTGGAGATCGACGCTTGAGAGCCGCGAAGGCGAGCGATAGGCTCGGCGCGGCAGGGAGGCGGCGATGGTCTATCGGGTCGGAGAGGCGGTTCGGCTGAAGCGGATGGCGCCGCCGGGGCATGTGCGGACGCCCTGGTATCTCCGCGGTCGGACAGGGATCATCGAGCGCGACCTTGGGGAAAGCCATGACCCGGAGGCGCTCGCCTATGGCTGGGCGGACATCCCCCGCCGCCGGCTCTACCGCGTCCGCTTCACAATGGCGGAGGTCTGGGGCGACCGGGCCGAGCGCCCGGAAGACCGGCTCGACGCCGAGATATTCGACCACTGGCTGGAGCCCGCCGATGCCGCATGATCATCACGACCATGACCATGAGGGCATGAGCCCCTCCGGCCATCCCTATCGGCCCGATCAGGACGCGCCGCTCACCCGGTTCCAGAAGATGGAGATCGCGGTGCGGGAGCTTCTCGTAGAGAAGGGCGTGGCGACGGAGGCGGAGATCGCGGACCAGGTGGCGCGGATGGACGCGCGGACCCCGGCCCGCGGCGCCGCCGTCATCGCCCGCGCCTGGACGGACCCGGCCTTCAAGGCCCGCCTGCTGGAGGACGGCTCCGCGGCCTGCACGGAGATGGGCGCGCCGGTGGATGCCCTGCGCCTCATCGTCGTGGAGAACACGCCGGAGGTGCACAACGTGATCGTCTGCACGCTCTGCTCCTGCTACCCGCGCAACCTCCTCGGCCTGCCGCCGGACTGGTACAAGCAGCGCGCCTATCGCAGCCGCACGGTGATCGAGCCGCGGAAGGTTCTCTCCGAATTCGGGCTCGACCTGCCGGAGGACGTGACCGTGCAGGTCCACGATTCGACGGCGGACATGCGCTATCTCGTTCTCCCCATGCGTCCCGAGGGGACCGAAGGGATGGACGAGGCCGCGCTCGCCGCGCTGGTGAGCCGCGACGCCATGATCGGCGTCGCGGTTCCGAAGGTTTAGCGCAAGACCAGCCGCGGCGAGATCACGTCGATCCCGAGCGCCTCGCCCACGGCGTAGTAGGTCAGCTTGCCGGCATGGACGTTGAGCCCCTCGGCGAGGTGCGGATCGTCCTGGCAGGCCTTCTTCCAGCCCTTGTCCGCGAGCGCGAGCATGAAGGGCATCGTGGCGTTGCCGAGCGCGAGGGTGGAGGTGCGGGCCACGGCGCCGGGCATGTTGGCGACGCAGTAATGCACGATCCCCTCCTCGATATAGATCGGGTCGTCATGCGTCGTCGCGCGCGAGGTCTCGAAGCAGCCGCCCTGGTCGATGGCGACGTCGACCGCCGCGGCGCCGGGCTTCATCTTCTTCAGGAGGTCTCGCTTCACCAGCTTTGGCGCGGCGGCCCCCGGAACGAGGACGGCGCCGATCACCATGTCCGCCTTCGTCACCTCCTCCTCGGTCGCGGCGCGTGAGGCGTAGCGGGTGCGGATGCGGCCGCCGAACGTGTCGTCGATCCACCGCATCCGGGTGAGCGAGAGGTCGAGCACGACGACGGAGGCGCCCATGCCGGCGGCGACCCGCGCCGCGTTGATGCCGACCACGCCGCCGCCGATGACGGCGACCTCGGCCGGGCCCACGCCCGGCACGCCGCCCATCAGCACGCCGCGGCCGCCGTTCGCCTTCTGAAGGCTCCACGCCCCCATCTGCGGCGCAAGCCGCCCCGCAACCTCGGACATCGGCGCGAGGAGCGGCAGGCCGCCGGCCGCGTCCGTCACCGTCTCGTAGGCGATGGCGGTGACGCCGGAGGCGAGCAGATCCTCCGTCTGCGGCCGGTCGGGCGCGAGGTGGAGATAGGTGAAGAGGATCTGCCCCTCGCGCAGGCGCTTGCGCTCGATCGCCTGCGGCTCCTTCACCTTCACGATCATCTCCGCCTCGGCGAAGACCTCCTCCGCGCTCCCGGCGATGCGAGCCCCGGCGGCGACATAGTCCGCATCGGGGAAGCCGGCGCCGGCCCCCGCGCCGGTCTCGACGATCGCTTCGTGGCCGCGGGAGACGGCCTCGCGGGCCGCCATCGGCGTGAGGCCGACGCGGTATTCCTGATTCTTGATCTCTTTCGGGCAGCCGATGCGCATGGCGTCCTCCTTTTCGCAACAGGGCGTTGTATAACGCGCATCGCACCGATGATGTTTGCGAATTCCTGTTGCGATGCGGAGCATCCTGCGCAGAGTCTTCGAAGGGAGACCGATCATGCGCAAGGATTCGCCGGAAACGCCGCTCGATGCGATCGACCGCCGCATACTGACGCTCCTGCAGCGGGAGGGGCGGCTCACAAACGCCGACCTTGCCGAGCGGATCAACCTCTCCGCCTCCGCCTGCCACCGGCGGGTGAAGCGGCTGGAGGCTTCGGGAGTGATTCGGGATTATGTGGCGATGCTCGATCCGCGCGCCGTGGGCCGGCGCGCCACCGTTTTCGTCGAAGTCACATTGACCGGGCAGTCGGAGGAATTGCTGGACGCCTTCGAATCCGCAGTCGCCCGCGTGCCGGACGTGCTGGAATGCCATCTCATGGCCGGGGTGGCGGATTACCTCCTGAAGGTTCTGGCGAGGGACAGCGACGATTTCGCCCGCATCCATCGCCAGCATCTGACGCGCCTGCCCGGCGTGCGCGAGATGCATTCGAGCTTCGCGCTCCGCACCGTCTTCGGCGCGACAGCGCTGCCGCTGGACTGAGCGCGCCCGCGCGGGCAGGTTCGGCGCGGAGGAAAGGAGGCCCGGATGTTCGTCGCCATGAACCGCTTCAAGGTCGTGAAAGGGCAGGAATCCGCCTTCGAGGCGGTCTGGACGGGGCGGGAGACGCGGCTGCCGGAAATGCCCGGCTTCGTCTCCTTCCACCTTCTGCGCGGGCCGGAGGCGGAGGATCACGTTCTCTACGCCTCCCACACGATCTGGGAGAGCCGCGGCGCCTTCGAGGCCTGGACCCGTTCGGAGCAGTTCCGCGAGGCGCACAAGGACGCCGGGAAGAACAAGCCGCTCTATCTCGGCCCGCCCGCCTTCGAAGGGTTCGACGCCGTCTCCGGGGCCTGAGCCATTTCAGCCGGCGACCATCGCCTCCGCCCGCCGCAGATCGACCGAGACGAGCTGGCTCACCCCCGGCTCCGCCATCGTCACGCCGAAGAGCCGGTCCATCCGGCTCATCGTGACGACATGGTGGGTAATGACAAGGAAGCGCGTCTCCGTCCGCCGCGTCATCTCGTCGAGAAGATCGCAGAACCGGCCGACATTCGAATCGTCGAGCGGCGCGTCCACCTCGTCCAGCACGCAGATCGGGGAAGGGTTGGCGAGGAAGACGGCGAAGATGAGGGAGAGCGCGGTAAGGGTCTGCTCCCCGCCCGAGAGGAGGGAGAGGGTGGAGAGCTTCTTGCCCGGCGGCATGCCCATGATTTCGAGCCCGGCCTCGAGCGGATCGTCGCTCTCGACCAGCGCCAGCGTCGCCTCGCCGCCGCCGAAGAGATGGCGGAAGAGCGCGGCGAAGCTGCGGTTCACCTCCTCGAAGGCGGCGAGGAGGCGCTGGCGTCCCTCGCCGTTCAGTTCGGCGATGGCGTGGCGCAGCTTTCCGATGGCGGCTTCGAGGTCGGCGGCCTCCGCGGCCAGCGCGTCCCGCTCCTCCTGCGCCGCGCGGGCGTCCTCCTCGGCGCGGAGATTGACGGGGCCGAGGCTTTCCCGCTGCCGGCGGAGGCGCGCGATTTCGAGTTCGAGCGCGTCCGGCGCCTCAAGCGCGGCCTCTCCGCCGATCCGCTCGAGCAGAACGGCGGGCGCGCAGTCAGCCTCTTCGAGGATGCGCGCCGCGGCCTCCCGCGCCCGCTCCGCCGCGGCCTCGCCTTGCGTTTCGCGCCGCGCCCGCTCCTCCCGCGCGGAGGAGGCCTCGCGCTCCGCCTCACGCGAGGCGGCTTCGGCGGCGCGGGCGGCGGCCTCGGCGGCGGCGAGGGCGGCGGCATCGGCTGCGCGGCGCGCCTCGGCCCGCTCGATGTCCCCGGCGAGCGCCGCGCGCCGGGCGGCGAGTTCGCCGGGCCGGCCCGCAGCGGCGCGGCGCTCCGCCTCGGTCTCGTCCAGCCGTTCGGCAAGCTCCGCCGCGCGCCGCGCCGCCGTCTCGGCCCGCGCGCGCCAGGAGGCGCGCTCCTGGCTCGCGGCGGCGAGGCGCTCCTCCCGCGCCCGGCCGGCGCGGCGGAGATCGTCCGCCGCGCCGCGGGCCGAAAGCATCTCCGCCCGCGCGGCGGCAAGGGTGAGCTTCGCCGCCTCCGCCGCGCGCCAGGCGTCCTCCGGATCGGCGATCGCGGCGGAAGCGGCGGCGGCCTCGGCCCGGAGCGCCTCCGCCTCCCGCGCCTCCTCCGCGCGCCGGGCGGCGGCGGCCTCGCCGGCCTCGCGCCGGGAGGCGGCCATGTCGAGATCGGCCTCCGCCTTCGCGGCGGCCCGCGCCGCCTCGGCGGCTGCGGAGTCGGCCGCCCGCCGCGCCGCGCGCGCCGCCTGATCGGCCGCCGCCGCCGCCTCCAGCCGCGCCTTGGCGGTTCGATGGGCCGCCGCGGCGGCTTCCGCCTCCCTCTCCGCCTTCGCGAGCGCGGCGCGCATCTCCGTCAGCCGGTTCTTCC
>JAUIDE010000100.1 GCA_030429105.1 Alphaproteobacteria bacterium
GATCCGCCTCGGCCGGCGGGTGGACGATCTCGGCGTCGCCGCGCTCCCCAATGCGGAACGGCGCCTCCGGAGCCCGGAGGAGCTGGCGCGGCTCTTCCGCGACCATCCCGCCGCGCTGGAGGCGGCGCGCGCCGTCGCCGCCGATTGTCGCTTCTCCCTCGACGAGTTGAAATACGAATACCCCGACGAGGTCTCGAACGGGGAGGAGCCGCAGGCCCGGCTCGAACGCCTCGCATGGGAGGGCCTCGCCCATCGCTATCCGGACGGGGCGCCGGAGCGGGTGCGGGCGATGGCGGCGCGGGAGCTGAAGCTCATCGGGAAACTCGGCTACGCCCGCTATTTCCTCACCGTGAAGGGCCTCGTGGACTTCGCGGAAAGCCGCGGCATCCTCTGCCAGGGGCGCGGCTCCGCCGCCAATTCCGTCGTCTGCTACGCGCTCCGCGTCACCGCCATCGGGCCCGAGATCGCCTCGATGGTGTTCGAGCGGTTCGTCTCCGAGGCGCGGGACGAGCCGCCGGACATCGACGTCGATTTCGAGCATGAGCGGCGGGAGGAGGTGATCCAGCACATCTACGAGACCTACGGGCGGGAGCGGTCGGGGCTCTGCGCCACCGTAATCCATTACCGCGCCCGGCGGGCGGTGCGGGAGGTGGGGAAGGCGATGGGCCTTTCCGCCGACGCCTGCGCCGCCATCGCGAGCCAGATCTGGGGCTGGGGCTCCGAAAGCGTGACGGACGAGAGGGTGAAGGAGATCGGGCTCGACCCGGAGGACCCGCGGCTCCGCCGCACGCTCGCCCTGATACGGGAGATCATCGGCTTCCCCCGCCATCTCTCCCAGCATGTCGGCGGCTTCATCATGACGAAGGGGCGGCTCGACGAACTCTGCCCCATCGAGAACGCGGCGATGGACGACCGCACCGTGATCGAATGGGACAAGGACGATATCGACGCGCTCGGCATCCTGAAGGTGGACGTGCTCTCCCTCGGGATGCTCACCTGCATCCGCAAGGCCTTCGCCCTGATCGAACGCCACCACGGCGTCGGCTACAGCCTCGCCACGCTGCCGCCGGAGGACCCGGCGGTCTATGACATGCTCTGCAAGGCGGACAGCCTCGGCGTCTTCCAGGTGGAGAGCCGGGCGCAGATGAACTTCCTGCCCCGGATGCGGCCGCGCTGCTTCTACGACCTCGTGATCGAGGTCGCCATCGTCCGCCCCGGCCCGATCCAGGGGGACATGGTGCATCCCTATCTCCGCCGCCGCCGGGGGGAGGAGAAGGTGGAGTTCCCCTCGGACGCGCTCGGCCAGGTGCTGGGCAAGACGCTGGGCGTCCCGCTCTTCCAGGAGCAGGCGATGCAGATCGCCATCATCGGCGCCGGCTTCGACCCTTCGGAGGCGGACCGGCTGCGCCGCGCGCTGGCCACCTTCCGCAAGACGGGGACGATCCACACCTTCCGCGAACGCTTCATCGCCGGGATGCTCGCGAACGGGCACGATGCGGATTTCGCCGCGCGCTGCTTCTCCCAGATCGAGGGGTTCGGGGAATACGGCTTCCCCGAAAGCCATGCGGCGAGCTTCGCGCTCCTCGTCTACGCCTCCGCCTGGCTGAAGCGGTGGCACCCGGGAATCTTCGCCTGCGCGCTGCTGAACAGCCAGCCGATGGGCTTCTACGCCCCGGCGCAGATCGTGCGGGACGCGCGGGAGCACGGGGTGGACGTGCGCCCCGTCTCCGTCAACGAAAGCTATTGGGATTGCACGATGGAGCCGGACGGGCGCGGCGGCCTCGCGCTCCGGCTCGGCTTCCGGCTGATCCGCGCGCTGGGGGAGGAGGACGGGCTCTGGCTCGCCGCCGCGCGCGGCAACGGCTACCGGAGCGTGGAGGACGTGCGGCGGAGGGCCGGGGCCGGGCCGCGCGCGCTGAAGGCGCTGGCGGAGGCGGACGCCTTCGCCGATCTCGGCCTCACGCGGCGGGAGGCGCTCTGGGAGGCGGAGGCGCTCCGCGCCGCGCGCCCGCTGCCGCTCTTCGAAGGGTTGCTGGAGGGCGAGGGGATCGCGGAGCCCGACCCGAACCTCCCCGTCGCGAGCCTCGGGGAGGAGATGGTGGAGGATTACCTCTCCCTCCGCCTCTCCCTCCGCGCCCATCCGCTGGCGCTGCTCAGGCCGGTGCTGACGCCGCCCCTCAGTCCACCGCCTTCAGCAGCATCGCGGTGAAGAAGCGCATCACGATCCGCAGGTCGTGCCCGCGCTTCAGCACCCGCCCGTCCGCGCCGAGGATCGCATAGGCGCCCTGCTTCTGCGCGCGCTTCGGGTCCTTCTCGATGCGGAAGAGCGGATGCTCCGTCGCCCGGCGGAAGACGGAGAAGACGGCGCGGTCCGGCAGGAAGTCGATCGAATAATCCTTCCACTCCCCCGCCGCGACCATCCGGCCGTAGATGTCGAGGATCACGGAAAGCTCCGTGCGGTGGAAGGCCACGCGCTCGGGCGCCGCGCTTTCCTTCCGCCCCTGCCCGAAGGCGCTCGCGTCGATCACGGTCATCTTTCGATGCAACCCCGTCCCGCCGCGCAAGGCAAGCTTTATCGGCGCAAGAAATCATCATTCCGCCGCAATCCGGGCGCCTTTGGGCCACGGGCGTTTCCGATCTATGCTCAGCAGCAAGAAATTGCTGTCCCGGCGCCGCGCGATCAGCCCCCACCCCGAAACCGCGGCGCCGGGCCCCTCTTTCCCCCCGCCCCCGCCTGCGCTAGAGGTCCGGACAAAATCCGGAGGAATCCTCATGCGCGATCTTCACCTGCCCGGCCGCTCCGCCGTCCTCGCCCGGAACGGCATGTGCGCCACGTCCCAGCCGCTGGCCGCGGAGGCGGCGGCGCGGATCATGGCGGAGGGCGGGAACGCCGTGGACGGCGCCATCGCCGCCGCCGTGCTTCTTGGCATCGCCGAGCCGGGCTCGACCTCGATCGGCGGCGACATGTTCGCGCTGATCAAGCCGGCGGGGGAGGAGCGGATCATCGGCCTCAACGCCTCGGGCCGCGCGCCGAAGGCGCTGGACGCGGCGCGGCTTCGCGCCGAGGGGGCTCAGGCCGTCCCCATCGACAGCGTCCATTCCGTCACCCTCCCCGGCGCGATGGACGGGTTCTGCCGCCTCGCCGAGGATCACGGGCGGAAGGGGATCGACGCCTGCCTCGCCCCGGCGATCCGCTACGCCGAGGAAGGCGTCGCCATCGCGGAGCGCGCGGCCTTCGACTGGGCGACCTCCGGCGGCAAGATGAAGGGCGACGGCGCGAAGTTCTACCTCAACGCCGGCAAGCCCTACGCCAAGGGCGAGATCTTCCGCCAGCCGAACCAGGCCGAGGCGCTGCGGCGCGTGGCGAAGGCGGGCCGCGCCGGCTTCTATGAGGGCGAGGTGATGGAGGACATGCTCCGGAGCCTCAAGGCCCTCGGCGGGGCGCACGAGGCGGAGGATTTCGCGGCGACGCGCTGCGATTATGTCGAGCCCGTCATGGCGAGCTATCGCGGCTACGAGCTGGTGGAGCTGCCGCCGAACGGCCAGGGCGTCACCGCCCTCCTCCTCGCCAAGATCCTCTCCCATTTCGACATCGCGTCGATGGACCCCTGGGGCGCCGAGCGGGCGCATCTTGAGGCGGAGGCGACGAAGCTCGCCTATGACGCCCGCGGCCGCTTCGTCGCGGACCCGGACCATGCGCTGACGGAGCGGATGCTTTCGGACGAGACGGCGGCGAAGCTCGCCGCGCTGATCGACATGGGCCGCGCCGCCCCCACCCCGCCGCCGGGCGCGGAGGCGGTGCACAGGGACACCGTTTACCTTACGACGGCGGACCGGGACGGGATGGTCGTCTCGATGATCTACTCGACCTTCCACCCGTTCGGCTCCGGCCTGGCCTCCGCGAAGTTCGGCATCAACTTCCAGAACCGCGGCGCCGGCTTCGTGCTGACCGAAGGCCACCCGAACGAGCTGAAGGGCGGCAAGCGGCCGCTCCACACGATCATCCCCGCGATGATCCGGAAGGAGGGCGCGCTCTGGGCCTCTTATGGCGTCATGGGCGGGCAGTATCAGGCGACGGGGCATTGCCGCGTCCTCTCCAACATCGCCGATTTCGGAATGGAGCCGCAGCAGGCGCTGGACGGCCCGCGCGCCTTCACCGACCCGTTCGACGGGAAGCTCCAGGTCGAGCGCGGCTATTCCGACGCCGTCCGCGCCGCTCTGGCGGCGAAGGGGCATGACGTGGTGATCCCCGACACGCCGATCGGCGGAGCGCAGATGATCCGCCTGCACGGCGAGGGCGTGCTCGAAGGCGCCTCCGACCCGCGGAAGGACGGCGCGGCGATCGGCTTCTGAGGCCGGAACGCCCCCTGCACACGCTGTGCAGGGGGGTTATATGGCTGATATAACTAATCAATCTGAAAAACTGGCCGCGGCGAGGCCGGCCGGCGCGCGAGCGGAGCGCGAAGGGCCGCGCCCTCCCTCGGGAGGGCGCTTCGGAACGATTGGTCCGCGCGGTTTATGGCGTCAGGAACTCCGACGCTTGCACGTCTTGCGCCGTCGCGATGCGGCCTCCCTTGGGGGGAGGGAGGCCGCGGCCCGGGCTTGTCGCCCGGGCCAGGGGGCGCGGGGGGAGCGCGGCGCCTCCGCCCGGCCGGTTCTGACAGATCGCCCGCGAAACGGCCCGTAGCAGGCGACGAGGCCGGCCGGCGCGCGAGCGAAGCGCGGAGGGGCGCGGCCTCCCTCGGGAGGGCGCGTCGGAACGATTGGTCCGAGCGGTTTATGGCGTCAGGAACTCTGACGCTTGCACGTCTTGCGCCGTCGCGATGCGGCCTCCCTTTGGGGGAGGGAGGCCGCGGCCCGGGCTGGTCGCCCGGGCCAGGGGGCGCGGGGGCAGCGCAGCGCCTCCGCCCGGCCGGTTCCGGCCTAACGCCGTCGAAACGGCTCGTGGCAGGCGACGCAGGTCTCCGCCACGCGCTCCGCCGCCTCCAAGGCCGCAGCCTCGCCCTCCGCGGCGGCGAGGCGGGCGGCGGCGGCGGCGAGGTCGTCGGTCATCGCGTCGAACCGGGCGCGATCCTCCCAGAGGAGCGGCGCCGCCTTGCCCCCTTCGGAGCCGGGAGGAAACTGCAAGCGCATCGCCTCCGCCCCCGCCTCCAGCGCCCCGGCGGCGCGGGAGACGAGCGCGGGGCTGTAAGGCAGCACGCCGATCCGCACCGCGCCGAGCGCCTTCATCGCGTCGTCCATGTCCTTCATCCCCGCCTGCCGCCGCTCCACCAGCGCCTCGACCGCGAGGGCGGGGGCGGCGAGCGCGAGCGCGGCGGCGAAGGCGGGCGCCCTCATTCGATCCCGTTCGCCGCCTGAACGGCGCGGACGAAGGCGATGATCGTCTCCGTCTTCTCAGGCCCCACGCCGGGCTGCGGCGGCATGTCCCCGAAATCCCAGTGATGGGCGCGCACGCCCTGCGCGACGGCGAGGCGGAACGCGTCGTCCCCGTGATGCGAGGGCTCGTAGATTTTGTGGATCAGCGGCGGGCCACCGGCGCCGCCCATCGCGTCCCGCCCGTGGCATGTCGCACACGTCTCGTTGAAGGCGAGCCGCCCCGCCTCGGCCTCGGGCGCGAGCGGCGGGACGACATATGAATTTTCATAGGCGTCGCGGGCGCTCCTCTGGTCGTTGCTCGTGCTCCAGAAGAGCCAGGCGGCGAAGATCAGCGCGCCCGCCAGAATCCAGAACGCATAGCGGCCCATGAGCGGCCCTCCTTCCATCCCGCCGCAATGAGCCGCCTCGCGCCGCCGAGGTCAAGCCGGCTCCCGCCCCTTGACGCCGCCGCCGAAGCGCGGAACGTCCCCGCAACGAAAGCGAGGGAGCGACATGACGCAGAACCACAGGCGAATCGCCGTCATCGCGGGGGACGGGATCGGCAAGGAAGTCGTCCCCGAGGGCCTCCGCGTGCTGGAGGCGGCGGCGAGGCGCCACCAGCTCGACCTCCGCTTCGACGAATTCGACTTCGCCTCCTGCGACCATTACGCGAAGCACGGCGCGATGATGCCGGAGGACTGGAAGGCGCGGATCGGCGGGCATGACGCGATCTTCTTCGGCGCCGTCGGCTGGCCGGCGACGGTGCCGGACCACATCTCGCTCTGGGGCTCGCTCCTGAAGTTCCGGCGCGAATTCGACCAGTATGTGAACCTCCGCCCCGCAAGGCTCATGCCCGGCGTCCCCTCCCCGCTCGCCGGGCGGAAGGCGGGGGACATCGACTTCTGGATCGTGCGGGAGAATACGGAGGGCGAATATTCCTCCATCGGCGGCCGCATGTTCGAGGGGACGGACCGCGAGATCGTGATGCAGGAGACGGTGATGAGCCGCGTCGGCGTCGACCGCGTGCTCCGCTACGCCTTCGACCTCGCCGCAAGACGCCCGCGCAAGCGTCTGACCTCGGCCACGAAATCCAACGGCATCTCCATCACCATGCCCTATTGGGACGAGCGGGTGGAGGCGATGGCGAAACACTATCCCGGCGTGGCGTGGGACAAGTATCATATCGACATCCTGACCGCCCATTTCGTCCTGAACCCGGACCGGTTCGACGTCGTCGTCGCCTCCAACCTCTTCGGGGACATCCTCTCCGATCTCGGCCCCGCCTGCACCGGAACCATCGGCATCGCCCCCTCCGGCAACATCAACCCGGAGCGGAACTTTCCCTCGCTCTTCGAGCCCGTCCACGGCTCGGCGCCGGACATCGCCGGGCAGGGAATCGCCAATCCGGTCGGGCAGATATGGGCCGGCGCGATGATGCTGGATCATCTCGGTCATGCGGAGGCCGCGGCCGACATCGTCTCCGCCATCGAGCGGGTGCTGGCGGAGCCGGCGCTCCGCACGCGCGATCTCGGCGGGCGGGCCTCGACCGTCGAATGCGGGAAGGCGGTGGCGGAGGCGCTGGGCTGAACCGGCGCCTCAGCCGGCGAAGACGCGCCTCAGCGCCTCGCAGTCGATGGCCCTGACGACCAGCCCCTCCGGCTTCACCGTCGGCGCGTCCTCCCCCGCGACGAGCGCGTTGACGACCGCCTCCTCCACCGCCTCGACTGCGGCGAGATAGAGCGGGTCGATCACCTCCCCGTTCAGCTCCGTCCGGGTGAGGAGCGGCGCATCGAGCTGCGGCATCGGGCCGATATCCGCCGTGGCGAAGGCGAGGAAGATGTCGCCCGAGGAATTGCCGCCGGGCGTGCCGTTCCGCCCGATCCCGATGGCGGCGCGCCGCGCGAGGTGCCGGAGCGAGAGGGCGGAGAGCGGCGCATCCGTCGCGAGGATGACGATGATAGAGCCCTGCTCCCGCGGCAGGAGCCGCCCCTCCGTCATCGTCCGCCCCACCGGCTTGCCGAGGATCGTGAGCCAGGGCCGGATACCGTGATTGGCCTGCACGAGCGCGCCGACCGTATAGGCCGCCCCCCCGATCCGCGCCCGGCGGGAGGCGGTTCCCGTCCCGCCCTTGAACTCGTAGGCGATCATGCCGTTCCCGCCGCCGACCGAGCCCTCCGCCACCGGCCCCGAAGCCGCCGCATCGAGCGCCGCGATGGCGTGATCGGGCGTCACATGCAGCGCGTTGATGTCGTTCAGCACGCCGTCATAGGTCTCCGCCACCACCGGCATCGCCCAGGCGTGCTCCGCGCCGAAATAGTCGGCGTAGCGCTCGATCATCCAGCGCGTCGCGCCTTGATGCGCGGCGCCGACGCCGTGGGTGTTGGTGATGAGGATCGGGCCGGCGAGATAGCCGGCGTCCTCGATCCAGTGCGTCCCCGTCATCTCCCCGTTGCCGTTGAGCGTGAACTGCCCGGCGCGGACGGGGCGCGGCCAGTCCCGCTCCTGCCGGGGGAGGATCGCCGTCACCCCCGTCCGCATCCGCCGCGCGGGGTCGGTGAGCGTCGTAAAGCCGACGGCGACGCCCGGCACGTCCGTGATCGCGTTCCAGGGGCCGGGCTCGCCCGGGAAGGGCAGGTCTAGATCGCGGGCGCGGGGTTTGGTCATCGGCGGGCCTCCCGTTTCGTGGCGGCCCGGCGGCGGCTGGCTGGGGCGGGAGGATTCGAACCTCCGAATGACGGTACCAAAAACCGTTGCCTTACCGCTTGGCGACGCCCCAGCAGCGCCGCCTGATTACGCGCTCGCCGCGCGGCCCGCAAGCCGCTCTCAAGCCCGGTCCAGCGCCTCGACGGAGAGGATCGTAGGCAGGCGCCGCGCCACCTCATCCCCCTCTTCGCCCGCTTGCGGAGTTCAGGGTCCCCGACCGTCGGCTCTCCTCGCGGCGAAGCCGGCGAGCGGCCGGCGAAACGATCCCTTCCGAAATCCCTCTCCGCCCGCTTGCGCCCGCCCGGAGGCGGCGCTAAGAGAGCCGCGCGGTCCGGAGTGTAGCTCAGCCTGGTAGAGCACTGTCTTCGGGAGGCAGGGGCCGGAGGTTCGAATCCTCTCACTCCGACCAGGGCCGCCTCACCCCAGATCGATCCAGGCGCTCTTCAGATTCTGCACCTTGTCGAAGGCGTGGAGGGACTTGTCGTGCCCGTTTCCGCTCTGGCCATGCCCGCCGAGCGGCACGGTGAGGTCGGACCCGCCATATGTGTTCACATGGACGAGCCCGGCGCGCACCGCCCGCACCATCCGGTGCGCGCGCGAGAGGCTCCCGGTCCACACGCCCGCCGCCAGCCCGTATTCCGTGCCGTTCGCCAGCGCCACGGCCTCCGCCTCCGTCCGGAAGCGCGTGACGGCGAGCACCGGGCCGAACACCTCCTCCCGGAACAGCCGGTGCCCGGGCGCCACGCCCGTCGCCACGGTCGGCGCCATGAACCAGCCCCCGGTCTCCTCCATCAGCCGCGCGCCGCCCGTCACGATCTCCGCCCCCTCCGCCCTCGCCCCCTCGACGAAGCCGAGCGCGCGGCGGAGCTGCGCCTCCGAATGCAGCGCGCCAATCTCGCTGGCGAGCGAGAGCGGGTCCCCCACAAGCATCGCCGCCGCATGGCGGGCGACAGCGGCGACGAACTCGTCATGGCTCGCATCCTCCACGAGCAGCCGCGAGCCCGCGATGCAGACCTGCCCAGCATTGCGGAAGATCCCCGTCGCCGCCACCTTCGCCGCCTTGTCGAGATCGGGCGCATCCGCGAAGATGATGTTGGGAGACTTGCCGCCAAGCTCCAGGTAAACCCGCTTGAGATTTGACCGCGCGGCATATTCCAGTAGCCGCCGCCCCGTCGCCCCCGACCCGGTGAAGAGGAGCGCGTCGACCTCGGGAGAGAGCGCCAGCGCCTCCCCCGCCACGGCCCCCTGCCCCGTGACGACGTTCAGCACCCCGTCCGGCAACCCCGCCTCCGCCGCCAGCTCCGCGATGCGGAGGAGCGTGAGCGAGGCCGTCTCCGCCGGCTTCAGCACCACGGAATTCCCGGCGGCGAGCGCCGGCGCGAGCTTCCATGCGCCGATCATCAGCGGGAAGTTCCACGGCACGATCGCGCCCACCACGCCCACCGGCTCCCGCGTCACGAGGCCGAGCGCGCCCTCCGCCGTGGGCGCGACCTCCCCGGCGATCTTGTCCACCGCCTCCGCATAGTAGCGGAAGGAGCCGGCGGCGGAGCCCGGCTCCGCCTTCAGCGCCATGGAGATTTCGGTCCCGTTCTCCCTGACGCCGAGCACCGCGAGGGAGAGCGCCTCCCGCTCGATCAGTTCCGCGAGGCGGAGGAGGACGCGCTTGCGCTCTGCGGGGGCGCGCCCCGCCCAGCGCCTGTCCTCGAACGCCTTGCGGGCCGCGGCGCAGGCGGCGGCGACATCCGCGGCGCCCCCGGCGGCGAGCGTCGTCAGCGCCCGCCCGTCCCGCGGCGAGAGCGTCTCCATCTCCGCCCCGTCGCGGGAGGGAACGCGCCGCCCGTCGATGAAATGCCCCTGCGGAGAGACGGGGAGCGCGGCGAGCGCGTCGATGGAAGGCTGGTCGGTCATGGCGTCCTTTCCGCCCGCCGCGCCCGGAAGAGCGAGCGGACATGCAGCGCGATTACGAGAAGGATCAGCGCGAAGAGAATGGCCGCGATGGGCCGGTCGATGAAGTCGAGCGGCGTCTTCACCCGCGCCATCGCGCTCCGGAGCTTCACCTCCATGATGCCGCCCAGCACCATGCCAAGGATGATCGGCACGACGGGAAGCCCGAGCCGCTTCAGCACCACCCCCAGCACGCCGAACCCCGCCGCCATCGCGCAATCGGTGATCGAGTTCCGGAGCGAATAGACCCCGACGAAGGAGAGGGTCAGGATCAGCATGCCGAGGAACCGCGTCGGAATGCGGATGATCCGCGTCAGGAGCCCGCCCGAGACGATCAGGAAGGCGAGCACGAGGAGGTTGAGGAGGAGGAGCGACAGATAGAGCGCGCCGACGAAATCCATATGATCCTGAAAGAGTTGCGGGCCGGGGATCACGTTGTGCACGTAGAAGACGGAGAGCATCATCGCCGTCAGCGCCTCCCCCGGTATCCCGAGCGCGAGGAGCGGGATCATCGCCGCCGGCGGCACCGCGTTGTTCGAGGCCTCCGCCGCGATCAGGCCTTCCGGCGCGCCCTTGCCGAAGAACTCCGGCGTCTTCGACGTCCGCTGCGCGTAGGAATAGGAGAGGAACTGCGCCGTGAACTCGCCGACGCCGGGGATCATGCCCATCAGAACGCCGAAGGAGGCGGAGACGGAGGCGACGCGCTTGTTCCGCATCAGCTCCTTCATGCCGCCGAAGAGGGACCCCGAGAATCGCTGCGGCTTCGGCGCGCTCTCCCGCTCCGTCAGCAGGATAAACGCCTGGGAAAGCGCGAAGAGCCCGAGCACGACGACGATGAGGTCGACGCCGGAGGCGAGCCAGCTCTGCTCGAAGGTGAAGCGGCGGGTGTATTTCACCGGCTCGAGCCCGATCGTCCCGAGGAAGATGCCGAAGCAGGCGAGCATTCCCGCGGCGAAGACCTGCCCGCGATGGGCCAAGATCACGAGCACGATGCCGAGCAAGGCGGCGAGGAAGATCTCCCGGCTCCCGAACATCGGCGCGACAAGCGCGAGGACGGGGGAAAGGAGGATGAGGCAGAGAATCGCGAAGACCCCGCCGAAGAAGCTCGCGGAATAGGCGAGCGAGACGGCCCGCCGCGCCTCCCCCCGCAGCGTCATCGGATGCCCGTCATAGGTCGTCAGCGCGTTCACCGCCGTGCCGGGCGTGTTGATGAGGATGGCCGGCAGCGCGCCGCCATACATCGAGGAGCCGTAGATGCCGAGAAGGAGCGTGAGCCCGACGAGCGGCTCCATCGAGAAGGTCGCAGGCAGCAGGATCGCGATGGCGACGGCGGGGCCGACGCCCGGAATCGCCCCGATGATCACCCCGCCGACCGAACCGACGAGGAGCGCGGCCAGCACGTCCCACCGCATCAGCATCAGCGCAGAGGCGAGGATCGTCTCCAAGGTCAGAACCAGGTCAGCATGAAGGCGCGCGCCGCTTCGGGCAGATGTTCATAGAGCGCGCCGGCCGGCGCCTTCACCTGCAGGAACGTCTTGAATAGCAGCACGATCCCGAAGCCGGAAGCCGCCGCCCAACCGATCCCCGCGCCGCGATATCCTGCGCGGAAGGCGAGGAGGAGGCAGAAGAGCACCGTCGCCGGCAGATAGCCGAGGAGCGGAGCCGCGAAGACATAGGCCATGAACCAGAGCGCATATTCCGCGCTCCGCGCCCAGAAGAGCGCCTCCCGCCACCGCCCCGGCATTCGCGGCGAGAGGGCGGAGGAGAGGAGATGCAGCGCCCCGAACCCGACCATCCCGAAGATCGCGACGCCGGGCCAGAAGGCCGGCTGCGCCGCGAAGCCGGTGCGCTTCATCCATTGCGTCTGGTCGGGCAGGCGCGCGAGGAGGAACAGCGCGAAGGCGAGAAAGAGCGCGGCGAAGAGCAGGTCGCCGGGCTTCCTCTCCCGCCGGAAGAGGGCGCGGAAGGAGCGGGGCTCGGTCATCGCAGGGTCTCGGCGCGACATGCGCAGGCAAGGCGTGGCGCCGATGAAATGCGCACGGCCGATCTGACCCGCGTCAGATCGGCCCGCGGTCGTCGCCCCCCGGCGACCGCGTTTCCGCGCTCGCCGCGACGACCACGGCCCGATCTTCGACGTCCGGGAAGGCTTGGCGCCCCTCGGCCTCCGCAGGGGCTCCGGCCGAACGGCCTCGGCGACCTTCCACCGGAAGGTCGCTTTTCGAGGCCGTGATCCGCGGCGCCCGCGCCCCGCCTCACTCCAGCATCTTCTCGATGGCGGCGAGCGTCTCGATGTCCCGCGCGATCCTCGCCTTCGCGGCCTCCGCATCCTCCCAGTAGACGGCGGCGCCCGTTTCTTTCGCCAGCGTCTGCGCCCGCTCGCTCATCACCGACTCCTTCGCGACGGCGATGATCTTCGCCTTCACGTCCTCCGGCGTCCCGGTCCGCACGAAAAGGCCGTTCCAGAGCTCGATGGCGAGGGAGGGTTCCAGCTCCGCCACCGTCGGCGCGTCCGGCGTCAGCGGGATGCGCTCGGAGCCGATGGAGGCCAGCACCTTCACGTCCCCGAGGCAGGGGAGGATGAGCTGCAGCGTCGTGTTGATCACGTCCACGTCGCCGGAGGCGAGCGTGTTGCAATCGAGCGCGTCGAACGCGGCGTCGGAGGCGAAGGCGAAGCCCTTCGCCTCGGCCAGCGCGAAGGTCACCTGCGTCGGCGCCAGCGGCGCGCCGAAATGGCCGAGCGCGACGTCATTGTCCTGCGCGTAGGCCGCCAGCTCTTCCACCGTCGAATAGGGCGCGTCGCCCGCCGCGGCGATCACGAACGGATAGGTGAGGAAGACGCCGAGCGGCTCGAACGGATCCGGGTTCAGCTCGGGAATGCCGATCTGCGGCCCGATCACCGGCACGGCGATGATGAAGGAGCCGATCGTGTATCCGTCCGCCGGGGCCGTCGCCACCTCGACCGCGCCGGGGAAGGGCCCGCCGCCGCCGCCGGGCTTGTTCACCACCGCGGCGGGCACGCCGTATTTCGCCTGGAAATCGTCCGCGATCATGCGCGTCAGCACGTCCTCGAGGTCGCCCGGCGGCCAGGGGACGATGAAGCTCACCGGCTTCTCGGGATATTCGGCGAGGGCGGGCGTGAAGCCGGCGACAAGCGCGAAGCTTGCGAGCGCCGCGGCGGAGAGAGCGCGTTTCATGTGTCGTCCTTCCTGTCGGTTCATTATTGTCACCAGTGTTTCAGGAAAGATTGACGGGGCGGCGCCCCCGTGTCAACGCTCTTGCGACCTGCCGCCTGAGCCGCTGCGCCCGGATGGGCCAAGCGCCAAAAACGCGCTCAAGCAGCCCGAAGGGCGGTAGCGCACAAGAAAGGAGTCGCCACGCCATGAAGGATTCCAACTTCCTCAGGGAGAACAACGCCCGGCATCTCTGGCACCCGATGGCGCATCCGGCGGAGATGCAGGCGAACCCGCCCGCGATCATCACCAAGGCCGCGGGCGTCCGCATCACGGACCTTGACGGTCACGAGACGATCGACGCGGTGGGCGGCCTCTGGAACGTCAATCTCGGCTTCTCCTGCCAGCCGGTGAAGGAGGCCATCGCCGCGCAGCTGGACGCCCTGCCCTATTACTCGACCTTCCGGGGCACGACGAACGACGCCGTGATCGAGCTCTCCTGGATGCTCCGCGAGTTCTTCGCGCCGGACGGGCTGACGCGGGCCTTCTTCACCTCGGGCGGGTCGGACAGCGTGGAGACGGCGCTTCGCCTCGCCCGGCAATACCACAAGATCCGGGGCGAAGCCGGGCGGGTGAAATATCTCTCGCTGAAGAAGGGCTATCACGGCACGCATACCGGCGGCGCCAGCGTCAACGGCAACGCGAATTTCCGCATGCAGTACGAGCCGCTCCTGCCCGGCTGCTTCCAGATCGCCGCGCCCTATCCCTATCGCAACCCCTTCAACGAGAGCGACCCGGCCCGCCTCGCCCAGCTTTGCGCCGCCGCGCTCGAAGACGAGATCGCCTTCCAGGGGCCCGGCACCATCGCCGCCTTCATCATGGAGCCCGTTCTCGGCGCGGGCGGCGTGATCCCGCCGCACGAGAGCTTCATGCCCATGGTGCGGGAGATCACGGCGAAGCACGGCATTCTCCTGATCGCGGACGAGGTCATCACCGCCTTCGGCCGCACCGGCTCCTGGACCGGCTCGCGCCATTGGGGCGTGCAGCCCGACATGGCCTGCACGGCGAAGGCGATCACCAACGGCTATTTCCCCTTCGGCGCGGTGATGATCTCGGAAGCCGTGGCCGAGGCCTTCGAGCAGGACCGGTCGGGCGCCGGCGCCATCGGCCACGGCTACACCTATTCCGGCCACCCGGTCGGCGCCGCCGCCGCCATCGCCTGCCTGAAGGAGACGGAGCGGCTGGCCGTGCACGAGAACGCGGCGGCGCGGGGGGCGGAACTCTTCGCCGGGCTGAAGGCGCTGCAGGAGAAACATGAGATCGTGGGGGACGTGCGCGGCGGCCACGGCCTCATGCTCGCGCTCGAACTCGTCTCCGACCGCGCGAAGAAGACCCCCGCGGCGAAGGACGTGACGGCGCGCATCCACGAGGCGACCTACCGCGCCGGCGTGATGGTCCGCATCTCCGGCCCCAACATCATCCTCTCCCCGCCGCTGATCCTCACGGCGGAGGAGGCGGCGAAGATCGTGGAGGCGCTCGACGAGGGGCTTGCGGCGGCCTGAGCGGGGCCCATTCAGCGTAGCGCGCCGCTCGTCTCATGGCCCGCGCGACCAGCGCGGGCCGCGGCCGCCCCTGCGGGGGGGGCGGACGCATTGCGACGTCGCAAGGGGCTCGCCGCCGGAGTTCCTGACGCCATAAACCGCCAGGGTCCACTCGTAGTGAAGCGTCCGCCAAGGCGCGGCCACGGCCCTTCGCGCCCATGAAGGCCCGCGCCCTGCCGCCGGCAATAAGTCTTGTTCCGACGCCGGACGAGGGCCCCGCCGCGGCCTGAGCGGGGCGCGAAGGGTCGCGGCCTCCCTCGGGGGGCCGCCTCGGAACGATCGATCCGAGCGGTTTATGGCGTCAGGAACTCTGACGCCTGAGCATCTTGAGACGTCGCGATGCGGCCTCCCTTGGGGGGAGGGAGGCCGCGGCCCGTGCTGGACGCACGGGCGATGCCAGATGAGGAGCGCCTCGCCTGACCTTCGCCGCGCGCGATGCCGGCGGAGAGCGCTACCGGCAATAATTCCCGTTCCGGTGCCGCGCGATGTCGAAATGGAAATGATCCCGGTGGAACCGGTCCGAAGCCGGGCCGAGCACCGTGCCGAACGGGCCGCAGGCGCTCCGCCACGCCTCGCGGACGAAAGCCTGCCCCCGCCCGCCGCCGTTCCACCCGGTCGAGACGTCGAAGCGCCGCCCGTCCGCCAGCACGAATTCCGCGATGTCGATGGCGTTGCCCTTCGCATGTTCCGAGAGCGGCGCGCCGGCCTGCCGGTTGCGCGAGCGGCAGACATAGGAGGCGACGGGCCGGACGGCGACGAGGGGCGAGCCGGTGTATTTCAGCGCCGCGGGCCGCGCCCCGCGCGCCATCCAGTCCGCGAAGGCGCGCGCCGTCTCGCAGTTCACCTCGGTCTTTCCCGAAAGCGCGACGCCGGAGACGGAGACGAGGCTGACCGGCTCCGCGATCCCGCAGCGCGGGTCGCCGCCCGAAATCGCGGGGATCGAAGCGCCAATGAGCCGCGGGTCGCCGCAGACCGGGCCGACCGGGCCGATCCCCACCGGCTGGATGCGCTGGAAGCCGGGGATA
>JAUIDE010000002.1 GCA_030429105.1 Alphaproteobacteria bacterium
GGGGAGGCCGGCGGAAGTGACCGCCCGCCACGCGCCGCGGGCGGCGTTCAGCGCCGCTTCGTCATGCCCGTCGAAGAGCAGCATGACCCGTTCGAACCGGCCCATCTCCGCCGGCTCCGCCTCGGCCCCGTCCGCCAGCATGAGCGCCTGAGGGTCGTTGGGGAGTTCGGGCCCCGCGGTGAGATAGACCGGCTGGCGCGCCGGCTCCGGGTCCTCCGGCCCGCCATGGGGCAGGAAGCTCTCTTCTCGATACGTCCAGAGATGGCGGTTCAGCGCCTCGGCCCGCGCCGCAGAGCCGGCGCGGAGCGCGACGCGCCATCCCCGTTCCAGGCATTTTTCCAGGAGCGGCGGCGCCGCCGCCTCGAGCGGCGTGCGCGTCAGGTGATAGAAGTGGACCTCAGCCACGGCTCTCGTAACGGTCGCGCACCAGCCGGTCGAGCGCGCGGACGCCCCATCCCGTCGCGCCCGCGGGCGCAACGTCGCTTTCCTTCGAAAGGAGCGTGACGCCCGCGATATCGAGATGGATCCACGGCGTTCCCTCCTTGATGAAGCGTTGGAGGAACTGCGCGGCGGTGATGGAGCCGGCCGGCCGGCCGCCCACGTTCTTCATGTCCGCGAGGCGGGATTTCAGGAGCTTGTCATAGGCGGGCGCGAGCGGCATGCGCCAGGCCCCCTCCCCTGCGGCCTTGGCGGCGTCGAGGAAGGCCGCGGCGAAGGCGTCGTCGTTCGAGAAGACCCCGGCATGCTCGTGCCCGAGGGCGATGATGATCGCACCCGTCAGCGTCGCGAGGTCGATCACGGCGGCGGGCTTGAACCGCTCCTGCGCGTACCAGAGCGCGTCGGCGAGGACGAGGCGGCCCTCGGCGTCCGTATTGATGACCTCGATCGTGTCGCCCTTCATGGAGCGCACGATGTCGCCAGGCCGCTGGGCGTTGCCGGCGACCATGTTCTCCACGAGGCCGACGACGCCGACAACGTTCGCCTTCGCCTTCCGGAGCGCGAGCGCGCGCATGACGCCGGAGACGACGCCGGCGCCGCCCATGTCCATCGTCATCTCCTCCATTCCGGCGGCGGGCTTGATGGAGACGCCGCCGGTGTCGAAAACGACGCCCTTGCCGACGAGGCAGAGCGGCGCCTCGTCGCCGCCGCCGTTCCATTTCATGACGACGAGCTTCGGCTCGTCGTCCGAGGCCATGCCGACGGCGAGAAGCGCGTTCATGCCGAGCGCCTTCATCTCCTCCGCCCCGAGGATGTCGATTGCGAGCCCGAGTTCCTCCATCGCCGCGAGGCGGCCGGCGAAATCTCCGGTCGTCAGAACGTTGGCGGGCTCGCTCACGAGGTCGCGGGTGAAGAACACGCCCTCAGCCAGCGCCGCGAGCGGGCCGGAGAGGCGGGCGACGGCCTCCGCCTCTTCACTCACGAAGGTCACGTCGCCCGGCTCTTTCGCCTCGTCCTCGTCGCCCTTCGTCTTGTAGGCGTCGAACTCGTAGCGGCGGAGGGCGAAGCCAAAGGCGACCTCGGCCTGCGTCTCCGGCGCGCCGGCGCCCCAGAGCGTGACGGCCCCGGCGCCCGCGGCCTTCGCCGCCGCCGCGCCGGCCTTCCGCGCCGCCGCGCCGTCCGGAGCCTCGCCGAGGCCGACGACCACCAGCCGGTCCGCCTTCAGCCCATGCGGGAACGCGAGAACGCCCGCCTCCCCCGCCTTGCCCTTGAACCCCTTGCCGCCGACGAGCCGGCCGACCGCCCCGCCCGTCAGCCCGTCGGCCTCGGCGGCGCCCGGCGTCAGCGCGCCGTCCTTCAGGGTGAAGACGACAAGCGCGCCCGCCCGCTCCGCCATCGGCGAGGCCTCCGGGGCGACGAAATCGATCTCGACGGGGCTGGTCATGGCGGGCTCCTCACGCTTGTCTCACTTCGGCGGAGAGGCGTAGCGCGGATCGGACCGGGCGCCTAGGCTTGCCGCGCCCCCCGGCCGGCGGTTAACTCGGGGCCGGGACGAGGAGGAGAGTCGCGGATGGCGGCGCACTGGACGCAGATCGCGCGCGCGGCGCTCTTCGCGCTTCTCCTCCCCGTCGGCCTTTCGGCGCAGGACGCGGCCCGCCCCGTCGCGCTGGTGGCGGACGAGATCGCCTTCGACGAGCAGACCGGCGTGCTGACGGCGCGCGGCAATGTCGAACTCTTCCAGGACGGGCGGACGCTTACCGCCGCCGCGATCCGGTATGACAGCCGGTCCGAGCGCATCGCGGCGGAGGGGCCGATCACGCTCCGCACCGAGCGGGGCGAGACCGTCTTCGCAGACGGCGCCGATCTCGACGCCGATCTCCGCGCCGGGCTCGTGGAGGGCGCACGCTCGGTCATCGCCGGCGGCGGCAAGATCGCGGCGGCCGAGGCGGAGCGGATCGACGGGCGCTACAACGTCCTCGGCAAGGCCGTCTTTTCCCCCTGCGAGGTCTGCGCGGCGCGGCCCACGCCGCTCTGGCGCATCCGGGCGGAGCGGATCGTCCATGACCAGCAAGAGCGGTTGATCCACTACGAGGACGCCTATTTCGACGTGCTGGGCGTTCCGGTCGGCTATCTTCCCTATTTCCGCCATCCCTCCCCCGAGGTCGAGCGGGCGACCGGCCTTCTTGCGCCGGAGGCGGGGCGGGACCGGGCCTATGGCGTCGGGGTCAAGACGCCCTTCTACATCGTGCTGGACGATTATTCGGACGTGACGCTCACCCCGTTCATCGTGACGGAGGACGGCGCCATCCTTGAGACCGAGTATCGCCGCCGGTTCGCTGAGGGCTTCATCGACCTCGACCTGAAGTTCGGACTCACCGATTACGACGACGATCTCGACGGGACCCAGCTCCGCCTTGGCGGCTTCGGCGCCGGACGCTACCGGCTGGACGAAGGCGTGACGGCCGGTTTCGACCTCGCCTTCGCGACGGACGATCCCTTCCTCCGGCGCTATGACTTCACCACGGTGGACCGGTTGACGACGGAGGGTTTCGTGCGCCGGTATGACGGGCCGAACCGCGCCTCCGTCTCCGCCGCCTTCCTCCAGAGCCTCAGGGACAACGACCCGCAATCGGCGATCCCGCTCGTCCTGCCGGAGCTTTCGGCGCGGCAGGTCTGGGCCGCGCCGGGGATCGGCGGAGAGGTCGGGCTCGGCTTCGACGCAGTGAGCCTTGTGCGGGAGCGGGGCCGGGACGTGGCGCGCGTCTCCCTCGGCGCGGACTACTCGCGGCAGGAGATCATTCCGGGCGGGATCGTCCTGCGCGGTTTCGCGGATGCGCGGGCGGATTTCTACCGGGTCGAGGACGACCCGGCCTTTGACGGGGAGGCGGCGCGCTTCCTCCCCCGCATCGGCGTGGAGGCGCGCGCGCCCTTCGCGCGGGTTGACGAGGCGGGGCGCACCCATGTGGCCGAGCCCATCGTCCTCTTCACCCTGGCGCCCGACGTGAACGACAGGGACATACCGAACGAGGACAGCGTGATCGTCGAGTTCGACGAGATGAACCTCTTCGAGGCGGATCGGTCCACCGGCTTCGACAGGTCGGAAACGGGCGCGAATCTCTCTGTCGGCGCCCGCTACGAGATGATCGACGATGACGGGCTCGGCTTTCGCGCCGCGGGCGGGCGCGTCTTCCGGTTCGAGGAGACGTTCGACTTTCCGGGTCGCGCCGGGCTGGATGGGGACGTGTCGGACTGGGTCGCCGCCGGGACGGTGACTTTCGCGGACTTTCTGGAGGTTTCCGCCCGCTGGCGGCTTTCCGACGATCTCTCGATCAACCGGGCCGAGGCCGGCGGGCGGGTCGACTATGACCCGGTCACGCTCTTCGGCTATTATCTCTTTGTCGAGTCGGACCCGGCGGAGGCGACGCCGCTCGACCGATCGGAGGTCAGCCTCGGCGCGGCGCTCGCGCTCGACCGCAACTGGACCCTTTCGGGCGACGCACAACGCGACCTGATCGAGGATAGATTCGTCACCGCGGGCGGAGTATTGACCTACGAGGATGAATGCGCGGCGCTTGACCTCTTCCTGCGCCGGCAATTCACAGAATCGTTCAGCGCGCCGCGCGGGACGAATTTCGGCGTCCGGGTGCGGCTCTTCGGGGCCGGCGCGGCCGACCAGTCGAAGGCGTCGGGGCTCTGCGCTTTCGGCGCGAACTGAAGGGACGGGGCGAATGACGGGTTTCTCGGCGATGGCGCGGCGGATTGCGGCGGGCGTTCTGGCGCTCTTCCTGCTCGCGCTCGGCGCGGGGGCGCAGACCGCCTTCGCCCCCGCCGTCGTCGTCAACGACGACGTCATCACATGGTATGACATCGAGCAGCGGGCGCGGCTCCTGCAGGTCAACGGCGCGGAGGGCGGGCCGCGGCTCAACGCGGCCGCGCTGGAACAACTCATCGACGACCGGTTGCGCGTGCAGGCCGGTGAGCGGTTCAACCTCGCCGCCTCGCCGGAGGAAATAGACTCCGGGCGCGCGGAATTCGCCGGCAGGATCGGTGTGGACGCGCCGACTCTCGCGCAGCGCATGGCGTCGCTCGGCGTCGAGCCTGCGGCGCTCGACAGCTTCGTCGAGGCGCAAATAGTATGGCGCAAACTGGTGAACGGGCGTTTCGCCAGCCGCGCCACGCCGACCGAGGTGGAGCTGGACCAGGAAATCGCCATCGCCGCCTCGGGGACGACGCGCTCCTTCCGCCTCCGCGAACTCGCCATACCCTCCGGCCCCGGGCAGGAGGAAGCCGCGCGCGGGGAGATCGGGCGGGTGCTCGACGGGCTCTCACGCGGGCAGGACTTCGCGTCCCTCGCCCGCCGCTTCTCCCGCGCGCCCTCGGCCGCCAATGGCGGCGATGTCGGCTGGGTGCCGGAGACGGTGCTGCCGCCGGGCCTCGCTGAGATCATCGCAGCCACGCCCCCGGGCGGGGTGACGCAGCCGATCGAGACGCCGGGCGCGATCTCGCTCTACCGCGTGGAGGACACGCGCTCCGAAACGCCGCCCTGGGCGCGCGAGGCCGAATTGTCCCTTCAGCGCGTGATGGTGCCGATCGGACAGGGCGGCGAGGAGGCCGCGCGGGCGCAGGCGGAGGAGATCCGCGCGCAGACACGGGGCTGCGGAGACATCGGCGGGCCGGCGGCGGAGGCGGTGGTCGAGCCGATAGACGCCAAGCTCGTAAGCGCGCTGCCGGGGCCGGTCCGGGATGTGGTGCGGTTGCTCCAGTCCGGTCAGGCCTCGAGGCCGGTCGCATCGGACTCGAGCGTCGACATCTTCGTCGTCTGCTCCCGTTCGGGCGGGGTGGACGACGCGACGCGGGCGCAGTTGCGCGAGCAGATCCGGGACCAGCGGCTCGCCCGCCTCGCGGAGGGCTATCTGCAGGAGCTTCGCCGCGAGGCCGTGATCGAGCGCCGCTGAATGCGCCCCCTCGCCGTGACGATGGGCGACCCCGCCGGGATCGGCGGGGAAATCGTGGTCGCCGCCTGGCGATCCGGCGGGGTGGCCGCGCCCTTCTTCTGCATCGACGACCCTGAAAGGCTGGAGGCGCTCGGCGCCCGCGTCGCCGTCATCGCGGCGCCCGAGGAAGCCGAGGGGGCGGAGGGGGCGTTGCCCGTTCTGCCCGAACCCCTGCCCTTCCCCGCCCGGCCCGGCGAGCCGGCGCCGGAGCATGCCGCCCCGGCGATCCGCTCCATCGAGCGCGCGGTCGGCTTCGCGCTCTCCGGCAGGTCTGCCGCCGTCGTCACCGCGCCCGTCAACAAGCGGGCCTTGCAGGAGGGGGCGGGCTTCCCCCATCCCGGCCATACCGAATTCCTCGCCGCGCTGACCGGCACGAGGCGGCCCGTGATGATGCTCACGGCGCCGGGGCTGCGCGTCGTCCCGGTCACGATCCACATCCCGCTCCGGGAGGCGCCGCGCCAACTCACCGCAACGCTGATCGAGGAGACGGGCGCGGTGCTGGCGGAGGCGCTGATCCGCGACTTCGGCGCCGCGGCGCCGCGCATCGCCGTCGCAGGGCTCAACCCCCATGCCGGGGAGGGTGGCGCGATGGGGCGTGAGGACATGGAGATCGTCGCCCCCGCCATCGCCACGCTCCGCGCCCGCGGGATCGACGCCTTCGGGCCGCTGCCGGCGGACACGATGTTCCACCCGGCGGCGCGCGCGCGCTATGACGCCGCGCTCTGCATGTATCACGACCAGGCGCTGATCCCGGTGAAGATGCTCGATTTCGCGCGTGGCGTGAACGTGACGCTCGGCCTGCCCATCGTGCGCACCTCGCCCGATCACGGCGTCGCCTACGACATCGCCGGGAAGGGACTGGCCGATCCGACGAGCATGATCGAATCGCTGAACCTCGCCGCCACGATGGCCGCCGGCCGGGCCGGCGCGTGAGCGGCCCGCCGGACGGCCTGCCGCCGCTTCGCGAGGTAATCGCGGCGCACGGGCTCGGCGCGAAGAAGGCGCTGGGGCAGAACTTCCTCCTCGACCTCAACCTGACCGGAAAGATCGCTCGCGCCGCTGCTCCATTGGAGGAGACGGAGGTGCTGGAGATCGGCCCCGGCCCCGGCGGCCTGACGCGCGCCCTGCTTCTTGCCGGGGCAAAGCGCGTCGTCGCGGTGGAGCGGGACGCGCGCTGCCTTCCCGCGCTGGAGGAGATCGCGGCGCGTTGGCCCGGGCGGCTCGATGTGATCGAGGGCGATGCGATGGAGATCGACCCGCGACCGCTCCTGAACGGGCCGGCGCAGATCGTCGCAAACCTGCCCTACAACATCGGAACCGCGCTCTTCGCCGGCTGGATGGAGGCCGAATGGCCGCCCTTCTGGCGGCGCCTGACGCTCATGTTCCAGCGCGAGGTCGCGGAGAGGATCGTCGCCGCGCCCGGCTCCGGCGCCTATGGGCGGCTCGCCGTTCTTGCGCAGTGGCGGGCGAAGCCGCGCATCCTCTTCGAGGTGCCGCCGCAGGCCTTCACCCCGCCCCCCAAGGTCACCTCAGCCATCGTCTCCGTCACTCCCGCCGAGCCGGTCGCCGAGGCGGAACTGGGCGCCCTTTCGCGCGTCACGGCGGCGGCCTTCGGCCAGAGGCGGAAGATGCTGCGCCAGAGCCTACGCCCGCTCGGCGGGGCGGAGCGGATGCTGGAGGCGGCGGGGATCGACGGCGCGCGGCGGGCCGAGACGCTGACGATTCCGGAATTCTGCGCCCTCGCCCGCGCGCTCTGACTATTCCGCGGCTTCCGGCGCCTCGGCCTCGGGCTTCACGGGCTTGACGCGCGGCTTACGCGGGCGCCGCTCCGCCGGCTTGGCGCGGCTTTCCGGCGTCTCCACGATCTCCGGCCCGGAATCGAGCGCGCCGAAAGTGTCCGACACGGGCGCGGCGGCGGTGATGAAGGCGGGAAGTTCAGGCTGCGCCTCCGGCTCCGGCGCGCGCTGCGCGGCGGGCGCGGGCTCCGGCGTCGGCTGGGGCTGCTCCGCTGCGGCCTCGACCGGCGGCCTCGGGCGGCGTTCTTCCCGCCGGGGCTCTTCCGAACGGGCCTCCTCGCGGCGATGCTCGTCCCGTCGCGGCTCCTCGCGGCGGTGGTCGTCCCGGCGCGGGCCTTCGCGGCGGAACTCCTCGCCGCGCGGCTGCGGCTGCTCGGCGACATCGCGCGGATCGCGCCCGAAGCGCGGATCGTCCTCGTCCTCGCGATCATTGTCACGATCGAAGCCCGGCTGCTGCTGCCCCTGCCGCTCTCCCTGCGCCTCTTGCACGGAGATCAGGATGCGCGCGTAGTGCTCGGCATGCTGGAGGAAGTTCTCCGCCGTCACGCGGTCGCCCGAAAGCTGCGCGTCGCGCGCCAGCGCCTGGTACTTGTCGATGATCTGCTGCGGCGTGCCGCGCACCTTGCCCTCGGGCCCGGCGCTTTCATAGACCCGGTTGGGCGAATGGCTGAACCCGCCGCCGCCCCCGCCGCCCTTGCTGCGGTTCTTGTTCCCGCGTGAGCGGCCGGATTTCTGCTGAGGTCTCATAGGTTCGTCTCGGTCGGTTAAGCGCCGTTCCGGTCGCAGCCCATCGGGGCCGATACCGCCGATCCCGACGCGGCTTCGCCGCCGGATCGCCCTTTGCTGTGTGGGTCTCTCTCGTCCGCCCATTCGTGCGGCCCCCGCCGCACCGGACGATCACAAGGTAACCCGCCGCGGCGGCCGCCACAAGCGCAAAAGGACTCAGGCCTTGCGCCGCCATTCGAGGCACCGGTCCCGCCCGTCCATGTCCCGGTGGAGGATCGGTTCTGGCCATCCATAGGCCGCGAAGATGGCGGAGACTGGCGCCGCCTGGTCAGGCCCGATCTCGAAAAAGGCGCGGCCCCGGCGGCGGAGGAAGGCGGCAAGGTCGGGCGCGATGCGGCGATAGGGGTCGAGCCCGTCTCCCCCCGGCGTGAGGGCGAGGCGCGGCTCATGGTCCCGCACCTCGGGCGCCAGCGCCTCCACCTCCGCCTCGGCGATATAGGGCGGGTTGCAGAGGATCAGGTCGAACCCCTCCTCCAGCCCGTCCAGCCAGTCCCCAATCCGGAGCGCGGCGCGGTGGGTCAGCCCGTGCCGCGCGAGGTTGCGGGCCGCGACGGCGAGCGCGGCGCGGCTCGCGTCGATCCCGAGGCCGGTCGCCTCCGGCAGCTCTGCGAGGATCGTGGCGAGGAGCGCGCCGGAGCCCACCCCGAGGTCCAGCACCTTTCCGGGAGGCGCGGCGTCTTCGGGCTCGGCCAACGCCGCGGCGATCATCGTCTCGGTTTCGGGCCGCGGGTCCAGCACGTCCTTCGTCACCTCGAACCAGCGGCCCCAGAATTCGCGCCCGCCGACGATGTGGGAGAGCGGCGCCCGCCCTGCCCGTCTCGCCAACGCCTCGTCATAGCGCAGCCGCGCGTCAGGCGGCGCGGGCTCGGCGCCGCGTGCGGCGAGCGCCGCGCCTTCGAGCCCTCCCGCCCAGCGGAGAAGACGCTCAGCATCCCGCGCCGCGCCCTCGACCCCGGCCGACGCAAGGAGCGCGGCGCCGCGGCGGCGCGCCTCGTCCCAGCTCTCGCTCACGGCTCCATCGCCGCGAGGCGCGCCGCCTCGTCCGCCTCCGTCAGCGCGGCGACCACCTCGTCGAGATCGCCGGCCATGATCTCCGGCAGGCGATAGAGCGTGAGGCCGATGCGATGGTCCGTCACCCTTCCTTGAGGGAAGTTGTAGGTCCGGATGCGCTCCGACCGGTCGCCGGATCCGACCTGCCCCTTACGGTCGGCGGCGCGGGCCGCGTCGGCCGCGCGGCGCTTCTCGTCGAAGAGCCGCGCACGGAGGATCTCCATCGCCCGCGCGCGGTTCTGGTGCTGCGACTTCTCCGAGGCGGTGACGACGATGCCGGTCGGGAGATGCGTGATGCGGACGGCGGAATCGGTCGTGTTCACATGCTGGCCGCCGGCGCCCGAGGCGCGCATCGTGTCGATCCGGATGTCGCCCTCCGCGATCTCGACATCGATCGCCTCTGCCTCCGGCAGGACGGCGACGGTGGCGGCGGAGGTGTGGATGCGCCCGCCCGACTCCGTCTCCGGCACGCGCTGCACGCGGTGAACCCCGCTCTCGAATTTCAGCGCGGCGAAAGCCCCCTGCCCCCGGATCGCGGCGACAAGCTCCTTCAGCCCGCCAAGCTCCGTCTCCGCCTGCTCGACGATCTCCGCCGTCCAGCCGCACCGCTCTGCGAAGCGGGCGTACATGCGCCACAGCGCGGCGGCGAAAAGCGCGGCCTCCTCCCCCCCGGTTCCGGGGCGTATCTCCAGAATGGCGGGCCGGGAATCCGCGGCGTCGCGCGGGATCAGCGCGCGGCGCATCGCGGCTTCGAGCGCGGGGCGCGAGGCTTCGAGCGCGGCGATCTCCTCGCGCGCCAGCGGCGCCATCTCCGGGTCCGCCAGCATCGCCTCGGCCGCGGCGATCTCCTCGTCGAGGCGAAGGAAGGCGGCGGCCTGCTCCGCCACGGGCTTCAGCTCCGCATATTCGCGCGAAAGACTCGCCAGCTCCTCCGGAGCGAGCGCGGAGGAGAGCTTCGCCTCGAGGAAGCCGAGGCGGCGGACGAGCTGATCGACCTTTTCGCGCTGGATCATGCGCCCTCTTCGCGCCCGCATGGGGGCGGGTCAAGGGCGGCCTGTTGCCGTCGGATGCGGCTGTGTTATCCTTCGCGTATGGGACGGATCGCGCTCGCACTCATCCTTCTGGCCGGCCCCGCGGCGGCGGACCCGATCTTCAAGCGCCCGCCGGCGGCGAAGGGCTATTCCTACCCCGAATGCTACTGCACCAATCGGGGGGAGCGGGTGGAGATGGGCGAACTCGCGTGCATCCGCATCGGCTCGAACGCCTTCACCGCGCGCTGCGGCATGTCGCAGAACAGCCCGACCTGGCGCAAGGTCGAGGATGGGTGCCCGCCCCCGGGCGACATCTCCCTCGCGCCTCCCGGACTCCTCGAAGGATCAGAGGCGCGACAGCCAGGCTGAGACTCGCGCGGCGTTGACGCCGAGATCGTCGAGCCCGAAGCGGGAGCGAGAATGGATGAAGAGCGCGGCGCCGCCGCCCTCCGCAGGAACCGCCTTTACCGAGACATAGTCCGGATAGGCCATGAGCCGCGTCCGCGCGACGAAGGTCAGGAAACCGTCTTCGTCGGACAGCAGCGTGACGCGCGGCTCCGAGAGCGCGACGTCCCGGAACCGGGCGAGCAGCGAGTTCGGCGTCTCCGCATAGACGGGCGAGGCCATGTCCGCCCCCTGCCCGCCCGGCTTCACGATGAAGTCGTTCTTCAGATCGCGTTCTACCGCCGTCTCGGGGTCCTGATGCCAGCGGGCCGGATCGTCCGGCGCGACCCGGACCCAGAGCGCGAAGGCCAGGAAGGCGGTGAGGAGCGCAAGGAGGACCGAGGTCAGCACCCGCCTCACTCCGCCGCCTCCATCGGGCGCACGGCGCCCGCCTCGATCTCGGCCGCCCGCTTCTCGACGAGCTCGACGATGTGGTCGATCATCCGTGCGTTGTCCATCTTGTGGTCTTGCTTGCCGGCCAGATAGACCATGCCGGAGCCGGCGCCGCCGCCGGTGAAGCCCACATCCGTCATCAGCGCCTCGCCCGGCCCGTTCACCACGCAGCCGATGATCGACAGGCTCATCGGCGTCTTGATGTGTTCGAGCCGCTTTTCGAGCGCCGCGACCGTCTTGATGACGTCGAAGCCCTGCCGCGCGCAGGACGGGCAGGAGATGATGTTCACGCCGCGATGGCGAAGGCCGAGCGCCTTCAGGATCTCGAAGCCGATCTTCACCTCCTCCACCGGATCGGCGGAGAGGGAGACTCGGATCGTGTCGCCGATCCCCATCCAGAGCAGGAAGCCGAGGCCGATTGCGGATTTCACGGAGCCGGAGACGAACCCGCCCGCCTCCGTGATGCCTAGGTGGATCGGCGCGTCCGTCGCTTCCGCGAGGCCCTGATATGCGGCGGCGGCGAGGAAGACGTCGGAGGCCTTCACGCTGATCTTGAATTCGTGGAAGTCGTTATCCTGAAGGATGCGGATATGATCGAGCCCGCTCTCGATCATCGCCTCCGGGCAGGGCTCCCCGTATTTCTCGAGGAGGTGCTTTTCGAGGCTCCCGGCGTTGACGCCGATGCGGATGGAGCAGCCATGATCCTTCGCCGCGCGGATGACCTCGCGCACCCGCTCGGCGGAACCGATATTGCCTGGGTTTATCCGGAGGCAGGCCGCGCCCGCCTCCGCCGCCTCAATCGCCCTGCGATAGTGGAAATGGATGTCGGCGACGATCGGAACCGGGCTCTCGCGCACGATCTCCCGCAGCGCGGCGGTCGACCCCTCGTCCGGGCAGGAGACGCGCACGATGTCCGCCCCCGCCTCCGCGCAGGCGAGGATCTGCGCGATGGTCGCCTTCGCGTCTGTCGTCAGCGTGTTGGTCATGGTCTGGACGGAAATCGGCGCTCCGCCCCCGACCTCGACGGAGCCGACGCGGATCCGGCGGGAGGGGCGGCGCGCGATGTCGCGCCAGGGGCGAATGCTCATCGGAGGCTCCGATACTGTCTCGCCGTCAGAGATATTGCCCGGCGCGCGCGATGTCCACCGCGGCTGGCACGGTCACTCGGAGCGGAGCGCCACGGCTCCGGGTGCGCTCTCCGCGGCCTCCTCCACCGTCGCCGCCGCCGGACGCGGCGACGCCGCCACGTGCGGAGCGAGGGGGAAGGCGGCGCGAACGGCGTCCGGCAGGAGGTTCACCCGCCGCGCCACGTCCGGGCCGGAGCCGAGCGGCCCGAAGGCGGCTCCGTCGACGAGGATATATACGGCGCCGGCGTTGCCCGCGCGCAGTTCGGGCTCCTCAGCGCCTTCGGGCAGGCTGAACCGCTCGCCGGGCCCGAGAATGCCGGTGAAGAGCGTGCGCCGCTCCCCGTCGCGGACCCGGATCCACGCGTCTTCCAGCGCGAGAACGTCGACTCCGCGCATCGGCGCCCCGCCCTGGTCCTGCGCGATCGGCGGCTCCGCGCCGTCGTCCGCCGCGGCGATCATTACTTCAGGCGCAGGTTCGGCGGACGCGACCGTGGCCGCGATCGCCGAAGGCGCCGCGGTCAGCGCCGGCTCCGCCGCCGGCAAGGCGAAGACGCCGGCGCGGCGCGGGTCGATGGAGGAGATCGGGCCGTCCCTCGGAGTGGGCGCGGGGGGCGGCGGCGCTTCCTGTGCGGCGTAGATCGCCGCCAGGCTCACCCGCGGCGTCGCTTCCGGCGAGGCGGCCGGCGCTCCGGCGAAGCCGCCCTCGGCCGGGTTCGGCAGTTCGGGGGCGGCCACGAGCACCTCGGGCGCCGTCGGCAGCGGCGCGAAGCCGAGGCGCTGCAGATCCTGAAGCAGGGACCATCCGCCATAGCCGAGGCCGATGACGAGCGCCCCGAGGGCCGCCACCGATCCGAGGCCGCGAAGGCCGACCGCGAAGGCGCGGCGCTCCTGCGCCCGGTTCGCTGCGAGGAAGCGGGTAGAGATGGCGGCCGCGGCCGGCCTGGCGGTCTGGGCGGGAGCCGACGCAACCTGTGGGCGAGCGGCGGCCAGCACCTCCCGCGGGTCCACGCTCTGCGTCGGCGCGACGCCGGCGAACCCGGATTCCTCCCGGAAGCGGCGATAGACATCGTCCTCGTCGAGGCCGAGGTAGCGGGCGTAGGCGCGTACATAGCCAGCCGCGAAACCGGCGAAAGGAAAGGCGGAGGCGTCCGCATCCTCGATCGCCGCAAGATAGTCGGCGCGGATGCGAAGGTCGCGCTGGACGTCCAGAAGCGACTTGCCGAGCGAGGCGCGCTCCCCGCGCAACTCGTCTCCTAGCTTCAACTCATACGAATCGAAGCCGCGCAACCCGGGATGATGCTCGCTCCCCATGCCCGATTCCGACGCCTCTCCACAGCCAAGCGTGCCTTAGGGCGAACGCTGCCCCCCCGCAAGCGCCCGTGAGTCAAATTAGCATGAAACGAACGGAAACCCACCCGCGAAAACCGGCTTCCGCCAACCGTTTCCGCGACGATGATGATACGAGAGCATTAACAGGCGGTAACCAAAGGCCCGACTTCGCGCATGGCGCGCATCCGGCCGCGATTGCGGGCGGCGGGGCCGGTTTACGCGCCCGCAGGGTGATCCGGAAGGCGACGACAGACGTATTCGAGAGAGAATCACCACGGGCGGAAAATGGACCCGATCGACCTCTATCTCTCCGCGCTCGCACTCGGCCTCGGCGTGTTCGTCGCGCTCTGGCCGGTCAGTCTCCTGCGGCGGGACGCCAGCGTGGTGGACGCGTGGTGGGGCCCCGGCTTCCTCGCCGGGCTGGCGCTCGTCTGGTCGCTTTCAGGCGCGCCGGACCACGCGCGCGCAGTGCTTCTCCTCGCGCTTGTCGGCGCATGGTCGCTCCGGCTCGGCTTCGTCCTCATGCGCCGGCGGCTGGCCGAAGGCGAGGAAGACGCGCGCTATCGCGACATCAGGAAGAGCTGGGGGCTCGCCTTCTGGTGGAAAAGCCTGTTCATCGTCTTCGTGCTCCAGGGCGTGCTTCAGTTCCTCGTCGCCCTCGCACCGCTTGCCGGCCTGTTAGCCGCACCGGCGCCGCTCGGCGTGCTCGGAATCGCCGGCGCGACCCTCGCGCTCCTCGGCCTTGCGGTCGAAACGCAGGCGGACCGGGAACTGGATCGGTTCAAGGCGACGGCCCAGGCCGGCGCACTGCTGACCACCGGGCTGCGCGCGCATGTGCGCCACCCGAACTATGCCGGGGAGATCGCCTTCTGGTGGGGGATATGGTTGATCGCGGCGGAGGCGGGCGCATGGTGGGCGGTTCTCTCCCCACTCCTGCTGACCTTACTCCTCGTGAAGGTCTCGGGCGCGGCGATGACCGGGGATCATCTTCGCCGTTCCAAGCCCGGCTACGCCGAGTGGGCGGCGCGAACGCCCGCCTTTCTGCCGGGTCTCCGCCGGAAAACGAGGATGCCGGCGGAGTGACCGCGGCGCGGGGCGGTCACGTCTTTCGGAGCACGACCACATCCGCGCCCATTCCGCGCGCACGGATATGGTCGCCATATTCGCGGCTTACGATCTCAAGCTTCCCCGCCTCCTCCAGGGTCCTGAGCCGGGCCTCATGCGCGCCGTCAGCGATGGTGAAGTCGTTGAGCGAGAAACACATCAATCCGCCGGGCGCGAGAAGCCGCAGGCACTGGTCGAGCGCCTCGGGCGGCGCCAGGCCGGGCGCAAGCACGCCGACGGCGACGATCGCCGCATAGGCGCCGGCCGGGGCCGTCAACGGCCTGTCCGGCTCGATCTGGCGCAGCACGCGGTACGTGTCCCGCACCTCGGCCCTGCGGATCATCTCGGCGGACGGGTCCCATCCGTCGATCACCGCAAAGCCTTCCGCCCGGAGCGCGACGCCCGAAAGGCCGGTCCCGCAGCCGAGGTCGAGCACCGGGCGGCTGCGTTCCGCGGTCGCGGCGGCGAGCGCGAGGGCGCAGCGCCGCGGCGTCACATAGCCGTTTTCAGCCAGTTCCTCGTCGTAAGATTCAGCCCACGCATCGTAGAAGCGTTCCGCTTCCAGACCGGGCCCATGCTTGTACGCATCGTCAAGAAACTTCTTGACCATCACACCCCCGAACGCCCCCACTACGACAGTCGTCTCAGGCTCCGCCTCTGTCAATTCTCAAAGACACAATTCCACCGCATGAAGGCCTCTTTCGCCCTTGTCGTGTAAAGGCTTTTCCGGCTCGCCTTGCCGCGGCGCCCGCCCGGCGCCGCCTCGGGCGGCGGGAAGAGGCCGAAATTCACGTTCATCGGCTGGAACGTCTCCGCCTCCGCCCCGCCCGTGATATGGGCGAGGAGCGCTCCGTGCGCCGTTTCGGGCGGCGGCGGCGGCAGGCTCCGCCCGAGCCGTTCCGCAGCCGCGAGCCGGCCGGCCAGCCCCCCCATCGCCGCGCTTTCGACGTAGCCCTCGACGCCGGTGATCTGCCCCGCGAATCTCAACCGCGGCGCAGCGCGGAGTCGCATCTCCCCGTCGAGCACGCGGGGAGAATTGAGGAACGTGTTCCGGTGGATGCCCCCCAGCCGGGCGAACCGCGCCTCCTCCAGCCCCGGAATGAGGGACAATGCCTCGGCTTGCGCCGCATACTTCATCTTCGTCTGGAAGCCGACGATGTTGAAGAGCGTGCCGAGCGCATTGTCCCGCCGGAGCTGGACGACCGCATGCGGCTTCTCCCCCGGCGCATGGGGGTTGGTGAGACCAACTGGCTTCATCGGCCCGTGCCTCAGCGTCTCCCGCCCCCGCGCGGCCATGACCTCGATAGGCAGGCATCCTTCGAAATAGGGCGTGTCCTTCTCCCACTCGCGAAATTCGGAGACGGGCGCGGCGAGGAGGGCGTCGATGAAGCGGTCGTATTCCTCCCGGCTCATGGGGCAGTTGAGATAGGCCGTCCGCTCCGCCTCGCTCTCCCCCTTGTCGTAGCGGGACTGGAACCAGGCCTTCTCCATGTTCACGCTGTCGGCGTAGACGATCGGCGCGATGGCGTCGAAGAAGGCGAGGCTCTCCTCCCCCGTCAGCGAACGGATCGCCTCCGCCAGCGCAGGCGAGGTGAGCGGACCGGTGGCGACGATGACGGAGGACCACTCCGCCGGCGGCAGGCCGGCGACCTCGCCGCGCTCGACCCGGATCAGGGGATGAGCCTCGATCCGCGCGGTGACCTCGGCGGAGAACCGGTCCCTGTCCACCGCGAGCGCGCCGCCGGCGGGCAGCTTCGCCTCCGCGGCCGCGGCCATGACGAGCGAGCCCGCCGCGCGCATCTCCCAGTGCAGGAGGCCGACGGCGTTCGATTCGTCGTCATCCGAGCGGAAGGAATTGGAGCAGACGAGTTCGGCCAGCCCCTCGGTCCGGTGCGCCTCGGTCCCGCGGAGGGGGCGCATTTCGTGAAGGATGACCGGCACGCCCGCCTCCGCCGCCGCCCAGGCGGCCTCCGAGCCCGCCATGCCGCCGCCGATGATGTGGATCGGCTCCATGCCGCCCTCCTTAACGCTCTCTTCGCGGGGCGACATGTAGCCTCCCCGCGCCGCCCGCGCGAGGGCGCCGTCGCGCCATGAGGCCGCCGCATTGCCGGGGCAAGGCGTCTGACGAACACGGGGGGTCCGGATGAGAGGCAAGGCTGGCCTGACATTGATCGCGCTCTTCTGCGCCGCCGCGGCGGCGAGCGCGCTCTGGAGCGCCTTCGCCGGCGGGCCAGAGGCGGAGCGTCTGGCGCGCGAAGGCGGCGCCGCCTTCCTCCTGTCCCGCATTCTCCCCGGCGCCTGAACCCGACAGGTCAGGTTTTTCGGATCATGCAGGTCGCGCCCGCGCGGCGGATGCGGAGGCAGAGCTTCTGCGCCTCGGCCCGCGTCTCGGCCCCGAGGATGGCGAGGTAGCGGGGCCCGGCGCTCTTCCGCGGGGCGCGGATCACCGTCATCTCCGCCGCATCGATGGCCCCGCGCGCCGCGCGGCGCGCCCGGTCGAAGGCGATATGCGCCGCCCTTGCGTTCCGCCCCCCGGCGACGACGACGCCCCAGGCGGGTCGCGGTGCGGCGCGGGTCTCCATCACGGGCAGCTTCGCACAGTCCGCCTCGAACGGGCCGGGGCCGAGCGGCCGGGGGCCGACCTCGGCTCCCTTGCGCAGGAAATAGGCCGCAGGCTGGCCGGTTATCGAGAGAACATAGTCCTGGGTCTCCGCCGGCAGCCCGCCCCGCCCCGTCCGCCAGCGCGCCACCCGGTCCGGCCCGCCATTATAGGCGGCGGCGGCGAGGCCCCAGTTGCCGAAGGCGGCGCGTAGATCGGCGAGAAAGTCGGCCGAGGCGGGGATGGCCTGTTCCGGGTCGAACGGATCGGCCAGCCCCCGCTCTCGCGCCGTATACGGCATGAACTGCGCCACGCCCTGCGCGCCGACAGGGGAGACGGCCTCGACGTCGAACCGGCTCTCCTTCCAGATCAGGCGCGCGAAATAGTCCTTAGGCAGGCCGCGGCGTTCGGCGTTGGCGGCGATGAGGGCGCAGAGGCCGGCCGGAGAGGCCGGGTCATGGCGGACGGGCCATGAGGGCTCCTCCACGCCGGTATAGGCGTGCGCCGAGGAGGCGAGAAGGACGAGAGCCAGGCCCGTCGCCCTCACGCCCGGCTCCGCTGAAGGAGGTCCCACCGGTTGCCGGAGAGATCGCGGAACACGGCGACACGGCCATAAGGCTCGTCCCGCGGCGCCTCCTCGAACTCGACTCCGGCGGCGAGCATCCGGGCGTGATCCGCCGCGAAATCGTCGGTTTCGAGGAAGAAGGCCACGCGCCCTCCGGCCGCCCTGCCCATCGCCGCGCGCTGATCCTCGCTCGCCGCCTCGGCGAGGAGAATGTCGGCGCCGCCGCCGGGCGGGCTCATGACGACCCAACGGCCGCCCGCCGCGCGCGGCGCGTCCTCCGTCAGCGTGAAACCGAGCGCATTGACGAACCACAGAATGGCCGGATCATAGGCCTCGACGACGATCGCGACGAGAGCGAGCCTCCCGCTCACCCCTCCGCCTCCTCCCCGCCCTGTTCCGCGATCCGCGCGACGGAGACGACGCGCTCGCCCGACGCTGCGTTCAGCACCTTCACGCCGCCCGCGTTGCGGGAGCGGAAGGAGATGCCGGAGACGGGGCACCGGATTGACTGGCCGCCATCCGTCACCGCCATGATCTGGTCGTCGATCTCGACCGGGAAGGAGGCGACGACCGGCCCGCCCCGCATCGCCCGGTCCATCGCGAAGACGCCCTGGCCGCCCCGGCCCCGCACAGGATAATCATGGCTGGAGGAGAGTTTGCCCTGCCCGCGCTCGGTGAGCGTCAGGATGAGGTTCTCCGCCGCCGACATCTCGGCGTAGCGCTCGGGCGAAAGGGCGACGACGGCCACCGCCTCCTCCTCGGGCTCCGCCTCCTCCTCCACGCCCTCGGCCTGCCCCGCCACCGCGCGGCGCATCTTGAGATAGGCGGCGCGCTCCTCCGGCGTCGCCTCGAAATGACGGATGATCGACATGGAGACCACCCGGTCGCCCTCCGCCAGCCGAATGCCGCGAACGCCAGTGGAGCCCCGCCCTTCGAACACCCGCACATCCGTCGTCGGGAAGCGAATCGCCTTGCCCGCGGCGGTGACAAGCATCACGTCGTCCTCCTCGGAGGAGATGCGGGCGTTCACAAGCGTATCGTCGGCGTCCTCGCCTTCGAACTTCATCGCGATCTTGCCGTTCCGCATGACGTTGGTGAAGTCGGAGAGCCGGTTGCGCCGGACCCCGCCCTTCGCCGTGGCGAACGTGATCTGCAGATCGGCCCAGTCCTCCTCGGGACGGTCGACCGGCATCAGCGCGGCGATGGAGACGCCGGACGTCACCGGCAGGACGTTCACGATCGCCTTGCCCCGGCTCGCCCGCCCGCCGAGCGGGAGCTGCCAAGTCTTGAGCTTGTAGCAGATGCCGTCCGTCGTGAAGAAGAGGATCGGCGTGTGCGTGTTGGCGACGAAGAGCGTGGTGACGAAATCGTCGTCCTTTGTCGCCATTCCGGAAAGGCCCTTGCCGCCCCGCGCCTGAGCCCGGTATTCCGCCAACGGCGTGCGCTTCAGATAGCCGCCATGGGTGACGGTGACGACCATCTCCTCCCGCTCGATCAGGTCCTCGTCGTCCACGTCGCCGTCGAACTCGACGATCTCGGAGCGACGGGGCGTCGCGAAGGCCGCCCTCACGGCGGAAAGCTCCTCCGAGATGATGGCCATGATCCGCTCGCGCGAGCGGAGGATGGCGAGATAGTCCACGATCCGCGCGGCGAGGGATTCCAGCTCGTCCGTCACTTCCTTGACGCCGAGCGCGGTGAGCCGCTGGAGCCGGAGTTCGAGGATCGCCCGCGCCTGCGCGTCGGAGAGGTTGTAGGTCCCGTCCTCGTTCATCGGATGCGCCGGGTCGTCGATCAGGCGGAGATAGTCGGCGATCTGCGCCGCAGGCCAGCGCCGCTCCATCAGGCTCCGCCGCGCCTCCGCCGCGTCCGCCGAGGCGCGGATCGTGCGCACCACCTCGTCCACGTTCTCCACCGCGACGGCGAGGCCGCAGAGGAGATGCGCCCGCTCCCGGGCCTTCCGCAGCTCGAAGGCGGTGCGCCGCGTCACGACCTCCTCGCGGAAGGCGATGAAGGAAGAGAGGATGCGCCGCAGGTCCATCTGCTCCGGCCGGCCGCCGTTCAGCGCCAGCATGTTGCAGGGGAAGCTCTGCTGCAGCGGCGTGAAGCGGAAGAGCTGGTTCAGCACCACGTCCGGCGTCGCGTCCCGCTTCAGCTCGATGACGACGCGGACGCCCTGCCGGTCGCTTTCGTCCTGCACATGGTGGAGCCCGTCGATCTTCTTCTCGCGCACCAGCTCCGCGATCTTCTCGATCATGGCGGACTTGTTCACCTGATAGGGCACCTCGTCCACGATGATGGCGAAGCGGTCCTTCCGGATCTCCTCGATATGCGTCTTCGCGCGCATGATCACGGAGCCGCGGCCCTCATGATACGCCTTCCGCGCGCCGGAACGGCCGAGGATCAGCGCGCCGGTCGGGAAATCGGGCGCCGGGATGTGCTGCATGAGGTCGGAGACTGTGAGGTCTGGGTCGGCGATCAGCGCCAGCGTCGCATCGATCACCTCGCCGAGATTGTGGGGCGGTATGTTCGTCGCCATGCCGACGGCGATGCCGCCCGCGCCGTTGACGAGTATATTGGGGAAGCGGGCGGGAAGCACGGTCGGCTCCCGGTCCTTCCCGTCGTAATTGTCCTGGAAATCGACCGTCTCCTTGTCGATGTCCTCGAGCAGCGCGCCGGCGGATTTCGCCATTCGCACCTCGGTGTAGCGCATGGCTGCGGGCGCATCGCCGTCCATCGAGCCGAAATTGCCCTGCCCGTCGAGGAGCGGCAGCCGCATGGAAAAGGTCTGCGCCATCCGCACGAGCGCGTCGTAGATCGCGCTGTCGCCATGCGGATGGTATTTCCCCATCACATCGCCAACAGGCCGGGCGGACTTCCGGTAGGGTTTGTCGAAGGTGTTTCCCGTCTCATGCATCGCATAGAGGATGCGCCGGTGCACGGGCTTCAATCCGTCCCGCACGTCCGGAATGGCGCGGGAGACGATGACGGACATCGCATAGTCGAGATAGGACCGCCGCATCTCGTCCTCGATCGAGATCGTCGGGCCGGAATGGGTGGGTCTTGCCGGACCGGCCTCTTCGGGGCCGTCCTGTGTCTCGTCGTCGCTCAAGGGGATGTCCTGCTTCGCCAGCCGAAAGGGTGTGACGGGTATATTACGCAGGGGGGCGCGCGTCTATCTTGCGCAGGTACTCCGTGACATTGCCAGCCGGCGACATGTCGACTACATGTATCTCGCGTAGTCATGATCCAGCGCCGACAGGAGGCTCCCTATGGTCACCTCGATCCGCCTCGCGCCAGAGGAGGAAGCTCGCCTGAACGCCCTCGCGGAGAGAACGGGACGAACGAAGGCGTTCTACCTGCGGGAACTCATTTCCTCCGGCCTTACCGACCTCGAGGATTATTATCTCGGCCAGGAGGTTCTTGAGCGGATCAGAAAAGGGGAGGAGCGAATCCTGACCTCAGAGGAATTCTGGAGTGGCCTGGACAATTGAATACGCCGAAGGCGCGCGGAAGCCGCTCCGGAAGATGGACAAAGAGACACGCTCCCGCATCAGGATCTTCCTTGAGGAACGGATCGCCGGATCGGACGATCCCCGGACGACGGGGAAAGCCCTGAAGGGCCCGCTCGCGACGCTTTGGCGATATCGGGTCGGGGACTGGCGGATCATCTGCCGGATCGAGGACGGGCGGCTGGTCGTCCTCGTCCTCGAGATCGGCCATCGGCGGGAGGTCTATCGCTCCTGAGCCTCAGGCCGCCTCCGGCGCCCCCACCGAGCGCGCGGCCGCGACGAGGCTCTCCCATGTTTCCCGCGGCAGGGGCACGCCCTCCGCGAGGCGCTTCGCCCGCGCCTGCCGCTCCGGGTCGCCGGGGATCATGACGGGCGCGGCCGGGTCCGCCGGCCGGGCCGACTTCACGAAGGCGATGTAATCCGCCGTCGCGGCGCCCCAGCCGAAGCCGTCATCGAGCCGGTTCGGGTCGATATAGATGGAGAGCATTCCGTTGTAGGGCCCCTCCCCCGGCCCGGCGGCGCCCGATCCCGTCAGCGTCCCGGCCAGCAATTCGCAGGCGAGCGCGAGACCGGAGCCCTTGTGCGCGCCCATCGCGGTCAGCGCCCCCGGCCCCTTCCGCGGATCGGGGACGGCACCGGGCTCCGTCTCGCCATAGAGCGCGCGCGGGTCCTCCGTCAGGCGCCCGTCTCCGTCGATCAGGGAGCCGGCGGGCGGCGCCTTGCCGCCCTTCATCGCAACGAGGATTTTTCCCTCCGCCGCCGTCGCGGTCGCGAAATCGAGCAGGAAATCCTCCCCGCTCGGGTTCGGCACGCCGATGCAGACCGGGTTGGTGGAAAAGCGCCGCTCCGCCGCGCCGAAGGGCGCGACGAGCATGGAGCGCCCGACATTCACGAAATGGATCGAAGCGAGGCCGGCGGCCGAAGCCCGCTCCGCCCATTCCCCGATCCGCCCGAGATGACCGGCGCGGCGGAGCGCGACGAGCGCGACCCCTTCGCGTTTGGCGCGCTCCACGCCGATCTCCACGGCCTGCCGCCCAACCGTCTGTCCGAAGCCGAAGCCGCCGTCGAGGAGGAGGAAGGCGCCTCCGTCCGTCACCACCTCCGCCTTGCCGCCGAAGACCATCTGGCCCAGCCGCGCATTCTCAAGATAGCGCGGCGTGCGGACGACGCCGTGGCTGTCATGCCCGGCGAGATTGGCTCCAACGAGATTGCCCGCGATCTCCTGCGCCTCCTCGGCGGAGGCGCCGGCGGCGGCGAAGGTTCCGGCGATGAAGGCGGTGAGCCGCTCCGCCGGGATCAGCACGTCATCCTGCGCCATTCACTGATACCGCGCCCAGTCCTGCCCGCGGCAGAAGACGATCACGCAGCCCTCCACCGCCAGCACGTCGCCCTTCAGCTCCATGTTGGCCGAATAGGTCTTGTCGTCATCCGGGGCCCAGATTTCCCCGTCGTCCCACTTGTTCTCTCCGTCGGGCTTCATGCCCGTGATCATCTGCCGGCCAAGATGCTCGTAGGTCTCGTTCACGGCGCCGGAGACGTTCCGCGCCTCGACGATCGTGCCGCAGAGCGCGTCTCCGCAGGGCGCGACCTCGACGACGAGGAACCCCCCCTCCTCATTCGGATTGGTCATCCACTTCCCCGTCGCGTCGGCGGCGGCGGCGCCGGCGAGGAGGGAGAGGGCGGCGGCGGCGATTAGTCTCATGGCGGGCTCCCGTTGGATGTTGCCATCGTAAAGATGCCGGCTTCCCCGGCTTCGTCAACCCCGTTTGCGAGCCCGCGCGAAAGCCGTTAAGACGCGCGGCGGAGCCCGGCGGAGCGCAGCATGATCCTCTATCCCGCGATCGACCTCAAGGCCGGCGCCTGCGTGCGGCTCCTGCGGGGCGAGATGGACCAGGCGACCGTCTTCAACGAGGACCCGGCGGCGCAGGCGCGCGCCTTCGCCGCTTCCGGCGCCGAATGGCTCCATGTGGTCGATCTCGACGGGGCCTTCGCCGGCCGGCCGGAGAACGCCGCGGCGGTGGAGGCGATCCTTTCGGCCGTCTCGATCCCGGTCCAGCTCGGCGGCGGGGTGCGGGACATGGGCGCGCTCGAGGGCTGGCTCGCCAAGGGAATATCCCGTGTCATCCTCGGCACCGCCGCCGTGCGGGACCCGGCCTTCGTGAAGGCCGCCGCGAAGGCGCATCCCGGCCGCGTCGCCGTCGGCATCGACGCCCGCGGCGGAAAGGTCGCGGTCGAAGGCTGGGCGGAAACGACGGGCGAGGGGGCGACGGACCTCGCGAAAGCCTATGAAGGCGCCGGCGTCGCCGCGATCATCTACACCGATATCGAGCGGGACGGGGCGATGCAGGGCCCGAACGTCGCCGCAACCGCGGCCCTCGCCCGCGCCGTCTCGATCCCCGTCATCGCCTCCGGCGGCGTCTCCTCGCTCGACGATCTCCGCGCCCTCCGCGAGTGCGGCGCCCCGCTTGACGGCGCGATCTCGGGCCGCGCGCTCTATGACGGGCGGATCGACCTCGCCGAGGCGATGGCGCTCCTGAAGGAGCCCGCCTCATGCTGAAAACCCGCGTCATCCCCTGCCTCGACGTGAAGGACGGGCGCGTGGTGAAGGGCGTCAACTTCGTCGACCTTCGCGACGCGGGGGACCCGGTGGAGCAAGCCGCGCTCTATGACGCCGCGGGGGCGGACGAGCTCTGCTTCCTCGACATCACGGCGAGCTCCGACAATCGGGAGACGATTCTCGACGTCGCGCAGCGCACGGCGGAGCGCTGCTTCATGCCGCTCACCGTGGGCGGCGGCGTGCGGACGCTGGAGAACATCCGGGACCTCCTGCGCGCCGGGGCCGACAAGGTCTCGATCAACACCGCGGCGGTGAAGGACCCGGATTTCGTCGCCCGCGCAGCCGAGAAGTTCGGCGCGCAGTGCATCACCGTCGCCATCGACGCCAAGACGGTCGCCCCCGGCAAGTGGGAGATCTTCACCCATGGCGGGCGGGAGCGGACGGGGATCGACGCCGTCGCCTTCGCCCGCCAGATGGCTGAGAAGGGCGCGGGGGAGATCCTCCTCACCTCGATGGACCGGGACGGGACGAAGGCGGGCTACAACCTCCCCCTCACCCGCGCAGTCGCCGAAGCCGTCCCGATCCCGGTCATCGCCTCGGGCGGGGTCGGGACACTGGAGCATCTCGTGGAGGGAGTGACGGAGGGCCGCGCCTCCGCCGTCCTCGCCGCCTCGATCTTCCATTTCGGCCAGCACACGATCCGCGAGGCGAAGGAGGCGCTGGCCGCGGCCGGCGTTCCGGTGCGGCTGTGAGCGCGCTCGAGCGGCTCGCCGCCACCATCGCCGCGCGGAAAGCGGCGGGGGACGCGGCGAGTTCCCACACCGCCCGTCTCCTCGCCGCCGGCCCCTCGAAATGCGCGCAGAAATTCGGGGAGGAGGCGGTGGAGGCCGTCATCGCCGCCGCCTCCGGCGGGCGGGAGGAGACGGTCTCCGAGGCGGCGGACGCGCTCTATCACCTCCTCGTCATGCTCGCCGCGCGGGACATCACGCTCGCGGATGTGGAGGCGGAACTGGCGCGGCGCGAGGGCGTCTCCGGCCTCGCGGAGAAGGCCGCGCGGAGAGGGTGAGCGCCCCGGAACTCTATGTCGTCAACCGCGCGGCGGACGAAGCCCGACTCGCCCGCTTCGCCGCCTCCGCCGAGGCGCTCGGCCTCCCCTTCGCGCGGATCGAGGCGATGGACGGGCATGACCCGGCCTTCCCCTTCTTCCTTTACGAACACCTGCTGCCCGACGCCTTCTGGGGCGAGCAGCGGATCAAGCCCGGTGCCTTCGGCTGCTTCCTCTCGCACCGCGCCGCCTGGGCGCGGATGCTGGCCGACGGGACGGAGACGGCGCTGATCTGCGAGGACGACGCCGTCCTCTCCGCCCCGCCCGGCTCGGTCGCGGCGCCGGATGGATTCGATCTCGTCTTCTGCGGCTCCCGCCTCGCCTCATGGCGCGACGGGCCGGGCCTCTCCTCCGTGTCCGACGTCCTCTCCGCCATGGGCGCGCGGCGCCCCGGCGCGGGCGGGCTTGCGTCGGCGCCGGGGGCGGAGGCCTATCTCCTGAGCCGAGAAGGAGCGCGGCTCCTCCTCGCGCTTTCGGAGCGGGACGGCGCGTGCGCAGGCGTCGACTGGCTGATGCTCGGCTGGGCGGCGCCCGCCGCCGCGCGCCCCCCCTGGCCGGAATGGGCGCATCTGCCCGAAGCCGAACTGACGGCCTTCATCGCCGATCCCCTCGCCAAAACAGCCCCCGCGCCGAGCGCGATCCGCCACCGGGAGACCGCCACCCTCGCTGCGCTCCGCGACCTCGCGCCGCTGGCCGGGCTCGTGGAGACGGGCGGGCTCAACGATCCGTCGGCGCGCACGCTGGCGGCTGGGCGGTTCCCGGCGCTCCCGGCGCTGGAACTCCTCTTTCGCTGGATGAAGCGCCGGGGCCTCTTCGTCGATATCGGCGCCCATCTCGGCGCGGCGACGCTCTTCATGCTCCGCCATGGCGGCGCGGCGCGGGCCATCCCTTTCGAATGGGCGGAGGCTGCCCATGGCCCTCTCCGGCGCAGCCTAGCCGCGGCCGGGCTCGAAGACAGGGCGCAGACGGCGCATCTCGGCCTCGGGCTGGCGGAGGCGCGGGGGCGGCGGGCCGTTCGCGGCGACGCGGCCGCGCCCTGGGCCGCGCGTCTGAAGCCCGACTTCGCGGAGACCGTCCCCGTAAGGGCAGGCGATACGCTTCTCCGCACAGAGGCGCCGGACCTGATCCTCATCGACGTGAACGGGGAGGAGAAGGAAGTCCTGAAGGGCCTCCGCAAGACCATCGGCCGCCATTCCCCCGTCATCGCTCTCGCGCTTGGTCATGAGCGGAGCGCGAAGGCCCTGCCCCTCCTCGCCCGGCGCGGCTACGCCGAGGCGGAGCGGGCGGAATGGGAGGAGGGGGGCGAGGCCCGCCGCCTCGCCGTCTTCGTGAAGCGCGGCGGCGCGGGCGGCTAATCGTTGCCCCCCCGCGCCCCCGCGGCGATAGTTGCTGCGCGGCAGGGGCGCGCGGGTCGATTCGGCGCGCCGATCAGACCGTTGAGAGAGGGACAGGGATGAGCAATCTGGCGACAGCGGTCGGGCGGCTCCGGGGCGCCGTGAGCGCGCTCGAAGCCGCCTTGCGCGCAGAGCGGGCGGCGGCGGGCGCAGCGGCGGCGGAGGCGGAGCGCCGCGCAGCCCATGCGGAGGCGCGGATCGCCGCGCTCGAAGTCGAGGCGCGGGGCAAGGCGGACGAGGGCGCCCTGAAGGCCGCGCTCGCCCGCGCCGAAGCGGCCGAGTCAGAGGCCGCGCAGCTGCGGGAGGCGCTGGCCGAGGACGAGAAGCTGAAGGAGGAGGCCGCGCAGGCGCTCGACGCGGCCATCATCGAATTGCGGACGATGGGCGGGGTCGCGGCGCATGGCTGAAGTTTCGGTCCGCGTCGGCGGCAGGACCTATCCCGTCCACTGCGAGGACGGGCAGGAGCCGCGCGTCGCCGCCCTCGCCCGCCGGATCGACGCTGAGGCGGCGGCGCTTCTCGCCGGCGGCGGCGCGGCGCCGAGCGAGCCGCGCCTTCTCCTCATGGCGGCGCTGATGCTCGCCGACAAGCTCGACGAGGCGGAGGCTGCGCTCGCGAAGCCCGCGCCCACTCCCCCGCCCCCGGCGGCGGATCTCTTCGCCGCCGAAGAGGCCGAGCGCGCCGCCGCCGCGATGGAGGAGGCCGCCCGCCGGCTCGACGCGCTCCGCGAGGGCGACGACGGGGAGGATGACGGGCCGGAAGATCAGGGAGACGGTCTGAGCCGCGCGGAGCGGCGCGCCATCCGCCGCGCGCGGCGGGAGAACGGCGAGGACTAGGGGCTTCCATCACGTTTCGTGAAAGGAGCCATCGGCAATCCGCGCTTCCCCTCCTCGCGCGCCGTGATAAAGCGGAGGGGCACATCCCTCCGGAGCCTGCCATGCCCCTCGCCAACGGCCGCCATTTCCTCGCCATTCCCGGCCCTTCGGTGATGCCGGACGAGGTGCTGCGGGCGATGCACCGGCCGGGCGCGAATATCTACGAAGGCAAGCTCGTCGAGATGACCTTCGCCATGCTGCCGGACCTCGCGAAGGTCGCGCGCACGGCGGGGCGGCCGATGATATATATCGGCAACGGCCACGCGGCATGGGAGGCCGCGCTGGTCAACACGCTCGATCCGGGGGAGACGGCGCTGGTGCTCGAATCCGGGCGTTTCGCCGTCACCTGGGGGGAAATGGCCTCCGCGCTCGGCGTGAAGGTCGAGGTGCTGAACGCCCGCCCCCGACGCGCGGTGGATCCGGATGCGGTGGAGGCGCGGCTGCGGGCCGACCGGAACCATGAGATCAAGGCGATCCTCGTCGTGCAGATCGACACCGCCACGGGCTGCTGGAACGACATCGCCGCCATCCGCCGCGCCATCGACGCGGCCGGCCACCCCGCCCTCTTCCTCGTCGATTGCATGGCCTCGCTCGGCTGCGTCCCCTACGAGATGGACGCATGGGGCGCGGACGTGACGATCGCCGGCTCGCAGAAGGGCCTGATGACCCCGCCGGGCCTCGGCTTCGTCTGGGCCGGGGAGAAGGCCTGGGCGAAGACGCCCACGCTTACCCGCGGCCGCTCTCATTGGGCGTGGGAGAAGCGGGCGGAGCCCGAATTCTTCTACCAGCTCTTCCACGGCACCGCGCCGGTGCAGCATCTTTACGCGCTCCGCGCCGCGCTCGACATGATCCTGGAGGAAGGGCTGGAGGCCGTCTGGGCCCGCCACGCCGCGCTCGCCGCCGGCGTCCGCGCCGCGGTGCTTCGCTGGGGCGAAGGCGGGCCGCTGGAACTGAACATGACCGAGGCGGCGGAGCGCTCCGATGCGGTGACGACAGTGCTGACCGGCTCCATCGACGCGAAGCGGCTGCGGACGGTGGCGGAGACCAATCTCAACGTCACGCTCGGCATCGGCCTCGGCATCTCGGAGACGGGCGCCTTCCGCATCGGCCATATGGGCCATGTGAACGCGCCCATGGTTCTCGGCGCGCTCGGTGCGGTGGAGCTTGCGTTGACGCATATCGGCGCGCCCTTCGCGCCCGGCGGGGTCGAAGCGGCGATCCGGGCGATGGCGCCTGGCGTCGCCTGAGAGCCGCGCCTACCGCGACGAGGCGAGCCGGAGCGGCAACGGAGGCGGCGGCAGCGCCGGCGCGCCTTCCGCGACGACGTCGCGCATCAGCGCCCGATAGACCTGCAACGCCTGAATGCGCCGGTTGATCGAGATCAGCGCGTCGACGGGCGGCGTCCCCGCCGTGAGCTCGCCGCGCTCCAGCAGCCGCTCGACATGCTGGGCGAAGTCGAAGAGCGGCATGTAGGCCTTTTCCAGAGCCTCGATCATCAGCGATTCCGGATCGCCCGCAAGGGCGCGACGCGCATGCGAGCCTTCGGCGAAAAAGGTCAGGAGCGCGCCGCGATGCCGGTTGAAGCGGACCATGATCTGCTCGCCTCCGTCCACCGCGCCGGCGACGATCACCGAACAATCGGAGAGGACCAGCCCGCCGAGCCGCGCGACGTGATCGGGCATCGCCAGCATCCCCGGCCGCTCAAGCGCCTTGCGGGCGAGGCTCGCCATTTCCGCGCTGGCGGGGCCGGAGAGGGCCGATGCGATGTCGGCTTCCCCGGGAAAAGAGAACCGGACGCGTGACCGCCGGGCGACGAGTTCGACCGAGCGAAGCATCAGGGCCCCGTCGGGCTCCGCTTTCATCGTCACGACGAGCGCTTCGGGCGCCGCCGATCCAGAACCTTCGTGAGCCATCGGTTTCCACCCCTGTGCCTCGCATGTTCATAGGCTATCGAAATTAATTTTAGGTAAATTGTCGCAGCCGCGCGGCTCGCCGTCGTGCGGGGGCCCCGGCTGTGGCGCACTTGCGTCGCCGCCCCAGCGCCGCATATGGTCCGCGCTCCAAAGACCGGCGGACGGAAACAAGGATCGCTCGATGCTCGACCTGCTCAGACGCGGCGTGAAAACCTGGGTCGCGAAGGCGCTCTTCGCGCTTCTCGTCGTCTCTTTCGCCGTATGGGGCATCGGCGACGTCTTCTCCGGCGGGCTCTCCTCCTCCGTCGCGACGGTGGGGGAGCGGAAGATCCCGGCCGAGCGCTTCGCCAATGCGCTGGAGCGCGAGACGCGGACAATGGCGCAGCGTTTCGGCCAGCCGCTGGACCGGGAGATGACGCAGGCCCTCGGCATCCCGCAGCGCGTTCTCGCCGGGCTGGCGCAGGAGGCGACGCTGGACGAGGCGGTGGCCGCCCTCCGCGTCTCGGCGCCGGACGAGGCGGTGCGCGACGCGATCCTCGCCGACCCGTCTTTCCTGAGCGCCTCCGGCGGGTTCGACCAGGCGCAATACCGTTATCTCCTCGCCCAGAGCGGCTATTCGGTGGAGGCGTACGAGGCGCTGACGCGCCGCGCGCTGGCGCGCGACCAGTTCGTCCGCGCGCTGACGGACGGGGCCGCCGCCCCCGCGCCGCTGGTGGACGCGCTCTACCGTCACCAGACCGAACAGCGCCGCGTCGCCTTCGTCACCCTCGGCGCGGATCAGGCAGGAGAGATCGCGGCCCCGGACGAGGCGGCGCTCGCCGCGCATCACGAGGCGAATGCGGAGCGCTACACCGCGCCCGAGACGCGCGACGCCGTGTTCCTGCATGTCTCGCTCGAGGCGGCCGGCGCCGGCTTCGAGCCTGACGAGGCGGAGCTTCGCTCCATGTATGAGGCGCGGAACGCGGAGTTCGACCGGCCGGAGCGGCGGCGCCTCTTCCAGATCGTCTATGACGACCGCGCCGCCGCGGAGACCGCGCTCGCGAAGGTCGAGGGCGGCGCGAGCTTCGAAGACCTTCTCGCCGAGCGGCGCGAAACGCGGGCCGATGTGGATCTCGGCTTCGTGACGCGGAACGAGGTGGCGGCGGCGGCCGGCGAGGCGGCCTTCGCGCTCGCCGCGCCGGGCGTAGCCGGCCCGGTGGACACCGGCTTCGGCCACGCCCTTGTCGAGGTGGCGGAGATCGTTCCGGCGGAGACGACTTCCTTCGAGGATGCGCGGGAGATGCTGACCGCCACGCTCCGCCGCGACCATGCGATAGACCGGGCGCCCGAACTCGCCGGGGAGATCGAGGACCGGCGCGCGGCCGGCGCAACGCTGGAGGAGATCGCCGCCGAACTCTCGCTTCCCCTCGGCAGCGTCATGGGCGTTGCGGCCGACGGGACGGGCGCGACGGGCTTCGCCGCCGACCGCGCCTTCCTCGCCGAGCTTTTCGCCGCCGAGGAGGGCGAGGAGCGGGACTTCGTGGAGACCGCCGCCGGCGAATACTTCGTGCTCCGGGTGGAGGCGGTGAAGGAAGCGGCGCTCCGCCCGCTGGACGAGGTCCGCGCCGAGGTCGAGGCGGACTGGCGCGCCGCCCGCACCGTGGAGGCGCTGGAGGCGAAGGCCGAGGCGCTCGTCGCCCGCATCGAGGGCGGGGAGGAACTCGCAACCATCGCCGCCGAGCTGGATCTTGAGCCGGAGACCGAAGGGCCGAAAACCCGCGTTGAGGGCTGGGTCTCCCTCCCGCCCGCTCTGATCGAGACGATCTTCCGGGAGGAGGAGGGCGGCGCGGCCTTCGCGCCGGCCGAGACTGAGGAGCCCGCCGTCATCGTCGCCACGCTCCTCTCCATAGCCCCCGGCGAAGCGAGCGAGGCCAACGCCGCGCTCCGCCAGTCTCTGGAGCGCCAGATGAACCAGATGGCCGCCTCCGACGCGCTGACGCTCTTCATCGCAGCCAAGCAGGCGGAGCTTGGCGTCACCGTCAACGATGCGGTGATCGACGCCGTGATGACCTCGATGCCGGGCGGCTGAGGCCGACCGGCCTCACTCGATCCCGAGCTTCCGCTTCACAAGTTCGCCCGCGGCCTGCGGGTTGGCCTTGCCGCCGGTCGCCTTCATCACCTGGCCGACGAACCAGCCGGCCATGGAGGGCTTCTCCCGCGCCTGCGCCGCCTTCTCCGGGTTGGCGGCGATAACCTCGTCCACCGCCGCCTCGATGGCGCCGGTATCGGTCACCTGACGCATCCCCCGCGCCTCGACAATCTCCGCCGGGATACCGCCCTCCGCCCAGAGGATTTCGAACAGGTCCTTCGCGATCTTGCCGGAAATCTCTCCGCTCGCGATAAGGTCGATCACCCCGCCGAGCTGCGCGGCGGAAACCGGGCTGGCGGAGACGGCGAGCCCCTCCTTGTTCAGCCGGCCGAAAAGCTCGTTGATCACCCAGTTGGCCGCCGTCTTCCCGTCCCGCCCCGATGCGACCGCCTCAAAGAAGTCCGCGCTTTCGACTTCGGCGGTCAGAACCCCCGCGTCGTATTCGGTCACGCCGTAATCGCGCACGAACCGGGCCTTCTTCTGGTCCGGCAGCTCCGGCAGGCTCGCGGCGATCCCGTCAACGAAGTCCTGGCTGAATTCGAGAGGCAGGAGGTCGGGATCGGGGAAATAGCGGTAATCGTGCGCCTCCTCCTTGGAGCGCATCGAGCGCGTCTCGCCCTTCGACGGGTCGTAGAGCCGCGTCTCCTGATCGACCTTGCCGCCATCCTCCAGAATGGCGATCTGCCGCTTCGCCTCGAAGTCGATCGCCTGCTGGATGAAGCGCATCGAGTTCATGTTCTTGATCTCGCAGCGAGTGCCGAGATGCCCGAAATCCCCTGTCTCACGGAAGCGCTCATAGTCGCCCGGCCGACAAACGGAGACGTTCACGTCCGCCCGGAGGCTCCCCTCCTGCATGTTGCCGTCGCAGGCGCCGAGATAGCGGAGGATCTGCCGGAGCTTCCGCACATATTCCGCCGCCTCCTCCGGGCCGCGGATATGCGGGCGGGAGACGATCTCCATCAGCGCGACGCCAGTGCGGTTGAGATCGACGAAGGAGAGCGAAGGGTCCATGTCATGGATCGACTTGCCGGCGTCCTGTTCGAGATGGATGCGCTCGATCCCGACGCGCCGCGCGACGCCCGGAGCGAGATCGACGATCACCTCGCCCTCGCCCACGATCGGGTGCTTGAACTGGCTGATCTGATAGCCCTGCGGAAGGTCGGGATAGAAATAGTTCTTCCGGTCGAAGACCGAGCGGAGATTGATCTTCGCCCGGAGCCCGAGCCCCGCCCGCACCGCCTGCTCGACGCAGAAGGCGTTGATGACCGGCAGCATCCCCGGCATCGCAGCGTCCACGAGGCTCACATTCGTGTTCGGCTCCGCGCCGAAGGCGGTGGAGGCGCCGGAAAAGAGCTTGGATTTCGAGGCGACCTGGGCATGGACCTCCATCCCGATCACCATCTCCCATTCACCCGTCGCGCCCTCGATGCGCTTGGCGGCGGGCTCCTCGAAGGCGAGCAGGGGGGCGTCGAGCGGCATGGGCGGGCTCCTTCTTGCTTAGCCGGTTCTCTACGCCGCGCCCCCCGCGCCCGCAAGCCGGCCGATTTACGCCGCCTCCCCGCGCCGCTACGCTCCGCAAAATCGGGAGCGTGACGATGATCCTGCGGGCCTTCCTCCTCCTCCTCTGCCTCCTCGCCGCCCCGGCGCGCGCCGACGTGCTCGACAGTGTGGCCGCCAGCGGGGAGATCGCGCTCGGCCACAGGACGGACGCGCCGCCCTTTTCCCATGTCGAGGCCGGGCGCCCCGCGGGCCTCGCCGTGCGGCTCTGCGAGGCGGTGGCGGAGGAGGTCTCTCGCGCGACGGGCCGCCCCGACCTGCGCATCCGCTGGGTCCCCGTCACCGCGGCGGACCGGTTCGAAGCCCTTGAATCGGGGCGGATCGACATGCTCTGCGGGCCGACGACGCAGACCCTCGCGCGGCGCGAGCGGTTCGACTTCTCGATCCCCTATTTCATCGACGGCATGGGAGCCGTCTTCCGCGCCGGCCCCGGAGCCGGCTTCCCCGCGCTCGCCGGGGAGGTGGTCGGCGTCCTCCAGGGGACGACGACCGCCGCGCTCCTCCCCGATATCCTCGCCGCCCGGGGCGCCGCGGGGGCCGAGATCGTCGGCTACGAGAGCCATGTGGACGGGCTGGAGGCGCTCGCTTCGGGCCATGTCGCCGCCTATTTCGGCGACGCCGCGATCCTCCGCTATCAGCTCGGCCTGCTCCGCCCGCGTACGCCGTTGCAATTCGCGCCCGGCCAGTTCTCCTTCGAGCCCTATGCGCTGACGATGCGGCGCGGCGAGACGCGCCTCCGCCTTCTGGCCGACGCCGCGCTGAGCCGCGCCTTCCGCAGCGGCGCGGTGGAGGCGATGATCGGGGAGACGCTGGGCGAGGTCACGCTCTCCGACCTCGTGCTCTCCATCTACCGGGTGGTGACGCTGCCGGAATAAGCGCCGCGGCGCCGGCCGCGGAGGTCGCAATGCGATCCTCCTGTGGCCTCCGGCGCGCCGCGGCGTTATGCAGCGCCAGACGCCCCGGTTCGCCCGGAAGAGGAGACGCCCATGGAGGTTTCGCGCGCCATGAAACGCGACTGGATCGCCACCGCCCGCACGCTGAGCGAGGCCCTGCCCTATCTGCAACGCCATGCCGGCGCGACTGTCGTCGTCAAGTTCGGCGGCCATGCGATGGGCGACTCCGAGGCGATGGCCGGCTTCGCGCGCGACATCGTACTGATGAAGCAATGCGGCCTTCATCCCGTCGTCGTCCATGGCGGCGGGCCGCAGATCAACGAGATGCTCGCGAAGCTCGGCATCGTCTCCGAATTTGTAGAGGGGCGGCGCGTGACCGACGAGAAGACGGTCGAGGTCGTCGAGATGGTCCTCGCCGGGCTCATCAACAAGCGGATCGTGCAGGCGCTGAACGCGCAGGGCGGCCGCGCCGTGGGCCTCTCGGGCAAGGACGCCGACCTCATCGTCTGCGAAAAGGCACTGACCTGGAGCCGTAACCCCGAGAGCAACATCGAGAAGGTGCTCGATCTCGGCTTCGTCGGCGAGCCGGTCGAGGTGAACCCGGACGTGCTGCGCATGTTCATCAAGGGCGACTTCATCCCCGTCGTCGCCCCTGTCGGTGTCGGGAGGGACGGCGAGACCTACAACATCAACGGGGACACGGCCGCCGGGGCCGTAGCCGGGGCGATGAAGGCGGAGCGGCTCCTCCTTCTCACCGACGTCTCGGGCGTCAAGAACGCCGAGGGCGAGGTGCTGACCCGCCTGACGGCGGAGGATGTGGACCGGCTCCGCGCCTCCGGCGTGATCCACGGCGGCATGATCCCGAAGGTGGAGACGGCGCTCGGCGCGATTCGCGCCGGGGTGAAGGCCGTCGTCATCATGGACGGCCGGCAGCCGCATGCCTGCCTCCTCGAGCTTTTCACCGAGCACGGGGCGGGGACGATGATCCTCCCCTGAGGGCCGGGCGGGAGGCTCCTGACATGGCCCGTCACGGCCCCGTCGTCTCGTCTCCCGCGCGGCGAGGACGCCGCACCGTTGGGAACAGGAGACCTCAGATGACCACACAATGCCTCGAATCCGTCCGCTTCCGCCTCGCCGCGGGGGCGGACGAGGCGGCGTTCCGCGCCGCAGCGCCGCTCGTGACCGAATGGGCCTCCCGCCAGCCCGGCTTCCGCTCCCGGATGCTGGTGGAGGAGGGGGAAGGCTGGTTCCGCGACTTCGTGCTCTGGGAGGATGAGGCCTCGGCCTCCGCCGCGGCCGCAGCCTTCGGCAATGCGATGGGCGGGAGCGCCTTTGCCCGCGCCATCGAGGGCGCGAGCGTGGAGATGCGTCACCTTCCCGTCGTTTCGGCGGCCTGATGAACCGGGCGGAGCGGCTCTTCCGGCTGGCGGAGCTGCTCCGCGGCCGGCGGCTCGCCGTCACCGCCGCGGCGCTCGCCGCCGATCTCGAAGTCTCCCCGCGCACGATCTATCGCGACATCGACGCGCTTCGCGCCGCGGGCGCGCCGATCGACGGGGAGGCGGGCGTCGGCTTCCGCCTCGCCTCGGGCTGGGAAATGCCGCCGCTCAGCTTCGACGGGGAGGAGGTGGAGGCGCTGCTCGTCGGCCTCCGCATGACGCGCGCCTTCACCGATGACGATCTCGCCCGCGCGGCGCGGCGGGCGGAGGCGAAGCTCCGCGCGGCGCTCGGCGAGGCCGGGTTGCGGCGGGCCGACCTCTCCCCCTACCACGCCCCGCCGACGGAACTGGCGGAGCGCCGGACGCTGCATCGCGCCGTGCGCCGCGCGGCGGAGACGGCGCGGAAGCTGCGCATCGTCTACCGGGACGAGGCGGGGGCGGAGACGGAGCGGGTGATCCACCCTTTCGCCCTCCTCCGCTGGCGCGCCGTCTGGACGATGATCGCGCATTGCGAGCTGCGGGGGGCGGAGAGGCATTTCCGGCTCGACCGCATCCTCCGGGCCGAGACGCTGGAGGAAAGGTTCCCCGAGCCCTCCGCCGCGCTCCGCGCGAAGATGGCGGCGCTGATCGAGGGCGAGCGGCCCTGAGCGCCGGCGGCGCGGCCTCAGCCGCGGCCGAAGGAGGGGAAGCCGTGGATGAGCTGGCGGAGCCCCAGCGCGGCGCCCGCGGCGATGGCCGCCATCGTCACCGGCGCGCTCCAGGCGAGGGCGGAGAAGGCGGTGAGCCCCTGCCCCACCGAACAGCCGAGCGCGACGACGCCGCCCACGCCCATCAGCGCCGCGCCGAACATCTGGCGCCCGAGCTCCCGCGGGTCGTCGCAGGCCTCCCACCGGAAATGCCCGCGCCGGACCGAGCCGAGAAAGGCGCCGGCGAGCACGCCGGCCACCGAACCGACGCCGAAGGAAAGGCCCCCCGCGCTCGACGTCATCAGCCAGAAGAGGCTCTCCCCCAGCGGGGCGGTGAAGGTGTGCGACTCCGCGCGGAGCGGCGCGAAGCTCTCCGCCGCGACGAGGCTCGTCCCCACCCATCCGGACGCGATGGCGAGAGCGACCGCGACGGCGGAGAGCAAGAGCCGCCGCGCATGGCGGAAGGCTGCGTCGCGAAGCGCCCAGATCGCAAGCGCGGCGGATACGAGCGCCGCCGTGAGCAGCGGCGGGACCCCGGCGAGGCCGAAGAGCCCGTCCGCCGCGCCGAAGGCCGCGCCCTCGGCCGGAACGGCCGGGAGAAGCGCGGCGCGGAGCGGGGCGAGCGGCCCGCCGATCGTCATCGCCGCGGCGAGGCCCATGACGATCACCACGACGAAGGCCCGGAGGTCGCCGCCGCCAAGCCGCGCGAGGGCCCCGTAGCCGCAATTGCCGGCCAGCGCCATGCCGTAGCCGAAGGCGAGCCCGCCGAGGATCGACGCGGCCGGGCTCCAGGCCAGAGCCGCGTAGATCGAGGAGCCGAAATCGACGAGCCCGAGCGCCGCGCCGGCATGGACGAGAAGGATCGAGAGCGAAAGCGCCAGCGCCCAGGCGCGCAGCCGCGCCGTCGACCCGCCATAGAGGGCGTCCTCCACCGCGCCGAGCGTGCAGAACCTGCCGAGCCGCGCCGCGAGGCCGAGCAGGAGGCCCCCGCCGAAGCCGATCAGCGCCAGAAGGGCGCCGTCAGACATTTCCATGTCCGCGCCCTCCCCTGGCGGCTCCCGGCTATTTCTTTATGGCGTCCGGGTTGCAGAACATGTCGTAGACAAGTTCGATCATCCGCCGCGCCCGCTCGTCATGCAAGCGATAATAGATCGCCTTGCCGTCCCGCCGGAACTCGACGAGCCCTTCGAGCCGGAGGCGCGCGAGCTGCTGGGAGACGGCGGCCTGCCGGGCGGAGAGCAATTCCTCCAGCTCCGTGACCGATTTCTCGCCTGATGCGAGATGGCAGAGCAGCAGAAGCCGCCCTTCATGCGCCAGCGCCTTCAGGAAATTGGTCGCGTTGCGGGCGTTCTCGACCATTCCGTCAAGCTCGTCCTCGCTCAGCCCCTCTTCGAACACAGGCAAAGGCACGAAACAGGCTCCCCGCGCATTCCATCCTATGGCGTCGTCACCCGACATATGAAGCGCCTTCGGCGAAAGGAAAATGAGGCGTCATGTCCCGCCCCCCGGCCCGCGCGGGAGCGAATCCAGCAGCCGGGCGAGGAGAACCCAGAAGAACTCGTCCCCCGGATAGCCTTCGATCCGTCCGACCTCCCGCCCCGCCTCCACCAGAACGAAGGTCGGCGTGAAGCGCGGCGGCGTCGCGAAGGCGACGTCGCCGGGCAGGGCGTGAAGGTCGACGCGCCGGAGCGGCGCGCGGCGCCCCTCCTCCGTCTTCGGATAGGCCGGTCCGACCTCCGAATTCCAGCGCGCGCACCAGGGGCAGCCCGCCTCCTCCACCATCACCAGTTCCGCCGCGGAAGCGGGGGCGCCGAGCGCAATGACGACGAAGAGCGCCCGGAGAAGGTTCATTGACGGCTCCTTTCTTCACATATACTAAATCGAATATGTTTTTGGAAGAGGGCGGCGATGGGCTTCGACATCGGCTACGGCGCTGCGGGCCTTGCGGGGCTTCTCTCGTTCCTTTCGCCCTGCATCCTGCCGATCGTGCCCTTCTACCTCTGCTACCTCGCGGGCATGAGCATGGAGAGCCTGACGGGCGGGCCGCTCGAAGGCGCTGCGCGGCGGCGCGTCGTGCTGTCCTCCGTCTTCTTCGCGCTGGGCGTCATCACCATCTTCGTCGGCCTCGGCGCGACCGCGACGACCTTCGGGCAGTATCTCCGCGGCTGGTTCGATGAGCTGCGCTGGGTCGCCGCCGCGGTGATCCTGCTGCTCGGGCTGCATTTCCTCGGCGTCTTCCGGATCGGATTCCTGTACCGCGAGGCGCGGATCGACGCGGGGGAGCGGCGCTGGGGCCTCGCCGGGGCCTATCTCGTCGGCCTCGCCTTCGCCTTCGGCTGGACGCCCTGCGTGGGCCCGGTTCTGGCGACGATCCTCTTCACCGCCGGCGCGCAGGAAAGCGCGGCGGAGGGCGCGCTCCTGCTGCTCTTCTATGCGGTCGGGATGACGGCGCCCTTCGTTCTCGCGGCGCTCTTCGTCGGGCCGTTCCTGCGATGGGCCAAAGGCTTCCGCCGCCATCTTCCGAAGGTGGAGAAGGTGATGGGCGGCGCGCTCGTCGCCTTCGCCGCGCTCATCGCGACGAACAAGATCAACGTGATCGCAGAGTGGATGCTCCGCATCGCGCCGGACATCGGAACGCTGCAATAGGGAGGACGCCATGAAGAGACTCGCAGCCGCCACCTTGCTCGCCCTCGCCCCGCTCGGCGCCGCCGCCGCGGAGATCGGCGAGGACGGTCTTCACAAGCAGCCCTGGTTCTCCGTCACCTTCAAGGACATGGGCGAAGACCTCGAAGCCGCCGCGGAGGCGGGCAAGCGCCTCGCGGTGATCTTCGAACAGCGCGGCTGCATCTATTGCGAGAAGCTGCACGAGGAGGTGTTCTCCGACCCCGAGATCGCCGCCTACATCGCCGAGAACTTCATGGTCGTGCAGATGAACCTCTTCGGCGACGAGGAGGTGACCGATTTCGACGGGACCGCCCTGCCGGAAAAGGAAATGGCGGGGCGCTGGGGCGTCGTCTTCACGCCGACCATCCTCTTCATGCCGGAGGCCGCGCCGGAGGGGCCGGCGAACGAGGCCGCGGTGGCGACCATGCCCGGCGCCTTCGGCAAGCTCACCTCGCTCCACATGTTCGAATGGGTGCGGGAGAAGGGCTACGATGGCGAGGAGCACTTCCAGAAATACCACGCCCGCAAGCTCGCGGCGAAGCAGACGCAGTAGCGGCATTCCCCACTCACATATTGTAATCTGAATTTGTTGTTGCCTACCGTATTCAAGCATGCGAATGTCGCTGCGTCAGAGAGTCGCCCGAAGCAAGGGCGAACCGGGGAGGACGAACATGAGAGCCAGGCTGACCGCCATCGCCATCATCGGGGCCGCCGCCGCGGCGAATGCGTCGGAGATCGCGCCGCTCGCCGTCTCCTTCACGGACGGCGCGGTCGCGGAGTCGCTCACCGGCGTCGCCGGGGACCCGGCGGAGGGCCGCAAGGCGGTGTTCACCCGCAGCATGGGCAATTGCCTCGCCTGCCACCAGAATTCCGAGATGGAGGAGCAGCCCTTCCACGGCGAGATCGGCCCGCCGCTCGACGGCGTCGCCGACCGCTGGACTGTGGAGGAGCTGCGCGGGATCATCGTCAACGCGAAGATGATGTTCGAGGGCACGGCGATGCCCGCCTTCTACCGTGACCCTTCGGAAGCGATCCGAATTGGCGCGCAGTACGAGGGCAAGACGATCCTGACCGCGCAGCAGGTCGAGGATGTGGTCGCCTATCTCGCCACCCTTAAGGAATGAGCCGGAAATGCCCGGCGGAAGGGAGATTGACATGAACCTGACGAGACGAGGCGCCATCGCGCTCGCTTTCGGGGCCGGTGCGGCGACGATGCTGCCGCTCCGCACGTGGGCGGCGACGAACAACGCGGAGGAGCTGATCGCGGCCTTCACCGGCGGCGCGGCGACGACGGAGGGCGGCGTGACGATCGGCGCCCCGGAAATCGCGGAGAACGGCAACACGGTGCCCGTGGACGTCTCCGCAGAGGGCGCGACGGCGATCCTGATCGTCGCCGCCGGCAACCCGAACGCCGGCGTCGCCGAGATCACCTTCGGCCCGCTCGCCGCGCGATCCGCCGCCGCGACCCGCGTCCGCCTCGCCGGCACGCAGGACCTCGTCGCCGTCGCCCGCATGGCGGACGGCTCCTACGCCCGCGCCTCGCGCAACGTGAAAGTCACCATCGGCGGCTGCGGCGGCTGACGGAACCCGGAGGAACAGACCATGGCAGCCGTAAAACCCCGCGTGAAGGTCCCCTCCAAGGCTTCGGCCGGGGAAACCATCACCGTCAAGACGCTGATCTCCCACCCGATGGAGAGCGGCCAGCGCAAGGACAAGGACGGGAACGTCATCCCGCGCAAGATCATCAACACCTTCGCCGCAACCTTCGAGGGCGAGGAGGTTATCCGGATCAAGGTGGAGCCCGCAGTCTCCGCCAACCCGTATTTCGAGTTCGACATGAAGGTGCCCGGAACCGGGACGCTGGCCTTCGCTTGGACCGACGATGACGGGACCGTCTACACCGAAGACAAGAAGATCGAGGTCGCCTGAGAAACAGGCGCCGAGGGGAGGAACGAAGATGAGACTCGCGCTCGGGGCGCTCGCCGCTCTCGCCGCCGTAACAATCGGGGCCGCCGGAGCCCACGCCGGGCCCGACGAGGACAAGCTGGTCGTCGACGGCGTCGAGATCGCCACGGAGGCGCCCGCGCCCGAGGGGCATCCGCTGGACAAGCTCTATTCCGGCTGGCGCTTCCGCACGGACGAGACGCAGGCGCTCCAGATGGACGATTTCGAGAACCCGGCCATGGTCGCCGTGGAATACGGGATCGAGCTCTGGGGCAAGCCGGCCGGCGCCTCCGGCAAATCCTGCGCTGATTGCCATGGCGACGTTTCGGAACTCGCCGGCCTCCGCGCCGTGATGCCGAAATGGTCCGAGGCGGCGGGCAGGCCGCTCACGATGGAGCAGTGGATCAACTGGTCCATCGAGACCCATCAGGAGGCGGAGCCCTGGAAATGGGAGAGCCAGGAGATGCTCGGCATGACCGCGCTGATCGGCCTCCAGTCCCGCGGGATGCCCGTCGCACCGGACATGTCGGGCGGCATGGCCGAATGGCAGGAGCGGGGGAAGGAAATCTACTACACCCGCATGGGCCAGCTCGATTTCGCTTGCGCCACCTGCCATGAGGCCAATACCGGCTACATGCTGCGGGCGGACCATCTCAGCCAGGGGCAGAGCAACGGCTTCCCGACCTATCGGCTGAAATGGCAGAACATCGGTTCGCTCCACCGCCGCCTCGAAGGCTGCGTGAAGGATGCGCGGGCCGAGCCCTGGAAGCCGGGATCGGACGAGTTCGTGGCGCTGGAAGCCTATCTCGCCACCCGCGGCGCGGGGCTGATGATCGAGACTCCTTCCGTCAGGCAGTGATCCAGCGGCCCCCGCGCCCGGCGCGGGGGCCGTTTCGTTTCTGAGTTCAACACCGGGTTGATGTGGAACCCGGAGACAAAAGGGTGTGATAATGATCTCCCGCCGCGACTTTCTCCAGGCGAGCGTCGCCGCCGCCGCCCTTCTCGGCGGCGGAGGCTGGACCCGGCTGATGGCGCAGCAGGGGCTGACGGAGGCGCAGCTCCTCGATTTCGAGACGACGGGCAACGTCACGATCATCCATGTGACGGACATCCACGCCCAGCTGAAGCCGCTCTGGTTCCGCGAGCCGGAGATCAATCTCGGCGTGGGCATGGCGGCCGGAAAGCCGCCGCATGTCACCGGCGCCGACTTCCTGAAAATGTTCGACCTGAAGCCCGGAACGCCCGAGGCCTACGCCCTCACGCATGTCGACTTCATCGAGCTCGGCAAGGCTTACGGCCGGATGGGCGGGCTCGACCGGGTGGCGACCATCGTCAAGGCGATCCGCGCCGCGCGGCCCGAGGCGCTGCTGCTCGACGGGGGCGACACCTGGACGGGCTCCTACGTCTCCGAGGCGACGAAGGGGCAGGACATGGTGGACGTGATGAACCTCCTCGCGCCCGACGCGATGACGGCGCACTGGGAGTTCACGCTCGGGCGGGAGCGGGTGGACGAGCTGATCTCCGCCCTGCCCTTCCCCTTCCTTGGCGCGAACATCTTCGACAGCGAATGGGACGAGCCGGCCTACGAGCCCTACAAGATGTTCGAGCGCGGCGGCGTGAAGATCGCCGTGATAGGGCAGGCCTTCCCCTACATGCCCATCGCCAATCCGGGCTGGATGTTCCCCGGCCTCTCCTTCGGCGTGCGGGAGGAGCGGGTCGCGGAGCTGGTCGCGGAGGTCCGGGGCGAGGGGGCGGAGCTCGTCGTCCTCCTCTCCCATAACGGCTTCGACGTGGACCGGAAGCTGGCGGGCCAGGTGGAGGGGATCGACGTGATCCTGACCGGCCATACGCATGACGCGCTGCCCGAGCCCGTGCTCGTCGGCAATACCATGCTGATCGCCTCCGGCTCCAACGGCAAATTCGTCACCCGGCTCGATCTCGACGTGCGGGAGGGAGCAGTGAAGGGCTTCCGCCACCGCCTCATCCCCGTCTTCTCCGACGTGATCGCGCCCGACCCGGAAATGGCCGCGCTGATCGACGAGACGCGCGCACCCCACGAGGCGCGGCTCCGCGAGGTGATCGGGCGGACGGACTCGCTCCTCTATCGCCGCGGCAACTTCAACGGCACATGGGACGACCTGATCTGCAACGCCCTGATCGAGGAGCGGGAGGCGGACCTCGCCTTCTCCCCCGGCTTCCGCTGGGGCCCCTCCCTGATGCCGGGGGACGAGATCACGCGGGAGGATATCCACAACGCCACCGCCATGTCCTACCCCGCAGCCTATCGCGTGGAGATGACGGGCGAGACGATCCACACAATCCTGGAGGACGTGGCGGACAATCTCTTCAACCCCGACCCCTATTACCAGCAGGGCGGGGACATGGTCCGCGTCGGGGGCATGGGCTACTCCATCGACGTCGCGAAGCCGATGGGCGCGCGGATCACCGACATGACGCATCTCGCCACCGGCGAGGCCATCGACCCGGCCCGGACATACGTCGTCGCCGGCTGGGCCTCCGTCAACGAGGGAACCGAGGGCCCGCCGATCTGGGAGGTGGTGGAGAGCCACATCGCCCGGAAAGGCGTGGTGAGCGTCGATCCGAACAAGTCCGTCCGCGTGACGGGCGCCTGAACGGGAGGCAATGATGAGCGAAGCGAAATCCACAAGGCGCGGTTTCCTCACCGGCGGCGCCGTCGCCGCCGGGGGCGCGCTTCTCGGCGCCGGCGCGGCGCGGGCGGGCGACCCGGCGATCCTCGAGAAACAGCCCTGGGCCCAGTATCTCGGCGAGGGGGTGGACGCGCGGCCCTACGGCTATCCCTCTCCGTTCGAGGCGCATGTCGTGCGGCGGGACGTGCCGTGGCTCACCGCCGATGCGGTCAGCTCCGTCAACTTCACGCCGCTCCATGAGCTGGACGGGATCATCACCCCGAACGGCCTCTGCTTCGAGCGGCACCATGCCGGCATCGCGGAGGTGGACCCGGCGGAATACCGGCTGATGATCAACGGCCTCGTTGACCGCTCGCTCGTCTTCACCCTTTCGGACCTGATGCGCTTCCCGCGCGTGAATCGCGTGCATTTCCTCGAATGCGCGGCGAACAGCGGCATGGAATGGCGCGGCGCGCAGCTGAACGGCTGCCAGTTCACGCACGGCATGATCCACAACGTGATGTATACCGGCGTCCGCCTCTCCGACCTCCTCAACGAGGCGGGCGTGAAGACGACCGGCAAGTGGATCCTCCCCGAGGGCGCGGACGCCTCCGCCATGACCCGCTCCATCCCGATGGAGAAGGCGATGGAGGATTGCCTGGTCGCCTTCAAGATGAACGGCGAGGCGCTCCGCCCCGAACAGGGCTATCCCGTCCGGCTCGTCGTGCCGGGCTGGGAAGGCAACATGTGGGTCAAGTGGCTCCGCCGCATCGAGGTGGGGGACGAGCCCTGGCACCACCGGGAGGAGACGTCGAAATACACCGACCTCCTGCCGAACGGGAAGGCGCGGTTCTTCACCTGGGAGATGGACGCGAAATCCGTCATCACCAACCCCTCCCCGCAGGCGCCGATCACGCACGGGCCGGGGCCGATGGTGCTGACCGGCGTCGCCTGGTCCGGCCGCGGCACGATCCCGCGGGTGGACGTGACGCTGGACGGCGGGGCGAACTGGGTGGAGGCGCGGATGGACGGGCCGAGCCTCGACAAGTCCATGCACCGTTTTTACCACGATTTCGTCTGGGACGGGCGGCCGCTCCTCCTCCAGTCCCGCGCGCATGATTCCACCGGCTATGTCCAGCCGACCAAGGACGAGCTCCGCAAGGCGCGGGGCGAAAACTCCATCTACCACAACAACGGCATCCAGACCTGGGCCGTGAACGAGTCCGGGGAGGCGGAAAATGTCGAGATTTCCTAAGGCGCTCACGCTCGCCGCATTGTCTCTCGCGGTCGCCGGCGGCGCCGCCGCGCAGAACTTCGGACTCGGCCGCGCGGCGCTCCCCGAAGAAGTCGCGGCATGGGACATAGACATCCGGCCCGACGGCGCGGGCCTTCCCGAAGGCTCCGGCGACGTGGCGACCGGGGAGGAGCTCTTCACCGAGAAATGCGCCGTCTGTCACGGCGATTTCGGCGAGGGCGCCGGCCGCTGGCCGGTGCTCGCGGGCGGGATCGACACGCTGAAGGCGGAGCATCCGGTCAAGACCGTGGGCTCCTACTGGCCCTATCTCTCCACCGTCTACGATTATGTCCACCGCGCCATGCCCTTCGGCGAGGCGCAGTCGCTGAGCCCGGACGAGACCTATGCGCTCGTCGCCTACATCCTCTATCTCAACGACATCGTGGATGACGAGTTCACGCTCTCGAAGGAGAATTTCCTCGAAGTCGAGATGCCGAACGCCGCCGGGTTCTTCCCGGACGACCGCGCAGAGGAGGCTTTCGCCGGTCCGCGCGATATCTGCATGACGGATTGCAAGACGGACGTGCGGATCACCGCCCGCGCCGCCGTGCTCGACGTGACGCCGGAGGACGGCTCGGCGCCCGTCGGCGTCAGCCTCGAAGGGGACGGCGCGCCGCCCGCCCCCGCCGCCGAGCCGGAGAAAAAGGCGGAGGCGGAGCCTGTCGTCGTCGCCGCCGCCGAGCCCGCCAACGCCGCCTTCGACGCCGCGCTCGCGGCGGAGGGCGAGACGCTCTTCAAGAAGTGCAAGGCCTGCCACAAGGTGGAGGCCGGGGCGAAGCACGGCACGGGCCCCGTTCTCCACGGGATCGTCGACGCGCCGATCGGCCAGGCGGAGGGCTACAAATACTCCAAGGCCTTCGCGGAACTCGCGGAGAGCGGCGCGACATGGGACGAGGCGGCGCTCCACGCCTTCCTCGAAAAGCCGAAGGACTTCGCCAAGGGCACGAAGATGAGTTTCGCCGGCCTCAAGACGGCGGAGGAGCGGGCGGCGGTGATCGAATACCTGAGATCGGTCTCGCAATGACCCGGCTCGCCCTCGCCCTCCTCCTCGCCCTCGCCGCGCCCGCCTCGGCGGACCGGGCGCAGGTCGCGGCGGGCGAGGCGGCCTTCCGGAAATGCGCCTCCTGCCACAAGATCGGCCCCGGCGCGAAACATGCGACGGGGCCGCATCTGAACGGCGTCTTCGGGCGGAAGGCCGGCGCGCTGGAGGATTTCCGATACTCGCCGGACATCGTGCGCATGGGGAATGACGGCCTCGTCTGGGATTACGAGAAGCTGCACCTCTATCTCGAAAACCCCAAGACGCTCGTCTCCGGCACCCGCATGAACTTCCGCGGCGTTCGGGACGAGGCGGAGCGGGCGGCGATCATCGCCTTCCTCCGCGCCTATTCCGACAAGCCCTCGGACATCCCTGAAAGCGCGCCGACCAATCCGGGCGGGGACCCGCAGGTCGCCGCCGCCATCCTCGCCATCCAGGGCGACCCGGATTACGGCGAATATCTCTCCGGCGAATGCGTCACCTGCCATCAGGTCGACGGGGCGGACGAGGGGATTCCGTCCATCACCGGCTGGAACGAGGACGATTTCGTCACGGCGCTCCACGCCTACCGGGCGAAGCACAGGGCGAACCCGGCGATGCAGCTCGTCGCCGCGCGGCTCTCCGATGAGGAGATCGCCGGCCTCGCCGCCTTTTTCGCGAAGATCGACTGAACAAGAACCAGAACCGGGAGGAAGCCATGTCCATTCACCTAAGCCGCCGCGGATTTCTCGGCGCCGGCGCCGCAGCCTCTGCGCTGCTCGCTGCGCCGATGCTCCGCGCGCAGGGCAAGCCGCGCGTCGTCGTCATCGGCGGCGGCGCGGGCGGCGCCACCGCGGCGCGCTACATCGCGAAGGACTCGAAGGGGGAGATCGAGGTCACGCTGGTCGAGCCGTCGAAAACCTATCACACCTGCTTCTTCTCCAACCTCTATATCGGCGGCTTCCGGACCTGGGAGTCGCTCGAACATTCCTATGCCGGGCTCGAGGCAGGCGGCGTCACGGTCGTCCACGACATGGCGTCAGGGGTGGACCGGGCGGCGAAGACGGTCGCGCTCGCGGGCGGCGGCTCCCTTCCCTACGACCGGCTGATCCTCTCCCCCGGCATCGAATTCGTGGAAGGCTCCGTCCCCGGCTGGTCGGAGGCGGATGCCGGGGTCATGCCACACGGCTACAAGAGCGGGACGCAGGCCGCGCTGAAGGCGCAGATCGACGCCATGCCCGCGGGCGGAACCTTCGTCATGATCGCCCCGCCGAACCCCTATCGCTGCCCGCCGGGGCCCTATGAGCGCATCTCCATGGTCGCCCATGCGCTGAAGGCGAAGAACCCGACCGCGAAGATCCTCGTCGCCGACCCGAAGGAGAAGTTCTCCAAGCAGGCGCTCTTCGAGGAGGGCTGGGGCAAACACTATCCCGGCATGATCGAGCGGATCGGGCCGGATTTCGGCGGCGGCAATGTCGAGGTGCGCCCCGGCTCCATGGAGGTCGTGATCGACGGCGAGGTGGTGAAGGCGGACGCCGTCAACGTCATACCGGCGCAGAAGGCGGGCATGATCGCCGCCGCCGCGGGGCTGACGGCGGACTCGGGCTGGGCGCCGGTGAACGCCGCCGACATGTCCTCCAAGATGGACGAGAATGTCCATGTGCTGGGAGACGCCGCGGCGCAGGGGGACATGCCGAAATCCGGCTTCGCCGCCAACAGCCAGGCCAAGGTCTGCGCCATGGCGGTCCGCGGCGCGCTCACCGGCTCCAAGGTCTTCCCCGCCAAGTTCTCGAACACCTGCTGGTCTCTGATCGACGCGGAGGATGGCGTGAAGGTCGGCGCCAACTACGAAGCGACGCCGGAAAAGATCGCCTCGACCGAGAGCTTCATCAGCCAGACGGGAGAGGACGCGGCGCTGAGGAAGCAGACCTACGAGGAAAGCCTCGGCTGGTATGCCGGGATCACCGCCGACATGTTCGGCTGAAACCCCGCCGCCCCGGCCCCCGCGCCGGGGCGGCGCATTTCTGGAGGTTGAGATGAAACGGATCGCCGGAACCCTGCTCGCCCTCGCCCTGCCCCTCGCGGCCTCGGCCGAAGGCGCCAAGACCTATCCTTTCGACGGCTCGTTCGAGGACGCGGCCTTCGCCGTGGAAAGCGCCATCGTCGGGCGCGGGCTCGTTATCGACTATGTGAGCCATGTGGGCGAGATGCTGGAGCGGACGAAGGCTGATGTGGGGGGCGCCGAGACGCTCTTCGCCGAGGCGGACGTCTTCCTCTTCTGCTCCGCCGTCCTCTCCCGCAAGGTGATGGAGGCGGACCCGATGAACATCGCCCATTGCCCCTACGGGATATTCGTCGCGGAGCGGGAGGGCGCGGTGATGATCGGCTACCGACCCATGCCGGAGGGCGCGATGAAGGAGGTCGAGGCATTGCTGGACGAGATCGCGCAGGAAGCCGCGGGCGGGTGAGCCGGGCTATGTGCACACGGTGTGCAGAGGGCTTATATATCTGAAATAGATACCTAATCTGAAAATGGCGCGCGTGACGCCTTTGCCGGCCCCGGCCCTGAGCCGGGGCCCCGATGAGGGGAGCGGGGCGCTCATTTCCGCGAGGCCCCAAATCAAGTCCGGGGCCGGCGCAAGGGCCGGGCGCTCTACCGTTCCGCCAGCGCCGGATCGGTCAGAAGGCGCGAAAGGAGCCGGTCTACCGGCGCATAATCGTCGGTCAGGAACGCCGTCTCGCCCGCGGGGAGCACGGCGAGCATCGCCTCCGTCGGCGCGCGGAGCCAGGTGCGCGGGAGGCCGTAGGTCGAGTTCACCTCGTCCACGCCAGTCGCCCTGTCGGAGGCGAGCACGATCCACGTCGTCCGCGCCTCGCCGGGGCCCAGCTCCGCCGCGTCGAGCCACAGTTCCACATGGGCGAACCGGGCCTGAAGCGTCCGCGCGAGCGAGAGCATGAAGCGCGGCTCCCGCTTCGCGTCGATCACGTTGGCGATGTAGAGCCCGCCGGGCTTCAGCCGCGCCGCGACCTCCGCATGGAACTCGTCTGTCGTCAGGTGGGCGGGGATCGTCACGTCATGGAAGGCGTCCGCGAAGATCACGTCGAAGCGCCGTTCGGGCGGAAGGCGGCGAAGGGCGAGGCGGGCGTCGGCGTGGATCAGCTCTGCGCTTTCGGGCAGGAACCCCATGCGCTCCGCCGCGAGGCGCGTCACCTCCGGGTCGATCTCCGCCACAATCAGCCGCGCGCCCGGCTTCGTCGCGCCCCAGGCCCGCGGCAGGGTGTAGGCGCCGCCGCCGAGGAAGAGCGCGTCGATCTCCGGCGCGGGCAGGCGGCGTTTCACGATCTCGTCCACGCCGTGGAGATAGGGCGAGGGAAGCCAGGCCGGGTCCGCCGCGTCGTTCACCCCATGCGCGAGATGGTCCAGCGCCATGATCCGCGCCGGGCGGCCGAAGAGAGCCGTCTCGTCGATCCGGATGCAGAAATACTCGCTTTCCTCCAGACAGGGCGAGGCGAGGAGCGCGCGGCCCGGCCCGAAGCCGCCGAGCCCGAGCAGCAGTCCGAGCGCGACGGCCGCCCCCGCCCCGCCCCTCATCCCGAGGAAGGGCAGCGCCGAGACGCCATAGATCGCCGCCAGCAGCAGGAGCGAGGCCGAGGTTCCGATCCAGGAGACGAGGACGAGCCCCGCCGCCAGCGTGCCGAGGATCGCCCCCGCCGCGCCGAGCGCGAACATGAGGCCAAGCGCCCGGCCCTGCCGCGCCGGCGGCTCCGCCTCCATCGCCATCCGCGTGAGGACGGGCGAGACGATCCCGGCGGCGAGCGAGGGCGCTAGGAAGGCGGCGAGCGCCAGCGCCCCGGCATGGCCGACCGGCCCCATCCCCTCCGCCATCGGCGCCGCGAGCCGCAGGAGCGGGAGGGAGAGCGCCGTCGTCGCTGCGGCGACGAGCAGCGTGAGCCCCACAGCCCGCGCGGGCCGCGCGGCCCGGTCCGCCACGATCCCGCCGACCCAGTGGCCGAAGGAGAGCCCGGCGAGGACGACGGCGATGATGATCGTCCAGGAATAGAGCGACATGCCCACATAAGGCGCCAGCGCCCGCCCCGCGACGATCTCCACCGCCATCGAGCAGGCGGAGGCGAGGGTGAGCGCGGCGGGCGGCAGCGCCCGGGCGAGCGCGTCAGCCATTCCAGCGCATCAGGGCGGGAACGAAGCGGTAGGCGCCCCCCTCGCGCGCCACATGGCCGAGGCCGGGGAACGGCAGGTGATAGGCGCTCACCGCCATCCTCTCCGTCGCCGCCATGTCGAGCAGGCGCTTCCGCGTCTCCACCGCCTGCGCCGGGTCGGCGTCGAAGCCGAAGGCCCAGTCCGGCCGCTCGAAGCTCACATGGGCGTGGTTGATCGCGTCCCCGAGGACGAGGAGGCTCTCGCCCCCGCTCTCCGCAACGACGCACATATGGCCGAAGGTGTGGCCGGGGCTGGCGATCATCCGCACGCCCGGCGCGATCTCCTCCCCGTCCGCGACCATGGTCAGCCGCTCCGCCATCGGCTCCAGCGCGTTGACGGCGCCGACGACGAAGGGCTTCATCCCGTCGGGCATTTCGTCCACCCGGCCGGGCTTCATCCACCAGTCGAATTCCGCGGCGCCGATGGCGTAATGCTCCGCCGGGAAGACGGGCTCATCCCCGAAATCGTCCATCATCCCCCAGACATGATCGGGGTGCGCATGGGTGAGCGCGACATGGGTGATCGCGGCCGGGTCGATCCCCGCCGCCTCCAGATTGGCGAGGAGCCGCCCCGCGCTCGGCTGGAAGCGGGCGCCGGAGCCGACATCGACGAGCACCGTCGCGCCCCCGGTCTCGATCACCACATGGTTGGTGTGGGCGTAGTTCGTCTCGGTGGAGAGGAACCGCGCCTCGAGGAAGGCGTTCACCTCCTCCCGCGGCGCGTTGGCGCCGAGCATGGAGGCGGGGGTGAGGAGATTGCCGTCGGAGACGACCGTCACCTTCATCTCCCCGAGCGTGAAGCGCGCGAAGCCAGGCGCCTGCGCCGCCTCGCCGGGCCCGCCGATGGTCGCGGCGCGGGCGGCGGTTGGGATGACGAAGGGCGCGGCGAGCGCGCCGAACGCGGCGCGGCGGGTGAGGCGGGGCATCGGGCGTCTCCCTACATATTATGTGATTTGAATGTATGTAGGGAAGCGGCACGCCTGTCCAGCGCCGGGCGCCGGGTTCGAGGCGTGGTTCAGGCCGGCCGCAACTTCGCCCCGCCCTCCGAGAGCATCCGCGCCGCCCACATGCCGATCAGCATGGCCGGCATGAATGCGAGGATGCCCGTGGAGCCGAGTCCGAGCGCGGTGAGCGCCGGGCCGGGGCAGAAGCCGCCGAGCCCCCAGCCGACGCCGAAGAGCGCCGGGCCGGCGAGAAGCTTGCTGTCGATGTCTCGCCGCGTCGGGACCTGGAACTTGCCCCCGAGGATCGGCGCCTTCATGCCGAAGACGATCCGGTAGCCGATGAAGGCGACGATCACGCCGCCGCCCATCACGAAGGCGAGCGACGGGTCCCATGTCCCGAACACGTCCAGGAAGTTAAGCACCTTGGCCGGGTCCGCCATGCCGGAGACGATGAGGCCCACGCCGAAGAGAAGCCCGAGGGCGAGGTTGACGATGAAGGACATGGCTTCAGCCTCCGATGACGTGGCGGGTGAGAAGAACGGTGACGAAGGCCGTCGCCATGAACGTCCCCACCGCCACCGCCGAACGCGGCGAGAGGCGGGAGAGGCCGCAGATGCCATGCCCCGAAGTGCAGCCCGAACCCCAGACGGAGCCGAAGCCGACGAGGAGGCCGGCGGCGGCCATCAGGGGAACATTGGCGGAGACGGTCTGCATCACGCCCTCCCCCGTCGCCGCCATCCAGAGGAAGGGCGCGGCCACGAGGCCGATGACAAACCCGAGCCGGCCGCCGAGCGCCTCTCCGCTCCACGGCGGAAGCAGGCGGGAGGCGATGCCGCTGATCCCGGCGATGCGGCCTTCGAAGGCCATCAGCAGAACGGCGGAAAGCCCGATCAGGGCGCCGCCGATCAGCGAGGCGATTGGGGTGAACTCGGTCATGTCTCGGAGCCTCCATCGGCGCAGAACAGGCGGTGCATCACCGCTACGAACGCCGCCGCGCGATCATCCGCGAGACGGTAGAAGACGGATTTGGATTCCTTCCGCGCCGCGATCAGCCCCGCCTCTCGGAGCGCGGCGAGCTGCTGCGAAAGCGCGGGCTGCCGGAGGCCGAGCCCGTCCTCCAGCGCGCGCACGGAACGCTCGCCCTCGACGAGCGCGCAGACGATCATGAGCCTGGCCGGATGGGCGAGCGTCTTCAGGAAGCCGGAAGCGGCCTCCGCGCGCGCCAGCATCTCCTCTGTCTCGGGCCTGAGATCGAGCGCCATGGGCGGCCTTTCGATTGCGATTCTTCGATTGCATAAATACGCAATCGACTTTCCGCAATCAAGAGCCGCCTCACCCCAGCGCGGCGATCACCGCGTCCGTCTTCGTCACCAGCGCCACGTTCTGCATCGCATAGTCGATGGAGGCGCGGTGCCAGTCCGCGTTCATCGTGGAGCAGGCGTCCTCCGGGATCACCATGACATAACCCTTGTCGGCGCCGGTGCGGGCCGTGTGCTCGATGCTCATGTTGGTCCAGGCGCCCGTCTCGATGATGATGTCCCGCCCCTCGGCCTTCAGAACCGTCTCAAGCGTCGAGCCCTCCCAGGCGGACATGCGCATCTTCTCGACCACATGGTCGCCCTCGACCGGCTCCAGCCCCGGCGCCGGCGCGGCGCCCCATGTCCCGCGGACGAGGGCGTTCGCCTCGTAGGCGCCTTCGAAAAGGGGGCAGTTGAGCGTCAATCCCTTCGCCCCCGGCGGCACGATGAAATGGACATGGATCACCGGCACGCCCCGCGCCCGGCAATGGGCGGCGAGGCGGGCCGCGTTCTCCACCGAGCGCTGCGCGCGGGCGTGCTCCGGCGCGCCCGAGGAGGCGAAGGCGCCGCCCTCCATCACCACGTCGTTCTGCATGTCCTGGATGACGAGGGCGCAGCGCGACGGGTCGAGCCGCAGGTCGCCGTCAGCCGCCGGCGCCGCGGGCGCGGAACCGGCGGCGGGGCGGGCGCGCATGAAGGGCTCGTTCCGCGGCCCGATCTTCACGTCCACCGCATAGACGGAGGTGGAGGCGGCGACGAAGAGCGTCCGCCAGTCCTCCCCGCCCCAGTGGAGATTGGCGGGATGTTCGGGGATCGAAACCTTCCCGATATGCCGCCCGTCCGGCGCATAGACCCAGAGTCCGCCCGGCCCGGTGACCCAGATGTTCCCTTCCGCATCGCATTTCATCCCGTCCGGCACGCCGGATTTCAGGCTGTCGCGGATGCCGGAGGCGAAGACGCGGCCGTTCTTCAGCCTTCCCCCGTCCACCTCGAAGACGCGGATGTTCGCCTGCTCCGTGTCGTTCACGTAGAGCTTCGACTCGTCGGGGCAGAAGCAGAGCCCGTTGGGCTGGGTGAACATGTAGCGGTCCACGACCAGCTCCGGCTCCGCCCCCGGGCGCGCATTCGGCGGGATGCGGAAGACGCCCTGCCAGCCGAGCTGCCGCGGCCGCTCCACCCCGTAATGCGGCATCCGCCCGTACCAGGGGTCGGTGAACCAGATCGAGCCGTCCGACTTCACGACGATGTCGTTCGGGGAGTTCAGCTCCCGCCCCTCGAAATGGCTCGCCAGCACCTCCCGCGCCCCGTCGGGCCGGAAGCGGGCGACGCTGGACGTGGCGTGTTCGCAAACGATGAGGTTGAGCGCCGCGTCATAGGTCATCCCGTTGCCCTTGTTGGAGGGCTTCAGGACTTCGCGGACGCCGTGCCGGTCCCACCGCCGACGCACATCCGCCGGCATGTCGGAGAAGAGCAGGTAATGCTCCGCCGGGTGCCAGATCGGCCCCTCGGTGAAGGTGAAGCCCGTGCCGATCTGGCGGACGGGCGCATGCTCGTCGATCAGCCGGCGAAAGGCCGGGTCCAGCGCGTCATGGGCCATCGGAGCCTCCTTACATCGGGAACCAGTCGCGCTTGCGCACGGTTTGCGTGACCGGGCCGGGGACGGCCATGTCGAGCCGGCCGACAACCTGCCCGTGCTCGATCTTCGCCGGCTTGTCATGGACGGGGAGGAGGAACTTCGCGCCGGAATGCATCAGCTTCCCGATCTGCCCCTTCTCCTCCCGCTTCGAGACGCCGTGGTTGCCCGTCACCTGGAATTCCTCCGGCCCGAAGGAGTGGAAGGGTGCGATGATCTGGTCCTGGAAGTCATAGATCACGTCGCCGCAGATCGTCGCCCGGCCCTCGGCCGTGTCCACATGCACGTTCATCGAGCCTTCGGTATGCGCCCCCGCCATCTCCAGATAGACGCCGGGGCAGAGCTCGATCGGCCCGGAAATCTCGAGGTCGACGAGCCGCAGCGCGCCGGGCGTGTGCAAACGCTCCACCAGATGGATGATGTCCGGCTTCGGATATTGCGGGTGCATCAGGCCGGAGACGGAATATTCCAGCTCCCGCCGGTTGATGAGCACGGTCGTGTTCATCGGGAACTGGTCGTCCTTCCCCGCATGGTCGATATGGAGATGGGTGTGCAGGATGTACCGCACATCCCCCATCTTCACGCCGTGGCGGGCGAGCTGGTTCTGGATCATGTTCTCGTGGAACTGGAGCCCGCGCATCCCCAGCGTCTCCATGATCGCGTTGTCGCGATAGCCGGTATCCACGACGATGGGCCACGGACCGCCGAGGATCAGGAAGCCATAGGTCGGCACCCGCCGCACCCGCCCGCACTCCCGCCCGAGGACGAGGAAGCTCGATTCGAGCTCGATGTCGCCGAAGTCCAGAATCTTGATCTCAAGGGCCATGGTCCCCTCCCTGTCAGAGCCGGTAGACCCGGCATGCGGTGTTGTGGAAGATCGCCTCCTGCTCCGCCGTCGAGAGCCCGCCCGCGGCGGCCCGGTGGGCGGAAAGGAGGGAGGCGTAGTCGGTCCAGAGCTTCTCGATGGGGAAGTTGGAGCCGAAGAGGCAGCGGTCCGCGCCGAAAAGCGCGACCGTCTCCGAGACGAGCCAGCCGATATGGGCCGGGTCGTTCCGGTGGATGAAGGTGCCGAAGCCGGAGAGCTTGGCGAAGACGTTTGGCCGCTTCGCGAGCGCTGCCATGCCGGCGCGCCATTCGGCGCGGCCCGCCTCCGAAAGATCCTCCAGCATCCCCGCATGTTGCAGGATCAGCGTCGTCCGCGGCGCCGCTTCAGCGAGTTCGCACGCCCCCGCCATTTGCGGGGCGAAGACCTGAAGGTCGAAAGCCCAGCCGTAATCGGCCAGCCGGGCGACGTTTGTCTGCACATTCCGGTCAAGGCAGAGATCGGGCCGCGCGGCGAAGCGGTAGAGCGGGTTCTCGTGCCAGTGGAGTTGCTGCCGCACGCCCCGCATCCGCGGGTGGCGGGAAAGGCGGTCGAGCGCCGGCCGCGCGTCCTCCGCCGTCATGTCCGCGTAACCGACAATCCCGTGCGGCCACCCCGTCTCCCGCGCGAGGTTTTCGAGCCACAGGACCTCGTCCTCCGCCCGCTCCGCCGGCCAGTTCGCCTGCACATAGACGGATTTCTCGACGCCCGATCCTTCGAGATCGGCGAGATATTCCGCCATCGGATAATCCCGCCTTATCGGCTCGTAGGGGCCGAAGATGCGCGGCTGCATCGGCCCGCTCAGCCAGGGCAGGTCGGCCTGCCGCCAGACATGGAAATGGCTGTCGATCACCCTCATCGCCGCGCCCCCTTGGCGAAGGCCAGCGTCTCGGCGGCGAGGGCGGCGGGGCCGGAGCCGTCCCCCAGCCGGTCGAGCAGCGGCAGGATCGCACGCATCGCCCCCGTCTCGGGCCGGTAGGCCGGGTCGGCGGCGAGGGGAGAGAGCCAGAGGAGCCCGTGGGCGAGGCCGCGGAGCCGCTCCATCGCCGCGACCAGCGCCTCCGGCCCACCCCGCTCCAGTCCGTCGGAGACGACGATGGCGAGCGCGGCGCGCGCATGGGCGGCGAAGCGGGGGACGGAGAGGAAGACAGAGAGCGCCTCGCCAAGCCGCGTCCCCCCGTCCCAGTCCGCGACGAGCCCCGTCGCGAGCTGGAGCGCCTGCGCCTCGTCCCGCCGCCTGAGCGCCGGCGTCACGCGGGTGAGCCGCGTGCCGAGGGTGAAGGCCTCGCCACGCTCGGCGGCGCGGAGCAGAGCATGGCCGAAGCGGAGCGCGCCCTCCGTCCCCGCCTTCATCGAGCCCGAGACGTCGATGAGGAGGAGGACGCGGCGCTGTCGCAGACGGCGGCGGCGGGAGGGGAGGCGCGTCAGCTCCCCGTCCTTCCGCATCATCTCCCGGAACGCCGCCCGCGGATCAGCCCGCCGCCCCCCGCCCGAAGCGAAGCGGCGGGAGCGGCGGCGCGGCAGGCGCCGCTCCGCGAGGCGGGAGAAGGCGCGAAGGCCGGAGGCTTTGCCCTCTCCGAAGGCCCGCGTGAAGAGCCTCTCGGCGACGGAGGCGTCGGCGCCCGAAGGCTCCTCCTCCCCCGCCTCGGGCAGAAGCTCCATCCCCGCCGCGTCATAGGCCGCCGGCATTTCCTCCGGCGCGCCGAGGGCGGGGGCGGAAAGCGCGCGGCCCAGAAAGGCGGCGTCGAAGAGATCGTCGAACGCCTCCGCCCGCTCCGGCCCCGGCCCGTAGATGGCGCGGGCGGCGCGGCGGATGTCGTGGATCGAGGCCGGCCCGAGGAGGCCGATTGCGGCGATGAAGCTCTCCGTCTGCTCCGGCGAGGCGGGAAAGCCCGCGCCCCTGAGGAGCGCGGCGAAGCCGAGGACCGGGCGGAGGGGGGCGGGGAAGGTCATGGGCGCCCCCACCAGATAAGCGCGCGACAGCTTCCGTAAGCGCCCGGCAGATCAGACCCGCGGCTGATCTGCCCGCGGCCGCGTCGGGCGTATACGCCCGACCCCGGCGGCCGCGTTTCCGCGCCCGCCGCGGCGACCGCGGTCAGATCTACGACCGACGCGGCGGCTCGGCGCCCCTCGGCCTGCGGCTTGCGCCTTCGGCCGACGGCCTCGGCGTCTCTCCCCCGGAGAGACGCTGATCGAGGCCGGGGCGCAGACCTCCTGGCGTCGCCTTCGGCTACGAAACCGTCTCCCCGAGACCAGGTTCCGGCGACGTCGAGGACAGGGAAGAGCGGAGGGGAGAAGGGCGCGGGGATCACCGGCTCGCAAAATCGACTCTTGAGATTTACCAATGAAATCAACGAAAAAACGCCCATAACCATGGTTATGAGCCCTCTGGAGCCCCGAAAGGCCCCCTCTGCGCGCCCCTCCCGAGCGGCTTCGACGAGGCGGAGAGCCCCCCTCACGCCGCGACCTCCCCGAGCAGTTTCTCCAGCCCCGGAGCTACAAAAGTGAGGTCGTCCTGATCCTTCAGCGCCACCCCGATGGCCCGCGCGAAGGCGCGCGGCCAGGGCGCGCCCTGCTCATGGAGGAGCGTCGCCGCCTCCGCCCATTCCACCGTCTCGGCGACGCCCGGCGGCTTCGCCAGCGGCTGCGCCCGGAGCCGCCCGACGGCGCGCACCACACGGTCCGCCGTATCGCGGGCGACCGTGGAGGCGCGCATCATCACGATCTCCGCCTCCAGCGCCGGGTCCGGATACCCGATCCAGTGATAGACGCAGCGCCGCCGCAGCGCCTCATGCAGCTCCCGAGTCCGGTTCGAGGTGAGGATGACGACCGGCGGCTCCGCGGCGCGGATCGTCCCCCGCTCCGGGATCGAGATGGTGAAGTCGGAGAGGAATTCGAGCAGGAAGGCCTCGAACTCATGGTCCGCCCGGTCGATCTCGTCGATCAGCAGCACCCGACCGCGCGGCTGCTGGAGCGCCAGCAGCATGGGCCGGGCGAGAAGGAAATCGTCCGCATAGAGGTTCACATAGGCGTCCCCGGCCTGCCGGATCGCCAGCATCTGCCGCGGGAAGTTCCACTCATAGAGCGCCGCCGCCGCGTCGATCCCCTCATAGCATTGCAGCCGCGTAAGCTCCCGCCCGAGCACCGAGGCGAGCGCCTTCGCCGCCTCCGTCTTGCCGACGCCCGGCGCCCCTTCCAGCAGCAGGGGCTTGCCAAGCGCGAGCGCGAGATAGGCCGCCGTCGCCAGCCCCTCGTCGGCCACATACTGCGCGTCCCGCATCGCGTGGGAAAGCGGCGCGGGGCCGTCGATGCCGAGGATGGAGCGGCGGACGCTCATCAGAGCCGCTTCTTCGGCTTCGCGCCGCCCTGCGCCCGAAGCCCGCGCAGCACCTTCTCCGGCGTCACCGGCAAGTCGTCGATCCTGACGCCGACCGCCTCATAGACCGCGTTGACGACCGCGGGGAGGACGGGGTTGGCGCACATCTCTCCCGGCCCCTTGCCGCCGAAAGGCCCATCCGCCGCCGGCCTCTCCAGCACGGAGATATGGTGCGGCGCGAGGTCCCCCATGCCAGGCATGAGGTAATGGTTGAAGTCGACAGGCCCGTGATCCCGCGCCGGGTAATAGGGCTCCGTCGTCTCCCAGGCCGCATGGCTCATGCCCATCCAGGCGCCCCCGCGCAGCTGCTGCTCCACCAGCTTCGGGTTGAGCGCGCGGCCGACCTCATAGGCGGATTTCACGTCGAGGACGGAGACCTCGCCCGTCTCGTCGTCCACCTCCACCTCCACGATCATCGCCGCGTGGGCGAAGGTGGAGACGGGCGTCATCTCGCCTGTCTCCGCATCCACCTCGGACAGAGGGATGAGAAAGATGCCGCGCCCGGCGATGGTCCGCCCCTGCCGGAACTGCGCCGCCTGCGCCGCCGCCATGGTGGTGATCGAGCGGGAGGGCGCGCCCTTCACATGAATGTTCCCCTTCCCGTCCGTCACGAGATCGGCGGCGTCCACCTCCAGCTCCTCCGCCGCCGCCTCCAGCATCACCGCCCGCGCCTCCTCCGCCGCGCGCATCACGGCGTTGCCGACGCGGTGCGTGCCGCGGGAGGCGAAAGAGCCCATGTCATGCGGGCCGGTGTCGCTGTCCGCCGTGTCGACGTAAACGTCCTCGACCGGCACGCCGAGCGTCTCCGCCGCGATCTGGCGCGTGACGGACTTCATCCCCTGCCCGAGGTCGATGGCGGAGAGGGCGACAGTGAACTTCCCGTCCGGGTTGGAATGGACGAGCGCCTGGCTCGGGTCGCCCCCGAGATTCATGCCGATCGGATAATTGATCGCCGCGAAGCCGCGGCCCCGGTGCAGCGCCATCACCGCCTCCTGAAGCCGGAAAGGGAGGAGAAACGCAGCGCCCCCTTTCGCGCCGCATCCGGCGCTGGAGGCGGAGCCGGCGTCGGGGCGGCCTGCTGAGGCGCCGGCGTCGGAGCCGACTGATACTGAGGCGCCGCCGGCCTCGGCGGCGTCGGAACGGAAACGGAGGCCCCGCCGCCCTTCCGCGCATAGCCGCCCGTGTCGATCCCCTCGACGCGCCCGTCCTGATCAGTGACGGTATGCGCCGGAAGCCGCCCCCGTTCGCCGCCGCCGCCCTTAGTCGACGCCGCCGCCGCCGCCTCGCCCGAGAGCCGCACACCCGCCTTCTCCGCCACCACCTGACAGCACTCGACAAGGGCGCAGTTCTTTGCCTCCCGCCGGTGCGCCTTCATGTCCCCGTCGCGATAGGCGTTGAGGATGCGGAACTCGATCGGGTTCATCCCCACCGCCTCCGCCCCCTTGTCCATATGCGCCTCGATGGCGAAATCGACGCCGGTGATGCCGAAGCCCCGCATCGCCGTCGCCGGCGTCCGGTTGGTGTAGACGCAGTAGACGTTCGCCGAGACGTTGGGGATCGTGTAGGGCCCGGGCAGGTGCCCCACCCCCTTGATGATCGCGTAGGAGGAGAGGCGGGTATAGGCCCCGCTGTCGAAATAGCCGGTGAACTGGCGGGCTATGATCCGCCCGTCCTTCATCACCCCGTCCTTCAGATACCAGCGCTCCGCCCCCCGCGGGGCGCCGACCTGCATCTCCTCCTCCCGGTCCCACGCGAACTTGCAGGGCTTGCCGGTCAGCATCGCGCCGAGGATGGCGATGGGTTCGTGAATCGAATCCACCTTCCCCCCGAACCCGCCGCCGACCGTGCCGCCGACGAAATGCAGCCGGCTCGACGGCATGGAGAGCACCTTCGCCGCCGTGCCGAGAGAGAAGAAGAGCGCCTGCGTGCCCGTGTAGCAGACATAGCGGTCGTTCACCTCCGGCGCAGCGATAGCCCCGCAGGTCTCCATCGGGGCCTGCTCGATGGGGGACATCTGGTAGCGCCCCTCGACGATGTGGTCGGCCTGCCGGAAGGCGGCCTCGACATCGCCGTAGCGGAGCTTCTGATGGTCGTATTTCCCGTGATAGACGAACTTGTTGCCGGGATAGACCTCGCAGACGGTCGGCGCGCCGGGGCGGATCGCCTCCTCCACGTCGAGGACATGGGGCAGCACGTCCCAGTCCACCCGCACCTTCTTCACCGCGGCGCGGGCGGCCGCCTCGCTCGTCGCGATCACGGCGGCGACCGGCTCGCCCTTGTAGGCGCATTTCGTCTCGGCGAGCAGCGGCTCGTCGTCGAGCCCGAAGTCGAGCAGCGAAAGGAGCGTGTTGAGATTCCGCGGCACATCCTTCCCGGTGAGGACGCGCACAACGCCTTCCGACCGTTCCGCCTCGCTCACGTCGATACGGCGGATGCGGGCGTGATGATGGGGGGAGCGGGCGCAGCGGATGTGCAGCAGCCCCTCGAACAGGTGATCGTCATAGAAGGGCGAGCGCCCGGTGACATGGCCGAGAATGTCCTGCCGGCGGGTCGGCTTGCCGATCTCGTTCAGGTTGTCGTCCCGCTCGTCGCGGAAGAATTCCTTGCGAAACTCGATCATGCTCATGCGCGCGCCCTTTCCCCGGCGGCGTCCAGCACCGCCTCGATGATCGGCTCATAGCCCGTGCAGCGGCAGAGATTGCCGGAAAGCGCCTCGATGACCTCCTCGCGCGTCGGGCGGGGGTTCCGGTCCAGCAGCGCCTTGGCGGAAACAAGCATCCCCGGCGTGCAGAAGCCGCATTGCGCGGCGAAGCGCTCCATGAACGCCTCCTGAAGCCGGTGGAGGACGGGCCCCGTCGCGAGGCCCGAAGCCGTCTCCACCTTCCGGCCCGCGGCGGCCTCCGCCAGCGTGAGGCAGGAGAGATGCGGCTCCCCGTCGATCAGCACGGTGCAGCCGCCGCAGCCGCCCTGCCCGCAGCCGTATTTCGGCGAAAGGTCGCCGACGGAGCGGCGGAGGAAGTCGAGCAGGTTCTGCCCCTCCTCCGCGAAGGCGGCGCTCTCCCGCCCGTTCAGCGTGAAGGTGACCGGTTTCTTCGCCATCAGCCGCGCTCCATCCGTTCGAGGAGGCGGCGGAGATGCACGCCCGCGACCTCCTTCCGGTACCAGGCGCTCGCCAGCGCGTCCGTCGGCGGGTCAAGCCCCTCCGCCGCCTGCGCGGCGGCGCGGGCGATGGTCGCGGCGTCGAGCGCCCCGCCTTCCAGCGCGCGCTCCGCCCCCTGCCCCCGCATCGGCGCAGGCCCCATCGCGCCCCAGGCGACGCGCGCGCCGCGGATGCGCCCGCCCTCGGCGGGGAGGAAGGCGGCGACGGAGAGGACGGAGACGCCCTTTGGCTTGACCCGCGAAACCTTCAGAAAGCTGAATTCCCGCCCGCTCCGGGGCCGGGGAATCTCTACGGCGGCGACGAGCGGTGGGCGCGCCCGCTCCCGCATCAGTTCCTCCACCGGGCGCGCGCCCCCCTGCCCGGCCAGAACCGCGCGCGCGCCGAGCGCGATGAGCGCGACGGCGAAATCGCCGTAGGGATGGGGCGCGAAGAGGTTGCCGCCCAGCGTCCCCATATTCCGCACCTGCGGCCCGCCGATCTGCCGCGCGACCGAGTGGAGGAAGGCGAGGTCCCGCTCCGCGAGTATCCGCGCCATAGTTACCCCGGCGCCGAGCCGGACCGTCTCCCCCTGCGCCCTGACTTCCTTCAGCGCCGGGTCGGCGGAGCGGACGAGGCGCTGCGGCCCCTCGCCCGCGTTGACGTCGCGCATCAACACAGTGCCGCCGCCGAAGAAGGCGGCGCCGGAGCCCATCGCGCGGGCCGCCTCGGCGAGCGTGGGGAAGGTTTCGACCGTCGTCATGCCGCCCTCGCCAGATGCGCGCGGATCGCGTCGAACCCGCCCTGATAGATGTCTTCCGCCACCATCCGCCCAAGCTCCTGTTCCCGCCCTGCGGGCGTGTCGAACCGGCTCTCCCAGCGCCAGAAGGTCCGGTCCCCGTCCGTCACCGGCGCGAGGCGGACATGGGCGACGTAGTTGAGAAGCGGCACCGGCGTCTCGTGCAGGCAGTAGGAGAACGCCATGTCGGCGTCCGAGAGCGTCAGCAGCCGCTCCCGGAGTTCCGACCCGTCCCTGAGATGAAAGCGCCGGACGCAGCCGATCCGGTCCGAAGGCTGGCCGCGCTCGATCTCGCTGTCTGCGACCGCCGGGTGCCATTCGTCATGGCCGTTGAAGTCCCGCAGCACGGCCCAGACATCCTCTACCGGATGATCCAGCACCGTGCTCTTGACGACCTTCACCATCGCCTCAGCCCGCCATCTGCCGCTTCAGCGCGTCGAACCCGGCCTGGAAGACGTCGAGCCCGATGCCGCTGACGAGGCCCTCCGCCGCCTCCGCCGCGCAGTCGAATTCCGCCGTCCATTCCGCGAAGGTCCGGTCGCCATCCGTGACTGGCGTGAGGCGCAGCGTAGCTACGTAATCCGTCAGCGGCATCGGGCTTTCGAGGATCGAGTAGGTGCAGAAATAGTCGTAATCGGAGAGGCCGAGCAGCTTCTCGCGGATGCGGTCCCCGTTCTGGAGGTGGAAGTCGCGAATGCAGCCGACCCGGTCCGCCGGCTCGCCGTTCTCGATCCGGCTGTCGCGGATGCGCGGGTGCCAGCGGGGGAGGCCGTTGAAATCCCGCACCCGCTCCCAGACCTTCGCGGCGGGCGCGTCGATGACGGAGGAAATATAGACGCGCGGCATCTACTTCTTCTCCCCTTCCGGCTTCCCGCCCTCGCCTTTCGGCGCCTTCTTCACGGCGTCCGAGATACGCTGCATGTCGGAGGCTTCGCGGATCAGCCCGCCCTGCTTCGTGAGATTCCCGCCCTCGATGCCGATATCGCTCAGGAGGCTGTCGATCAGCGGCGCCTGGACGCGATAGCGAAGCGCGGAGTTGATGACCTCGTCGGTCGGGCTCCCGTCCCGGCTCCCGCCGCCGCCCGTCACGCCGTCGAGCTGCATGATGCGGATGTCCTGGATCTTCTCCAGCGGCTTGACGCTCGCCGCGACGATGCCCTCCACATGCTCGAGCAGCTTGCGGCGGAAGAGCGAGGAGCGGGCCGGGTCGGTCAGCACGTTCTCCGCCTCGTTGAGGAGCTTCTGCGCCTCGGCCTCGACCGCGCGGCGAACCGCTTCCGCCTCGGCGGCGATCTTGGCTTCCGAAGCCGCCTTCTCCGCCATCAGCACGTCGATCTTCTGGCGGCGGGAGGCCTGTTCCGTCTCCCGCACGGTCTTGACGCGTTCCTCCGCCTCGGCGGCGCGGGCGCGCGCCGCGTCCGCCTCGGCGCGGGCGGCGCTCTCCTCCAGCGACTTCTTGTAGAGCGCGACGGCCTTCTCCATCTGCGCCGTCTCGACCGTCTTCTCGCGTTCGACCTCGAGCCTGCGGCGCTCGGTCTGATGGGAGATGCGGATTTCGTCGAGCCCGCGTTCGGAGGCGATGCGCGCACGCTCGATATCCTCCTGGCTCTCGATCTCGGCCTCGCGCAGCGCCTGGACGCGGGCGATCTCCAGCTGCTCGATGGAGCGGCGGCGTTCGAGCCGTGCGGCTTCGAGCGCGCGCTCGCGCTCCACATCCGCCGTCTCGACATCCTTCCGCGCGGCGATCTCGGCCTGCTTGACCTCCGCCTCGGCGGCGGCGGCCTTCGCCTTCTTGCCGGCCAGGGCGACGACGCGCTCCTGCTCCGCCGTCTCGACGACGCGCTTGCGCTCGATCTCCGTCACCTCGCGGGTGCGCTGGCTGCCGATCCGGTCCTCCTCCAGCGCCAGCTCGGCGGCGATGCGCGCCTTCTCCACAGCCTCGCGGCGCCCGATCTCGGCGGCTTCGATCTCCTTCTCCCGGGCGATGGCGCGGGCGCGGACGGCCTCCTCCGCCGCGATCCGGTCGGCCTCCACAGCGCGGGTCTGCGCGATCTCGCGAAGCGCGGTGGCCTCGGCCGCGGCGATGCGCTTCGCGTCGAGCTCCAGCTTCTGGGCGATGCGCGCGGCCTCAACCGCCTCGTCTGCGGCGACGCGGGCCTCGTCCACCGCCTTGTTGCGCGCGATCTCCTCCGCGCGGGTCGCGCCGTCCGCCGCGATGCGCTCAGCAGCGAGCGCCTTCTCTCGCGCGATGCGGGCCGCCTCGGTCGCCTGCCCGGCGGCGATTTCCGCCGCCTCGATGGCCTGCTGCCGCTCGATTTCCAGCGCGCGGATGCGCCGGTCCTCCGCGATGCGCGTCTCGTTGACGACGGCGGCCTCCGCGATGCGGAGCCGCTCCGTCGCCTCGCGCGCTTCGATCTCGGCCTCGTCGAGCCCCTTCTGCCGGGCGATCTCCCGCCGGCGGATATCCTCCTCGCCGCGGATGCGCGTCTGGGCGAGGACGAGGGTCCGCGCCATGCGGGCCTTTTCGGTTTCCTCATTTGCGGCGATCTCGGCCTGCTCCACCGTCCGCTGACGCTCGATCTCCAGCGACTGCGTCTCACGGTCCTTCGCGATGCGCGCCTCGGCGACCGCCTTTTCCTGCGCGATCTGCGCGCGTTCCGTCGCCTCGCGGGCGGCGATGGCGGCCTCTTCGAGCAGCTTGCGGCGGGCGATCTCCTTCGCCTCCGTCTCCTGCTCGTTGAGGATCCGCGCCTCCCTCACCGCCCGCTCCTGCAGGATGCGGGCAGTCTCCGTCGCCTCGCGGGCCGCGATTTCCTCCGCCTCGTCGGCGCGGGCGCGGGCGATCTCGCGGGCGCGGACCTCGCGCTCGGAGGCGATGCGCGCCTCGGCGATGCCGCGCTCGTTCGCGATGCGCGCCTTCTCGATCGCCTCCCGCGCTGCGATCTGCGCGCTCTCGGCCTCCGTCTCCCGCTCAGCGCGCTCCCGCGCCAGCATGGCGCGCTGCTGCGCCCGGCGGAACTCGACCTCGCGCTCCTGTTCGAGCCGCGCCTCCTCGCTCTCGCGCTCGATGTCCAGCGCCTGCTTCTCCGCCTCGAGGTTGCGGGCGCGGATGAGGATGGAGGTTTCCTGCTCGATATCGTTGCGAAGCTTCCGCCGCGCCTCGATCTCCTTGATGATCGAGGTGAGACCCTCGGCGTCGAACCGGTTGGACGGGTTGAAGAATTCGAGCGCCGTCTGGTCGATGTCGAGGATCGCGACGGATTCGAGCTCCAGCCCGTTGCGGCTGAGATCCTCCTGCGCCGCCTCCTTCACCCGGGCGACATAGGAGCCGCGCTGCTCGTGCATCTCGCCCATCGCCATCTCGGCGGCGACGGCGCGCATCGCGCTCTCGAACTTGCCGGCGAGAAGGGCGTGGAGGCTCTCCGGCTCAAGCGTCCGCCGCCCCAGCGTGGAGGCGGCCATCGAGACGGCGTCCTGCGCCGGGCGGACGCGGACATAGAACTCCGCCTCCACATCCACCCGCATCCGGTCCTTCGTGATGAGCGCCTCGCCCTTCGTGCGGCTCACCTTCAGCGGCAGGGTGTTCATGTTGACGGGCGTGTAGTCGTGGATGATCGGCCAGACGAAGGCGCCGCCGTCGATCACCACCTTCTCCCCGAGGAAGCCGGTGCGGACGAAGGCGATCTCCTTCGTCGAACGGCGGTAGAGCCATTGCATGACCCAGTAGACGATGGCGATGACGACCACCGCCACGATGAGCCAGAGGATCAGCTGCCCTATGATCTGACCTGTCATGTCATCCTCCCTTTCGGCTTACCTGCCGATGCGCTTGAACGCGCGCGTCTGTTCGGTGAGCGCGGTTTCCGCCGGCAGCCGCTCCATGGAGGACGCGCCGTAGAACCCGTCGCAGCGTTTCGCGGCCTTCAGGACGAACTCCGCATCCGCCGGCATGGAGACCGGGCCGCCATGAACGAGGATCAGCGCGTCCGGCTTCACGGCCAGCGCCGCCGCCGCCCACTTGTCCACGAGGCCCGGGCAATCCTCCAGCTTCAGCGCCGTCTCGGCGCCGATGGAGCCGCCCGTGGTGAGCCCGAGATGGCAAACGATGATGTCGGCCCCTGCCCCCGCCATCGCCGCCGCCGACGCCTCGTCGAAGACGTAAGGTGTCGTCAGCATGTCCTTCCGGCCCGCCTCCGCGATCATCTCGACCTCGAGCGCGTAGCCCATCCCCGTCTCTTCGAGGTTGGCGCGGAACGTGCCGTCGATCAGGCCGACCGTGGGGAAGTTCTGCACGCCGGAGAAGCCCGCCGCCTTCACCTCGTCGAGGAAGCGTGGCATCAGCCGGAACGGGTCGGTCGCGCAGACCCCGGCGAGAACCGGGGTATGCTTCACGACCGGCAGCACCTCCGAAGCCATCTCCATGACGATGGCGTTCGCGTCGCCATAGGGCATCAGTCCGGCCAGCGAGCCGCGCCCGGCCATGCGGTAGCGGCCGGAATTGTAGATGACGATGAGGTCGATCCCCCCCGCCTCCTCGCACTTCGCCGAAAGCCCTGTGCCGGCGCCGCCGCCGACGATGGGCTCCCCGCGCGCCTTCATGGCGTGGAGCCGTTCCAGAATGTCCTTGCGGGGGATCATCGCCGCGCCTCTTTCTTCTTGGCCGGCCTGCCGCCATGCAGCTCGCGGAAGGCGGCGACGAGCGCCGCCGAGAAGGCCGGGTCGTTGATGTTGTGCGGCAGGCGGATCAGTCGCCGGTTCGCGCTCTGGCGCACTGTCGCCTCCAGCGCGGAGAAGAGCGCGGCGCGCGCCGCCGGATCGTGGAAATCCCGCCCCGGCGCGTCGAGGGCGGAGACGCCGCCCTCGGGCAGGAGGAACCGCACCGGCCCCTCCATCTCGTTCAGCCGCCCGCCGATCCATCGCCCCATCGCCGCGCATTCCTCCGCCGTGGTGCGCATCAGCGTCACCTGCGGGTTGTGGACATGGAGCTTCCGCCCCCGATAGCGCTCCGGCACGGTCTCCATTGCGCCGAAATTCACCATGTCGAGCGCGCCGACCGAACCGACATAGGGGAGCCGCCGGCGGATGACGGCGCCGAACCGGTCCTCCGTCGCGGGGAAGACGCCGCTCATCATCATGTCGGCGACTTCCGTCGTCGTCGCATCGATCACGCCGAGGAGGCGGCCATTGTCGGCGAGGCTCTCCATCGCCCGGCCGCCGACGCCGGTGGCGTGGAAGACGAGGCAATCGTAATCCTCGCCGAGGGCCGATACGACCTGCTGCACGCAGGGCGTCGTCACGCCGAACATCGTCAGGCCGATGGCTGGTTTTCGCGGCGGGGCCGGCCGCGCCGCCCTTCGCGCGCGGACCATGCCGACCATCGCCTGCGCGGCGTTTCCAAGCACCTCCTCCGTGATTGCGTTGAGGCCCTGCATGTCCGCCACCGAATGCATCATCATGATATCGGACGCGCCGACATATTGCCCGACCTCGCCGCTCGCCACGGTGGAGACGAGAAGCTTCGGCGCGCCGAACGGCAGCGCGCGCATCGCCGGGGCCGCGAGCGCAGCGGCGCCGGAGCCGCCGGCGGAGACGATCCCCGCGATCCCCTCCTGCCGGGCGATCCAGCGCTCGAAGGCCAGCGCCATCGCCGTCACCGCCGCGCCCCGGTCCCCGGTGAAGACGCCGGCAGCGCCGCGCGGGTGGAAGGCTGCGACCTGGTGCGCCGGAATGTCCGCGCCTGAATGCGCGCCGGTTGTGGAAAGATCGACGAGCCGGACGGGCAGCCCGGCCGCCAGGATCAGGTCGCGCAGATGGCGGAGTTCCGGCCCCTTGGTGTCGAGCGTGCCCGCGACGAGAACCACCTGCGCCCCCGGCGCGGCGAGCGGGCGGATCTCCGCGGAGGGCGCGGCGAGCGGCCCTGTCGTCACGACCCGCGCCTCCCGCTCCAGCCGGTGGACGGGGACGGGCGCGCTCCAGCGCGTCGGCGCCGTCGGGTTGGCGTTATAGATCTTCACCGCGGCAGGGGCGGAGGGAGCCGCCGCCTTCGCCGCGCCCTGCGCCGGCTCCGGCGTCTCATCATGACCGTGCCGGCCGACGCCGAGCAGGCGCTGCTGCAATTCCCGGTCCGCCGCCAGCGCCGCGGCGGGCGCGATGCGGTTGATCCGGCCGTTGACCATGATCGCAACCTCGGAGGCCACGCCGCAGGCGACGCCGATGTTCTGCTCGATCACCAGCACGTCAATCTCGCCCTCGTCCCCGAGGCGGAGCAGCATCTCCTCCACCTGCGCGACAATGACGGGGGCGAGCCCTTCGGTCGGCTCGTCCATCACGAGGAGCTTCGGGTTGGAGAGGAGCGCGCGGGAGATGGCGAGCATCTGCTGCTCCCCGCCCGAAAGCTGCGCGCCGCCGTTCCCCTTCCGCTCCGCGAGGCGCGGGAATGTCGAATAGACCCGCTCGATGGACCAGGCGCCGCCCGGCTTCGCGACCATCCGCAGATGCTCGTCCACCGTGAGCGAACGCCAGAGCCGCCGCCCCTGCGGCACATAGCCGACGCCCATCCGCGCGATCTCCGCCGCGCTCCGCCCCGTCAGCGGCTGGCCGCGGAAGCTGATCGTCCCGGAAGCGGCGGGGACGAGGCCCATGATCGCCTTGCAGAGCGTCGTCTTGCCCATCCCGTTCCGCCCGACGACGGAGAGGACGCCGGATTTCAGCGTCAGATCGACGCCCTGCAAGGCATGGCTCGCGCCGTAGAAGACGTTGAGTCCCTTGATCTCGAGGCCGGGCGGGCCGACGCGCTCAGCCATGCCCCCCTCCGAGATAAAGCTCCTGAACCTCGGCGTCGTCCTCGATCTCGGCCGGCGTGCCTTCCTTGAAGACGCGGCCATTGTGCATCATCGTCACGCTCTCGGCGACGCGGAGCGCGACGTCCATGTCATGCTCGATGATGATGTAGCCGATATGCTCCGGCAGGCCGGTGAGTATCTTGATGAGTTCCGCCCGCTCCGTGGGCGAGAGGCCGGCGGCCGGCTCGTCGAAGAGGATGAACCGCGGCGCGCCGGCCAGCGCGAGGGCGATCTCGAGCTGGCGCTGCTGGCCGTAGGAGAGGTCAGAGACCATCGTATCCCGCGCCGCGGTCAGCCGCACCGCCTCAATCAGCTCGTCCGCCTGCGCCTGCAGCGCATCGCCCCGCCGCGGGCGGAGGAGCGAGAAGCGTCCGCGGGAAACGCCGCGGCAGGCGAGATAGACGTTGTCGGCGACCGAAAGGCCGCCGAAGAGCAGGCTGATCTGGTAGGTGCGCCGCAGCCCGCGCCGGATGCGCTCATGGGCCGGGAAGGCGGTCACATCCTCTCCGAAGAGGCGGATCGAGCCCGAAGTCGGCAGGAAATCCCCCGTCACGCAGTTGAAGAGCGTGGTCTTGCCCGCGCCGTTGGAGCCGAGCACCGCCCGCCGCTCCCCGGGGCGGACCGTCATCGTCACGTCCGCAATGGCGGCGAGGGCGCCGAACATCTTTGTCACGCCCCTCAACTCCAACGCCGCCCCGGAGCCGACCTGCCCCAATCCCTCCGCCATGCTCATCGCGAGCCCCCGCGCAGAGGATCGGCCTTGCTCGCCCGCCGCGCGCGCCACCGCTCCCAGAGGCCGAGAACGCCATCCGGCGAGAAGAAGACGATGAGGAGGAAGCCGAGCCCGATCAGGAGCTTGAAGCGTTCCGTCGAGAGCCCGAACGCGCTCAGCGCATCCGGAGCGAAAGAGCGGAGGAGAACGTAGATGAGCGCCCCGATGAAGGGCCCGATGGGCCGCTTCAGCCCGCCGACGACTGCGATCACGAGGATGTCGATCACCGCCGGAATCCCTGCCGTGCCGGGCGATATCTGCGCGTTCTGCCAGACGAGGAGGATGCCGCCGAAAGCCGCAATCACGGAGGCGAAGGCGTAGGCGGCGATCCGGTGCGCGGTGACGTTGAAGCCGAGCGCGGCCATCCGGCGCGGATTGTCCCGCACCCCCTGCAGCGCCAGCCCGAAGGGCGAGCGCGAGACATAGACGACCACGAGCCAGGAGAGCGCCGCCATGCCGAGCGTCAGGTAGTAGAACGGAACCGGCTGCCTCCAGTCCACCCCGAAGAGTTGCGGCGGGACGACGAGGTTGAACCCGGTATAGCCGTTGAAGATCCCGTAATTCTGCCGCGTGAAGTAGAAGAAGGCGGAGGCGATGGCGAGGGTGATCATGATCGTGTAGATTCCCTCCGTCCGCACCGCCAGCGCGCCGACCAGCGCCCCCCCGATCGTCGCGATCACGACCGCGACGGGGATGTAGACATACCAGGGCAGGAAGAGGCTCAGCGCCTCCACCCCGCTCGGCCCGAAGATGGCGACCATGTAGCCGGCGAGGGCCGCGACGCTCATCTGGATAAGGCTCACCATCCCGCCATAGCCGGCGAGGAACATGAGGCTCAGCGCGATCATCCCGAGGATGAAGGTCCAGCCGAAGACCTGGAAGAGCACGAAATCGTTCGCCACCGCCGGCATGATGAGGAGGAGGAACCCGACCGCCCAGACCGGAGCGGGAATCCGCTCCACCCAGTAGGGCTCCGCAGGCTGGCGCTCGATCACCGCCATCGCGCCCTCACCGCCTGTCGCCGAGCAGGCCCTGCGGCCGGAAGGCCAGCACCAGCGCCATGATGAGGAAGGTGAAGACGACCGAATAGGTCGGCGCATAGACGAGGCCGAGCTGCTCCGAGAGCCCGATCACCAGCGCGCCGATGGCGGCCCCCGGGATCGAGCCCATCCCGCCCACGATAACGACGACAAGCGATGCGAGGAGGAAGCGCGTATCCTCCCCCGGGGAAAGAGACTGGAACGTGCCGCCCACGATCCCGCCCATCCCCGCGAGCCCGGCGCCGAAGCCGAAGACGGCGAGGAAGACGTACTGGATGCGGACGCCGGAGGCCGCCAGCATCTCCCGGTCGTCCACCCCGGCGCGGATCAGCATGCCGAGCCGGGTGCGGTTCAGCACCAGCCACATCGCGACGCCCATGACGATGGCGGCGACGAGGATCGCGATGCGGACGGCGGGATACCGCAGATAGACGATCTCCCCGTCGCTCTTGATCGAGGAGATGACGGGCAGCGTCGTCGGGCCGGAGAGCCATTCCGGCGAAAGGATGGTGTAGGACTGCCCGCCCCAGATCCAGAGCATCAGGTCGGCGAGGACGACGGAGATTCCGATCGTCACCAGCGTCTGGCGCAGGTCCTCCCCCTCCATCCGGCGGAAGACCTGATTCTGCATCAGGAGGCCGAGCGCCGCGACGAGCACGAAGACGACGGGAAAGGCGAGAAGCCAGGAGCCCGTCGAATCCGATATCTCGAAGCCGACATAGCCGCCGAGGAGATAAAGCGAGCCGTGCGCGAGATTCACGTTGCGCATCAGCCCGAAGATCAGCGTGAAGCCGGCGGCGACGAGGAAATAGAGTGCGCCGAGCGTGATCCCGCCGAAAACGGCGTTGAGGAAGATCCGCTTCCTGCCGATTGCATCCTCAAGCCCGTCCGGCCATGGCGCGAAAACGAGCCAGAGCAGCGCCGCCACGACAATGGCGATCACCAGGGTCCAGATCGGATGTCGCGAAGCGAAGCGCTGCATGATCCCTTCCGCCGGAGCGCGCCCGCAGGCCCACCCTCATCTCTTCACCCTAAGCCGCGGGGCCGCGCTGCGCTTTACCCCTCAGTCTGATCATTCTTCGCCCCGTCCGCTTATCGGGCCGGTTCAGCCGTGCTGGACGAGCACGCTCCGCCGGTAGACCGAGGGCGGCACGACTCCGTTGGCGATGAAGAAGCGGGAGAAGCTCGCCTGGCTTGAGAAACCAAGGTCGAGCCCGATCTCGGAGACGGCCTCCGTCGTCTCCGCCAGCCGGTCGATCGCACGCTCCATGCGAAGGGCGTTGAGATAGATGTTCGGCGTCGCGCCTACCTGCTCGCGGAAGAGCTTGTAGAAATGCGGGCGGGAAAGGCCGACCTCCCGCGCCACCTCGTCGAGGCCCAGCGTCTCCCCCAGCCGCTCCTGCAGCAGCCGTAGCGCGTTACGGATTCGATAATCCCGCTTCGGCAGCGCTGGTCCGACGAACGCGGGGCCGCGCTTCGTCCACTGCCACGACTGGTCGAAGGCCGCCTGCGTGAGCGCGCAGAGCCGTTCTTCCAGCGCCGGGTCCACCCGCTCCGCATCCAGCATCGAGGTCGCGATCCCGTAGACATGTCGCGCCATGTGGTCCGCCACGTCCACGCCGACGCGCCCGAAGCGGAGCGAGGCCGCGGCGCGGCGGGAGGCTTCGAGGAACCAGCCGGGACGAATGTAGAGGACGAGCGCCAATGTCGGCGCCGCGCTGTCGAGCGGCGCGTAAAAATGCCCCTGCCAGGGGCTGATTCCCACAGCCTGTCCAGGAGCCAGCGGATAGCGCGTCCCGTCCACGACGACGGAAGCCGCCGGGCCTTGGATATGGAAGATCAGATGCCCCTCGCGGTGGACATGCGGGGCCATGACCCGGTCCATCGAGTAGAGGCAGACGCGGCCGAATGCGCCGTGAAAGACGGCGAGAGCGTCGCTCATTTTCCTCCCTCCCGCATTCTCGTGATGCAGCGTGATGCGAAGCGTAGGGCAGAACGCCCCGGAGACAAAGCAGTTTGGACGTGCGCGCCGCTCATCGCGCGTCCTCGAGAATGCGCAGATAATCCTCCATCGTGGCGAGGCGCGGATTGGTCTGCGTCGCCGGGTCCTCCGCCGCGCGGCGCGCGGCGCGGCGGAGCGCGGGCTCGCCGATGTCGAGCGGGCCCAACCTCGCGGGCAGCCCGAGCCGGGCTCCAAGCGCGGCGAGCCCGGCGCCCGGTTCCTGCCCCGTCGGCAGGCGCAGGGCCTCGGCCGCGGCCTCCAGCTTCGCCTCCAGCGCCGGCGCGTTGAAGGCGAGGACGGGGCCGACGAGCGCGATATGCAGCTCGCCGTGGCGGGGCGCGCGCCCCGTCTCTTCTTCCAGCGCATGGGCAAGGGCGCGGACGCCGCCCAGGCCCTTCTGCGCGGCGAGCCCGGCGTCGAGCGCCGCGGCCAGAAGTTCCCTTCGCGCGTCCGGGTCCGCTCCGTCCCACACCGCGCGCTCGACATGTGCGGCCGCGCGGCGCATCCCGTCGAGCGCGATCCCGTCCGCGGGCGGGTTCCACGTAGCGCAGAGGAAGGCTTCGAGGCAGTGGATCAGCGCATCCATGCCCGCCGCCGCCGTTTCCTGCGGCCCGGCCTCCATCGTGAGCGTCGGGTCGCAGATCAGGAGCGAGGGCGTCGGCGCGGCGCAGCTCAGGCCCAAGGCCGAGGAGACGGGGCCGAGGCCCACGCTCGCCGTGGTCGTCGGCGCTGCGATCATCGGGACTGGCTCGCGCGCGCCCACGCTCTCCGGCCCCGCCTTCGCCAGCGCCCGCGCGAGGTCGAGCGCCACAGGCCCGCCGAGGCCGATCACCCCGTCCGCCCCTGCCTCCGCGAAGCGGCGCGCTGCGGCGAGGAGCGCCTCGGGCGAGAGCCTGTCGGGCGCGGGGGCCGCGGCGGCGACGGCGCCGGGCGGCAGCGCGTCGAGAATCCGGTCGAAAGCGTCGCCCCGTCGACCGGCCTCGTCCGCCACGATCAGGGGGCGGGAGAGGCCGAGCCGGCGCAGCTCCACCGGAAGCGCATCCTCCACCACGCGGTCGGCGAAATGGATGCGCGTGACATACGATATGAGCGACATGGGCCTCTCCGGGGATGGCGGGCCGTCAAGCGCCCGCGCCGGGCTCCGGCGCGGGCGTGTCGGTCATGTCAGGCGGCGCGGTGCGCCGCGAGGCTTCAGCCGCGGAGCGCGGCGCAGTCCGGCGTGTCGCGCGAGGGAAGGCCCATCGCCCGGAAGTCTTCAGCCGACATGCCGAGCGTCTGCGTCACGCCCTCCGCCTTGCCGACCAGCGCGTTGCGAAGGCCGCCCTGGCCGTCTTCGACCACTTCGTTGATCATGATCGTGCCCGTGGCCTGCCGGTTCTCGTTCAGCGAAATGACGCCGAGCGGGGTCTTGTGCTCAAGGGAGGAGAGCGCGGCGTGGAGCTTCGCCTGCCCGCCGGAAAGGTCCCCACCGATCTCGTTCAGCGCGGCGATCGCGGCGGTGGTGGCGATGTAATAGCCGACGCCGAAGAGCGACGGGGAGGGGAAGCGCTCGCTTTCCGGGAAGGCGTCCTGATAGGCCTTCACGTAGGAGGTCCATTCCGGCGAGTCGTTGTCCTCGGCCAGCCAGCCCGAGGTCGGCGTGCCGATCAGCGCGTCCTTCGCCCGGCCCTTGGAAGTGAGCACCGTCTGGTCGGCCATGATCGTGCCGCCGATCAGGTTCGTCTCCGTCCCCGCCTGTTCGTACTGGTTGAGGAAGTTGATCGCGTCAGTGCCGCCGACGCCGAGATAGATCGCGTCCACGTCATCTGGCAGCGCGGCGATCACGCCGCCGAAATCGGAGGAGCCAAGGGGCACCCAGAAGCGCTCCACGATGTCCCCACCCGCCTTGCAGAAGTCCACCGCGAAGCCAAGGAAGTTAGTGTAGCCGAAGGAATAGTCGGCGGCGACGGTCGCCACGCGCTTCCAGCCCTTCTCGTTCACCACGTAGGAGCCGAGCCCGTAGCCCCACTGCGCCCCGTCCGGGTTGAAGCGGAAGAAGTTCGGCGCCGGGTCAACCCAGGTCGTCTCCAGCGCGCCGGAGACGCCGTTGATGACGGTTTTCTCCGGTATCGTCTTGGCGTAGTCGCGGAGCGCGATACCTTCGGAGCCGGAGAGCGGGCCGATGATGATGTCCACCCCGTCCTGCTCGATCAGCTTGCGCGCCTGCCGCACCGCCGTGTCCGGCGTCGTGTCGGAAGGGGCGACGACAAACTCGATCTTCTTGCCGCCGGCCATGCCGCCCGCCTGGCTGATGGCGAGTTCGACATTCCGCACGCCGTCGGCCCCGCCCGCGGCGAAGGCGCCTTCGAGCGCGACGAGAATGCCGAGCTTGATCGTGTCCTGCGCCATCGCCTGCGGCGCGAAAAGGGCCGCGGCGGCGACCGCGCCCAAGAAATACTTCTTCATGACGTCCTCCCGGATTGCGCCGGCTCGCCCGGCCTTGGATGAAGGCTAGGCGCGGGCGCCGGGCCGGGGCGATGACCGGCGATGCGCGGCCATACCCCTCCGTCTGTTTTTCCGCACGGGCCGCGCCGCTTTCCTCAGCACTCGAAGAAGATCGTCTCCTCCGGCCCCTGGAGCCGGATATCGAAGCGATAGGCGCCTTGCCCCTCCGCCTTCGCCACCAGCGTGGCGATGCGGGATCGGTGCTCGATGCGGGAAAGGACCGGATCTGCGGAAAGATCGTCCTCCGGGAAGTACATCCGCGTATGGAGCCCGAGATTGATGCCCCGCGCGACGATCCAGAAGGTCACATGCGGCGCCTGCATCCGCCCGCCGGGGCCCGGAACCGGGCCGGGGCGGATCGTCTCGAAAACCCATTCCCCGGTCTCGTAGTCCCCGGCCCGGCGTCCGAAGCCGGTGAAATGCGGGTCCGCCGCGCCGCGCGCCTCCTCCGGCGAGGCGTAGAGCCCGGCCGCGTCCGCCTGCCAGATCTCGACCATTGCGTCGCGCAGCGCCATGCCCGCGCCGTCTATCACCGTTCCGCGGATCGTGATGCGCTCCCCCTTCGCATCGCCGGTGATCATGCGGCTTCCGAGGTCCTCCGTATAAACACCGCCGATGCCGCAGAAATTCGGCGTGCAGCCAATATGGACATAGGGCCCCGCCGTCTGGCTCGCGCTTTCCCTGAACCTCATGGCCGACCCTCGAACATCGTCCCGCGCCGCCCGCGGAGCGTGATGTCGAAGCGGAAGGCCCGGGCGTCCATCGGCAGCGTCGCCTCCGGATCCCACCGCGCGATCAGGCCCTCCACCGCCTCCCGCGAGGGGATGGAGGAGACGATGGGGCAGCGCCAGATCATCGGGTCCCCCTCGAAATACATCTGCGTGATAAGCCGCTGCGCGAAGGCTCGGCCGAAGATCGAGAAATGGATATGCGCCGGCCGCCAGTCGTTCGGCCCGTTCGGCCAGGGATAGGCGCCGGGCTGGATGGTGCGGAACTCGTATCGCCCCTCCGCATCGGTGATCGTGCGCCCGCAGCCCCCGAAATTCGGGTCTATGGCGCCGATATAGCCTTCCTTCGCATGGCGATAACGCCCGGAGGCGTTGGCCTGCCAGATCTCCAACAGCGCCTCCGGCACGGGACGCCCGTCCTCGTCCTGCACGCGCCCGAAGACGACGATGCGTGGCCCGATGGCGGCCTCCGCCCCGAAATTTCGGATCAGGTCGTTGTCGAGCGGGCCAAAGAGGCCATGGCCGAAGGCCGGCCCGGTCAGCTCGGAAGGCGTCTGCGGCATCGTGACCGGCGCGAAGGAGGGGCTGCGCTTCACGCTCGTCTTGTAGGGCGGATGGAGCGCCGGCGGGTGCCAGCCGCTTGCCCGCGCGTAGTAGCTCATCCAGCTGCTCCTTCCGTCTCGAGGCGGCCTTCGAGCCCGGCGCGGAGCGCGGCCTGATCGACCTCACGCCCGGCGAAGATACGGAACGCGTCGACGCCCTGATGGAAGAAGAGCTCGTAACCCGAAATCACGGACAGCTCTTCCGCCGCTGCATTCCGCAGGAAGGGCGTATCGACCGGCGTGTAGACCGCGTCGAAGGCCCAGTCCGCGCCCGCCATCGCAGCGCGCGGAATCGGCGTGCCGCCGTAGCCGACCATGCCGACCGGGGTGCAGTTGACGAGCCCTTCGGCGCCCCGGGCGCCCGCCTCCGCATCGGCAACCACCACAATCGAGAGCGCGGGAGACGCCTCGCGGAGCGCTGACGCCAGCGCCTCCGCCTTCGCTCGCTCCCGGTCGAAGAGGCGAAGGTCTTTGAGGCCGAGCGTCATGAGCCCGAAACCGACCGCACGACCGGCGCCGCCGGCGCCGATCAAGCAGACGGAGCCCGGCGCAGCCTCCCCCCGCGCGGCGCGGTAGGCAGCGATGAAGCCTGAATAGTCGGTGTTAAATCCCCGCGCCCCCTCCGGCCCGAAGATCACCGTGTTGACCGCGCCGAGCCGGCGCACCGCCGGGTCCTCCACCCGCACCCTCGCGGCCGCCCGCTCCTTGTAAGGATAGGTGATGTTGAGCCCGGCGTAGCCGCGCCCCGGGCAGGCCGCGAAGAGGTCGTCGAAGTCCAGTCCCTGCTCCCGCGGGATCAGCCGGTCATAGCGCACGGCGAGGCCGGAAAGCCGCCCCGCCAACTCGTGAAGCGCGGGGGCGCGGGAGGCGGCGATGTTGTCGCCGATCAGCCCGAGTCTCAGCGCCGTCACCCGCGTTCAGCCCGGCGGCGGGCGAGCGCCGCCTCCTGGTCTGAGACATGGAGGAGCGAGGCGAACTGGCGCATCAGCGCGTTTTCCTCGTCGTCCCGCGCGCCGTCCGCGAGCACGACGCGCCAGAGATCCTCCATCAGCGCCCCGCGCGTCTCGGGCTCGTTCGCCGCCTTCACGAGGCGGGTGAACTGGTGATGGTCGAGCGCCTCGGCCTCCTGCCGCTCGGCCTCGGCCAGAAGCGCCGCGCCGTTCCCGAAGCGAGCATCGAGTGCGGCGAGAATCGCAGCGCGTTCCCCTTCGTCAAAGTCTCCGTCGGCGCGCGCGAGCCGCACCATGAGCGCGGCGAGGGCGAGGGCCGCGGGGTCAAAACCCTTCGGCGCGGCGGAGCCCGGCGCCTCGAAAAGCGCGGCGATGTCAGCGAACAAGCGTTTCATGGGGCGACCCTATCCGAACGCGCCGCCTCTTCAAAGAGCACGGCGTGGCGCGCCGCGACCAGAGCCGGGTCGTTCGCATAACCGCCACCCAGAACGCCTACGAGCGGCAGCCCGCGCGCAGCGGCGAAGGCGAGCGCCCGAGACTCCCGCCGCCGCAATCCGTCCATCGTCAGCGCGAGGCGGCCGAGCCTGTCCCCCGCCGTCACGTCCACGCCGGCGTTCAGGAAGAGGATATCCCCCCGCTCCCGAGCCAGCCGGTCGAGCGCGCCCTCCAGCGCGGCGAGATAGGCGTCGTCCCCCGTTCCGTCGGGAAGCGGAATATCGAGGTCGGAGACGGCCTTTCGCGCCGGAAAGTTCTTCTCCGCATGGATAGAGGCGGTGAAGACGCGGTCGTCTCCCTCGAAGATGCGCGCCGTTCCATCCCCCTGGTGCACGTCGAGGTCGAGCACCAGCGCCCGGCGGATCACGCCCTCGGCGAGGAGGGCGGAGGCGGCTACGGCGACGTCGTTGAAGACGCAAAAGCCCGCGCCCCCATCCCGCGCCGCATGATGCGAGCCGCCGGCGAGGGAGAAGGCGCGGCCGTGCTCCAGAGCCAGCCGCGCGGCGAGGAGCGTTCCGGCGGAAGAAAGGCGCACGCGCCGCGCCATCCGCGCCGTCCCGGGCAGGCCGATCCGGCGCAGTTCCTCCGGGCGGAGGGAGAGTGAGATCACCCGCTCCACGTAATCCGCGTCATGGGCGAGGCCTATCACCCCCGGCGGCGCCTCCACCGGGGCGATGAAGCCTCCGGGCGGCATCAGCCCGCGCTCGGCCAGCGCCTGCCGGAGATAGCCGTATTTCGACATCGGAAAGCGATGGCCGGGGTCGAGCGGCGCTTCGTAATCCGGGTGCCAGACGAGAGGCGCGCGCATTCAGGCAGGCCGGCCTTGCGTGATGAAAGATCGGGTCGAAGGCATCCGCCCCTTTCGCGCCGATACTCGCGAAGAAGCGCCCGAACATGGGAAGCCGAGCGCTTCCCGGCGAACCGTCGCGCCCCCTCCCCCCATCGGGTGGCGGGATGGGAAACGGGGTGAAGCAACGCCGAATGCTCCCGATGCGGTCTCTTCGCGCGCAAACCGGTTTTTCTGATTATACATACATAACAATAACATAATCCCCTTGCACACTGTGTGCACACACCTCATTCCGCCGCCGGCAGCAGCCGGTCCGCCATCGCCAGCGCCGCCTCCCGCTCCGCCGCCAGTCGCGCTTCCAGCGCCGGGAAATCCCCCTCCCCCGCCGCCCGCGCCATGGCCGCCTTCAATCCCTCCCCGGCGCTCTCCGCCCGGAAGGAGCCGGCGAGCGCCACCCGCTCCACCTGCTGAAGCCGGCTCTGAAGACGGTGCGCGCCCGTGAGCGCCTCGGCGATCTCCGCCTCCATCGTCCCCGCCTCGACCAGCCGGGCGAAGGCTGTGGGGGCGGACCGCGCCCCGGTCAGCGAGGCGCAGAGAAGCCCGGCCTGAGCGACGAACTCGATGTCCATCAACCCCCCGGCGCCGTGCTTGAGCGACCAGAGCTCGCCCCGGACGGCCCTGTGCGCCTCGATCAGTCGGGCGCGCATGGCGGCGACGTCAGCCCGCGTCTTTCCCTCGTCCCGCGGCGCGGCAAGCACGGCCTCGATCGCCTGCCCGATATCGGCCCGGAGCGTCTCCGGCCCCGCCACGACCCGCGCCCGCGTCAGCGCCATGTGCTCCCATGTCCATGCCTCCTCCGCCTGATAGCGGCGGAAGCCTTCGAGCGAGACGGCGACGGGCCCCTGCCCGCCCGAGGGACGGAGCCGCATGTCGACCTCGTAGAGCGCGCCCTCCGCCGTCGCCGCCGTCAGCGCGGAGACCAGCATCTGCGTGAGCCGCGCATAATAGGGGCCGACGGAGAGCGGCTTCGGCCCGTCGGACGCCTCGGCGCCGGCGGCGTCATAGACGATGATGAGGTCGAGATCGGAGGAGGCCGTCATCTCCGACCCTCCCAGCTTCCCCATCCCGATCACCGCCGCGCCGCGGCCCGGCGGCGCGCCGTGCCGGCGAGCGAACTCCGCCTCCACGACCGGAAGAAGCGCGCGGAGGCAGGCTTCGGCCACGTCGGAAAACCCGCGCCCCGCCTCCGCCTCGTCCGCCACCCCGCGCAGCACCTGCACGCCGAGGCGGAATCGCCGCTCCTTGGCCCAGGCGCGGACGGCGTTGAGCCGCATCTCGTAGTCCGTGGCGCGGGCGAGCGCGGCGGAAAGCTCCGCCTCCAGCGCCGCGAGCGGCGGCGGCGGGGCGAAGAAGTCGGCGTCGAGAACGGCGTCGAGCACCGCCGCATTGCGCCCGAGATAGGCCGCGAGCCGCGGCGCGGCGGCGCAGATTTCCGCCAGAAGATCGAGAAGCTGCGGATTCGCCTCGAAAAGCGAGAAAAGCTGCACCCCGGCGGGCAGGCCGGAGAGGAACCGGTCGAATTGCAGCGCCGCGTCGTCCGGATCCCCCGCCTTGGCCAACCTCCGGAGAATCTCCGGCGCGAGGATTCGGAACTTCCGCCGCGCGCGGGAGGAGCGGGTGGCCGCGATCTCCCCCCCGCCCCACCGCTCCGCCATCTCGCGAACCATGTCCGGCCGAGCGAAGGGCAGTTCCGCGATCACCTTGTCGAGATCCGGCGCCGGGGCGGCGGGGGCCGATTTGCCGAAGAAGGCGCGGACCCGCGCCCTGACTTCAGAAAGCCGCGCAGCCACTTCCGACTCCATCGCCCCGCGGCTCTCCCACCCGCCGAGCGCGGCGGCCTGCGCCCGCCCCTCCGCCGAGACGGGTATGGCATGGGTCTGCGCGTCGTCGATCATCTGGAGCCGGTGTTCCAGCCGCCGGTGCTCGCGATAGGCGAAGACGAGCGCCGCCCGCGTCTCCCCATCCATCCGCCCAGCCGCCTCCAGCGCGTCGAGCGCCTGTTCGGTGCCCCGGACGCGGAGCGAAAGGTCCCGCCCGCCGAAGGCGAGCTGCTGCGTCTGGGCGAAGAACTCGATCTCCCGGATGCCGCCCGGCGCGAGCTTCAGGTCGTATCCCGGCAGGTCGCGCGGCCCGTTCAGCCCCTTCGCGTCGCGGATCTTGGCGCGAATATCGTTGATGTCCTCAAGCGCCGCGAAATCGAGATGCCGCCGCCAGACGAAGGGAGCGAGCCCGGCGAGGAACGCCTCCCCCGCCGCGATATCCCCAGCCGCCGCCCGCGCCTTGATGAAGGCGGCGCGCTCCCAAGTCCTCCCGACGCTTTCGTAATAGCGTTCGGCCGCCTCCATCGAGAGGCAGATCGGTGTCACCGAAGGATTGGGCCGCAGCCGCAGATCGACGCGAAACACATATCCGTCAGCCGTGATCTCGGAGAGGAGCTTCACCGCCCGCTGCGCCACCCGGACCCAGCGCGTCTTCACCTCGCCGCCCGCATCAGGCCCGAAGCGCTCTCCGTCATGCAGGAGGATGAGGTCGATGTCCGAGGAATAGTTCAGCTCCCGCGCGCCGCCCTTGCCCATGGCGAGCGCGACAAGGCCGGCCTCCGCCGCCGTCTTTCCTGCAAGAGGGCCGGACGTCTCGGTCGCCAGAGACGCGCCGAAGGCGGCCTCCACAGCATGATCCGCAAGTTCGGAAAGGGCGCCGGTGACCGCGGGAAGGGCCCAGAGCCCGCCGAGGTCCGCAAGCGCGATCAGCAATGCGGCGCGGCGCTTGAGAACCCGGAGCGCCACGCCCGCCTCCCGCATCGCCGTGGGTACAGGCTCCGCAATCAGGGCGGCGAAGGCCGCCTCCGGCCCGGCGTCTAGCGCGCCGGAAAGCCATTCAGCCTCCCGCTCGATGAGCCGGGCAAGATAGGGGCTTGAGCCGGCGGCGCCGGACAGGAGCGCCGCGATCTTGCCGCACGCGCCGAGGCTAGCCGCCGCTTCCGCCCCGCGCCGCGCGTCATGCGCCCGCGGCAGGGCCGCGATGCGGCCGGCGAACCCGCTCACCGGCCCTCGAATATTGGTTTCCGCTTTTCGAGGAAAGCGAGCACGCCCTCCTCGAAATCCCGGCTCGCGCCGAGAGCCTGCTGCGCCTTCGCCTCAACGGCGAGCTGCTCGTGAAAACCGTTCTCGACGCTCTGGCGGAGCGCGGAGCGGATCGCGGCGTAGGCGCGGGTCGGCCCTTTCGCGAGGCGCGCCGCAAGTTCGTCAACCCGCGCCATCAGGGCGTCATCCTCCGTCACTTCCCAGATCATGCCCCATTCCGCCGCCTGCGGCGCCGGAATCGGCTCCGCGAAGAGGCACATACCCATCGCGCGCGCGAGGCCGACCTGCCGCGGCAGGTGCCAGGTGCCCCCCGCATCCGGCAAGAGGCCGATGCGCGCGAAGGCTTCGAGGAAATAGGCGGAGCGGGCGGCGATCACCACGTCGCAGGCGAGCGCGAGATTGGCGCCGGCCCCGGCCGCGGGGCCGTTCACTGCGGCGATGATCGGAACGGGGCTCGCTTCGATCATCTTCAGGATCGGATCGTATTCCTCGCGCAGGAGCCGCTCGAGATCGATGTCGGAGGCCCGCTGCGCCTGCCCGAGATCCTGGCCCGAGCAAAAGCCGCGCCCGGCACCGGTCAGCACGATCGCACGCGACTCTGCCTGTGCTCGCGGCAAGGCGTGGCGAAGCTCCGCCCGCATGATGGCGGTGAACCCGTTGAGCGCCTGTGGCCGGTTGAGCGTGATGCGCGCGACGCCGTCTTCAACCGAATAGAGTATTTCCCGATAGTCCATCACCGCCCTCTCCCTGCACGCGCCCGATCATACAGGCGAGGGCGCGGGCGCCAAGCAGAGGAAGGCGGCGGGGCCGCGGCCAATACACGCCGCCACGACCCCGCCCGTCGGCCGCGACACACGCGGCGGGCGGCGACTCTCTGAACTCGTCGCACCCCTACGCAGCGCCGCCCGACCGCAGCGGCCGACGCGAGGGCCCGGAACACGCCATACGCTCCACCCCTGAAGCTCACTGGCCCGGGCCCGCGCCAAGTCTTGCAAGTCCGGCGCCAACATCGCGGTGGCGGGCAAACGGTTGTCCGGACGCCCGAAACCGGCGGATGCTGGTGTGAGCGCCCTGCCGGGCTGAAGCGAGTCGTTCCAGATCGGCGCGACGGCGTCCCGGAATGAGCCGCACGGATACATTCCGGGCGATCCCTCGAGGGAACCCGCACTTTCAACGGAAGGGGCTCAGTCCCTCGTCAGCTCGGCGAGCCGCGCCTCTTCCTCCGGGCTCAACCTCTCCGGCGCGCGCGGCGCCTCACGCCGCTGCCTGCGAACCCAGACGAAGACCCCGGCGCCGCCCACCAGCAGCAGAGCCGGCCCCGCCAGCCAGAGCACGAGATTGCCGCCCGTCATCTTCGGGTTCAGGAGAACGAACTCGCCATACCGCTCCACCACATAGGCGACTGTCTCCTCGTCCGTATCGCCGGCGACCAGCCTCTCGCGAACGAGCAGGCGAAGATCCCTGGCGAGGGCGGCGTGCGAATCGTCGATGTTCTCGTTCCGGCAAACGAGGCAGCGCAGATCTTTCGAGATGTCGCGCGCCCGGGCTTCGAGCGCCGGATCGTCAAGGATTTCGTCCGGCTGCACCGCCCAGGACGGCGCTGCAAGAAGCATCGCGAGTGCGAGGACCAGGTAACGCATCACCCTACTCCGCCGGCGTGGCGACGGCTGCGGGAGGAGCCTTGGATGCGGCCTTGGCCGCCGCGCCGACGCGATAGCGCCTGTCGGTCAGGCTCACGAGACCGCCGAGCGCCATCACGAGCGCGCCGAGCCAGATCCAGTTTGCATAGGGCTTGATGTAGGAACGCACGGCCCAGCGCGCCCCGCCCTCCGCCGGGTCGCCGAGAACGACGTATATGTCCCGCGTCAGGCCGCTGTCGATCCCCGCCTCGGTCGTCGGCGTTCGCTGTACGGGGTAGAATCGCTTCTCCGGATAGACGACCGTGTCGATCTCGCCGTTCCGGAACACCGTGAACTTGCCGATATCGGCCTGGTAGTTCGGGCCCTGAAACGGGCGCACGCCCTCAAAAAGGATCTCGTAGCCCCCGATCTCGATCCGGTCGCCGGGCGAGGCGAGGCGGATGTCCTCCACCTCCCAGGCCGAAATCGCGGCGATGCCGAAGATGGTGAAGCCGAAGCCGGCATGGGCGACTGACTTGCCCCAGTCCGCCCGCGGCAGGTTGGCGAGGCGACGGAGGCTTTCGGCGACCGGCGCGCGCCCGGCCTTGGCCCGGTCCGCCAGTTCCGCGACGACCCCGAGGCACACCCAGGCGGCGAGCGCGATGCCGATCGGCGCGAAGACGGAACGCCCGGTCTGAAGGCTCCAGATCAGCGCAGCGATGAGGAAGACGATGACGAGCACCATCATCACCTTGCGCCAGACCTTCGCGAGATCGCCCCGCTTCCACGGCAGCATCGAGCCGAAAGGCAGCGCGATGGCGAGGAGGATCATGAAGGGCGTGAAGGATGCGTCGAAGAACGGCGCGCCGACGGAGATCTTCGTTCCGTCGATCATTTCCCGGAACAGTGGCGCCAGCGTTCCGACGAACACAACAGCGCAGGAGACAGTGAGGAGGAGGTTGTTGAGGATCAGCCCCCCCTCACGGCTCACCGGCGCGAAAGCGCCCTCGGCTCGCATCTTCGGCGCACGCCAGGCGTAGAGCGCGAGCCCGCCGCCGATGGCGACCACCAGCATCCAGAGCAGGAACTGGCCGCGCGTCGGGTCCGAGGCGAAGGCGTGAACCGAGGTAAGGACGCCCGAGCGGACGATGAAGGCCCCGATCAGCGAAAGCGAGAAGGCGAAGATGGCGAGCAGGATCGTCCAGCTCTTCAGCGTTCCACGCTTCTCCACCACTATGGCGCTGTGCAGCAGGGCGGCGGCGACCAGCCACGGCATGAAGCTCGCGTTCTCAACAGGGTCCCAGAACCACCAGCCGCCCCAGCCGAGCTCGTAATAGGCCCACCACGAGCCGAGCGCGATGCCGATGGTAAGGTTGAGCCAAGCGAGCAGAGTCCACGGCCGCACCCAACGCGCCCAGGCCGCGTCGACCCGCCCCTCGATCAGCGCGGCGATAGCGAAGGAATAGCTCATCGAGAGGCCGACATAGCCGATATAGAGAAATGGCGGATGGAAGGCGAGCCCCGGATCCTGAAGCAGCGGGTTGAGGTCGTTTCCGTCCGCCGGTGCGGGGAAGAGCCGCCAGAACGGATTGGAAGTCCAGAGGATGAAGCCGATGAAGGCGGCGCCGATCATCCCCTGCACGGCGAGCGCCCGCGCCTTCAGACCGTCGGGAAGGGTGCCGCCGAAAATCGCCACCAGCGCACCGAAGAGCGCCAGAATCAGGACCCATAGGAGCATGGAGCCCTCATGGTTCCCCCAGACGCCGGCGACCTTGTAGAGCATCGGCTTCAGCGAGTTCGAATTCGCCGCGACGAGGCGGACAGAGAAATCCGACACCACGAAGGAGTAGGTGAGCGCCGCAAAGGCGACGGCAAGCGCGACGAATTGCAGGATCGCCGCGGGCGAGCCAAGGCGCATCCAGTCCACCCAGCCCTTCTGCGCGCCGATGAGCGGCACGGTGGACTGCCAGAGGGCGAGGACAAAGGCGATGATGACGGCGAAATGGCCCAGTTCGGCGATCATGGCGCGCTCCCTTGTTGCCCCGGAGTTTAATCCTTTGTGAAGGCGCGGCAATGCGCGGATGCGCGCGGATGGGCGATGTTCCGTCGGGCGGAAGACCCATGCGCCTGCGGCATGGCCGCCTTGCCTGATCGTTGATGGCGCCGCCCGGGCGCCGCGCCTATTTCACCGGTATGAGCGCGGGAACGCAACGCCCGCCGCCTCGCCCCGGCGTTATCTCCCTGGCGCCTGGCGTGCGGGGCCTCACACCGGCCTCCGCCGGGGCGCCCATCCCCCCAAGGGCGCCCCGCGGAGGCCCAATCACCCGGAGACAACGACGTCGAGGAGCGCAAGGCGGCCGCGCTCTGTCTCCGCAAGCGCCTCGACGAGAGCGGGCGCGAGATCATCCGATTCGTCGACCCGCATCGCGAAAGCCCGGCTGGCGCGCGCGACGGCGGCGAAGTCCGGCGAAGGCGCCAGTGAAGTCAACGGCATCCGGTTCGCCCGCGCCGCCGCCCCGCCCGGATAGAGCCCGGAGACGGACTGTCGCACCGCCCCCCATTCCGCATTGTTCAGGATCACGAGAAGAGGGGCGAGACCGAGCGCCTCGGCGATCTGATGGCAGGCGACGGGGTTAGAGAAGATGTAGCTCCCGTCCCCCATCGTCGCGACGACGAGGCGACGGGGTGCGGCCAGCTTCATTCCGAGCGCAGCCGGGAAGCTCCAGCCGAGGCCGCCCGCATGGGGCTCCTGTCTCCACTGCCCGCGCTCCGTCAAACCGAGCGGGGCGAGCGGTGCGCCAAGTTCGGAGAGAACCGTCGCCTCCCGCCCCCGGATCGCCGCGCCGATTGCGGCCGAGACAAAGCCTTTCGTCATCGGCGCGCCCGTAGCTTGGGCCGAGGCCTTGGCCGCATCCGCTTTCGCAGCCGCATTGAGCGCAGCCAGTCGCGGCCTGCGCGCCGCTATGCGTCCTGCGGCTTCGGCGCGATGCGGGCGCATCGCCGCCTCCAGGGCGACGAGCCCCGGCCCCGTCTCCGTCGCGAGCGTGATCTCGCTGTGGAACATTCGCACCGGCGTGCGGGCCATCAGCGGGTCCGGCCCGAGTTGGACGATGCGGAGGCCCGGCGGAACGGCGTGCATGTCCGGCGACCACGGTGCGAGACTGTCGATCACCAGCGCGGCGTCCGCCCGCTCGAGAGCGGCGCCGATCACCGGACCGATCCACGAGGCATGGTCTTGGCTCACCGCGTTCGCGACGGCCCACCAGTCCGCCACCGGGATCGCCCAGTCCTCCGCCAGCCGAGCAAGCGCGGCCCAGCCTGCGGCGTCGCCAGCGCCGCGCTGCGCCGCGATGAGGGGCCGGTCCGCCAGGGCGAGAAGGCGGGCGGCGCGTTCGATTTCCTCGGCCGGGGCGTGAAGGCCGGCAGGGGCGTAGGCGGGCGGGCCCGCCGGCGCGTCGATCTCTTCCGAAAGGATCTCGCGCGGCAAGGAAAGATAGACGGGGCCCTGCGGATAGGAGAGCGCGATTGCGGCCGCCCGGTCCAGCAGCGGCCCGATCTGCTCGGGAAAGCGCAGTTCATAGTCCCACTTCGCGCACTCACGGATCAGCGCGTGCTGGTCCCGCATCTCCTGCCCCCAGCCGATGGGAACGGTGCGGGCGCCGAAGCGGCCAGCCTCGACTGTAGGCGTCCGCCCCGACATGATGATGACCGGAACCTGATCCGACGCCGCGTTGAGCGCGCCGATCACGCCGTTGGCGAGGCCGACATTGGTGTGCAGCATCACCGCCTGCAGACGACCAGTCGCCAGCCAGGCTCCATGCGCCATGCCCATGGCGGCATGTTCGTGCGGCGCGAGGATCTCCTCCGGCAGCTCGATTCCCGCCTCGGCAGCCTGCGCCAGACCCTCGATAACGGGCGGAAAGTCGGTGCCGGAATTGGCGAAGACATGCGTAACGCCGAGCGCCTTGAGCCGTGCGAAGATCGCGCCTCCGGCGTTCATCCGCGTCACGGATGCGCCTCCACCGGAGAGGCGACGACCCACCAGCCGGGTTCCGCCGCGCGGAGCCGCTCCGCCGCCTCGAGGGCCGACGATTCCCTCGCATGAAGGCCGAAGCAGGTCGCGCCGGATCCCGACATTCGCGCCAGGGCGCAAGACTTGTCCCAGGCGAGGGCGGCAAGGGCGCGACCGATCGCGGGGCGGAGCCTTCGGGCGGACGCCTCCAGATCGTTGCGCTGCCGGGCGAGCCAGCTCGTGAGATGCGCGAAATCGTGAAACCGCGCCGGGGCCTGCGGACCTTCGGGCCCTTCACGACGCTCAAGCCCGGCGAAGACCTCGGCGGTAGAAAGCGGTTGCATCGGGTTGGCGAGCACCATCCAGAACGCAGGAAAGCCCGGCGCGGGCGTAAGCGTCTCGCCGGCTCCGGCCATCATGGCGGGGCGCTGCGCAAGGCATACCGGGACGTCGGCGCCGAGCCCTTCCGCGATCTCCGTCAATCGCTCCTCCGGAGCGCCTGGCCAGAGCCGCGCGAGGAGCCGGAGCGCGGCGCCGGCGTCAGCCGATCCGCCGCCAATCCCGGAGGCGACGGGAAGCCGTTTTTCGAGCCGGAGCGCCGCGCCCGGCGCGCCGGGCGTGAGGGCGGAAAGCCGCTCCGCCGCGCGGATCACGAGATTGTCCGCTCCAGAGGAGAGCGCGACAGAGAACGGGCCGCTGAGAGAGAGCGAGAGTCCCCGCGCCGGCTCCGCCTCCAGCCCGTCGCCGCAGAGCGGGAAGACGGCGAGGCTTTCCAATATATGATAGCCGTCCTGCCGCCGGCCGCGGACATGGAGGAAGAGATTGACCTTGGCCCGCGCCGTCTCCCGCAGCGCGGCGCGCGCCTCAGCCGCCATCCGCCGCGCGCGGGGCTTCGGGCGCTGCGTTCGTGGCCTCCTCCTCGGCGCGCACGACGTCGAGGCCGACGTCGAGCTTCCGCCTGATGCGCTCGCGATCCTTATCCTCCGGCTCGAAGGAGAGCGCGCGGCGCCACTGGAACTCTGCCTCCCGCTTCCGACCCACCATCCAGAGCGCATCGCCGAAATGGTCGTTGATGACCGGATCGACCGGGCGCAACTCGACGGCGCGTTGCAGCTCCCGCACCGCAGCCGGATAATCCTCGAGGAGAAAGAAGCCCCATCCGAGGCTGTCCACGATGTAGCCGTCCTCGGGCCGAGCCGCGACGGCCTTGCGGATCATGTCCATCGCCTCGTCGAGCCGTTCGCGCCGCTCCAGCCACGAATAGCCGAGATAGTTGAGCACAAGCGGCTGATCCGGCTCCAGTTCGAGAGCCTTGAAGAAATCCGCCTCCGCCTTCTCCCATTGCTGCGACCGCTCGTAGCTGATCGCGCGCTGATAATAGAGCGCCCAGTTCGCCCGCCCCGCCGCCTCGGCAAGCTTGGTTGCGGCGTCGTAGGCAGCGGCGGCTTCGCGGAAGCGTTCGGTGCGGCGCAGTATGTCTCCGAGCGCCACATGCGCATCGAGCGCTTCCGGCGCCCGACGCGTCAACGCCTTCAGCGCCTCGGCCGCCTCATCGGCCCGATCCAGCCGGAACAAGGCTTCCGCCCGGCCGATTTCCGCCGCACGGGCGTAGGGGCTGTCGGGCGGAATCGTCTCATAGGCGCGAACGGCGGCTTCAAACTGCTCGGTTCCCTCCATGACCTCCGCGACAAGCAGTTTAGCCTCGTCGAGATCGGGGCGGAGCCACGAAGCGAGGCGGGCGTAAACGAGGCTCAGCCTGTCGTCGGGCTCCTGCCCAAGCGCGGCGGCGAGGCCGTAGAACGCCTCAGCCGCTCCCTCAGACGCATTCCTCACCAGGAGGGGGGGCGCCTCGCCCCTCTCGATCAAGGCGAGATCGGCTTCGATCGCCGCATCGCCGAGGACGCGGCCCGCCGCAGCCTCGAGTTTATCGCGTGCCTCCTCCGCCTTTCCGACGCCGAAGAGCGCTGCGGCCTCCGCCCGCGCCATTCGCCCCCCTAGGCGCGGCATGTCTTCTGAAAGGCGCCCGAACGCCTCCGCTGCAGCGGCCGCATCGCCCGAGGAGAGGTTAAGCAAGGCTAGATGATAAGCCGCGAAGACGCGGAACACCGGGGGCCCCTGGACAGAGTCTAGCGTGGCGCGGGCGCCCGTTGCATCCCCCCCCGCCGTCTTGACCCAGGCGGACAGGAGGTCGCGCAGAAGCGGATGAAAGGCCGCCGGCGCCGCCTCAATGCGCAGGGCGGCGGCTTCATACTGCTGTTTTCGCATCTCAGCCGTGACGAGGACGAGGCTTGCGAGCCGCTGTTTCGGGTCGAAGACGATCATCCGCTCGGCCAGCGCCTCCGCCTGCTCCATGCGCCCTGCCGCAGTGAGGTAGAGGAGCGTCTGCTCGCCGAGCGCAAGATCGCCCGGCGAACGGTCGAGCGCGCGGGAGAGGTAATCTGCCGCCGCCTCCACATCGCCGCGCTTGGCCGCCTGCGCACCCGCGAGATAAGCGCCCGCGAAAGACTCCTGCCCGGCAGCGGCCAACGGCGCGCCGACTGCGGCTGCAAGAAGCGCAAGGCTGGCGGCGCGGGCGATCATCGTCATTTCGTCATCTCCGTTCGATCTCTCCGACATATAGGGGTTCCGGGCGCGGAGGTCTCCTGAAACGTTCGGGAGCCGACATTGCGAGGCGGGGCGGCCGACGCTAGTAGTCCTGCATGTCCGCCAACACATCGCTTAAGCCGCGCCAGAGGGCACGCCTAGAGGGGCGCGTCATGATCCTCGGCTGCGGGGCCCAGAAGGCGGGCTCGACGTGGATGTTCCATCATCTCGCGCGGAACCCGGCGGTCCGCCGTTCCCCCGTTAAGGAAATGAACTTCTTCACCGCCTGGCTTCGGCCGGCGCGGTTCGGCGTTCACGAGCAACGCTTCGCCGCGCAACTCGCCGCCGCCGAAAGCGCGGGGATGGATGAAGCGGCGCGCGCGCGGCTGGCGGCGCGGGTCGAGATGATCGGCGACCGGGCGGCCTATCTCCGCTGGTTCGCGAAACGCGGACTGAAGCGCAGCCACATGCTGGAGATGACGCCCTGCTACGCATTGCTGGAAGAGGACGAGCTGCGCTTCGTTCGCGCGCATTTCGAGTCCGCCGGCGTGATCGTGCGCCCCCTTCTCATCCTGCGCGATCCCGTTGCGCGCATGGTCTCTCATCACCGCTCCGCCCTGAGAGAATTCGGATCCGAATACAACCTTGACCGGCGTTTGCTCCTTAGCCTCGCCGGCGGAGAACAGATCCGGCGAAGCCGGTATGACCTCACGCTCACGCGGCTATTCCGGGTGTTCGGGGAGGAGGCGGTGACTGTCTGCTTTTACGAAAGGCTGTTCGACCCTGCGGACCCGCATCTCGCCGAGGTCGAGCGCTCTCTCGGCCTGTCGCCGGTTCCGCCGCTGTTGGAGCGGCGGATCAATCCCTCGCCCGAGACGACGCCTCCCCCGACGGCCTTGCTTGCGGCTCTCCGACGCCGGCTCCGCCCAGCCTATCGCTTCGTCGCGGAGCACTACGGGAGCGCGACGCCAGCCGCTTGGCACGGCAGACGGGGCTGAGTGTGCGCATGTCCCCGAAGCTCCTGAAACGGCTTGAAGGCAAGACGATGTTGATCGGCGCCGGGGCGCAGAAGGCCGGCACCTCCTGGCTCTTCAGACACCTGGCGGAGGATCCGGAGGTCTACGCCTCGCCGATAAAGGAATTGCACTTCTTCGACGCCTGGCTCGGTCCGCGCCGGCTCGCCGAGTTCGACCGGAGCTACCGGGAGAAGGCGGCGCAGATGCGACGGCCGCTGCCCCGTCTCGCAGCCCCGCGCATGAGCAGCGCAGTTATTGAGCGGGCCGAAATGTCAGAAGACAGGACGGCCTATCTCAGGTACTTCGCGGCTCGCGTTCGTCGCGAGCAGTTCCTGCTGGAGTTCACGCCCGGGTACTCGCTGCTGGACGAGCGAGGCTGGAGCCGGGCGCGTCGCTTTCTCGAAAGAGCGGGGCTCACTGTCCGGCCGATATTCCTGATGCGCGACCCGGTGGAGCGGCACATGTCCGCGCTCCGGATGCAACAGCGGAAGGGTCTTGTCGCAGATGCCCAGGCCGCGTTTCGCGGCAGCCTCGAATGGTCGGCCTATCGGGCTCACGGCCGATACGATCAGGCGCTGACGGCGCTCTGGCGCGCCTTCGGGGAAAATGGAGTCGTAATCGGTTTCTACGAGCATGTGTTCGCTGCGCCGGAACGCCATCTCCGCGCGCTGACCGACGCGCTCGGCCTTGCGTGGCGAGCGCCGGACGTCTCGCAGCGCGTCAACGCCGCCCATGCGCCTTCGGCCCTGAGCGCGGCTGACCGCGCCGCAGGGGTGGCGGCGTTCCGGGATGTCTACGACTTCGTGAATGCGCGGTTCGGTGTGGAGAAACCCGCCTCATGGTCGGCTTGACGCCGCGTCGGCGCATGGCCGCCATGCAAAAAACGCCTTTATTTTGCGCAACGGATGCGCCATATACGCGTTCCCTAGATGACAACGACATGACGACTCGGTGGAGGAGCCAATGGCTCTTGATGACGACGCTTTGAGCTTCACGAATGAGCAGGGCAGGCGTGCACGCAAGCTGTTCGCGGCCGTCGTTCTCGCGGCGCTTGATGACGCTATCAAGGATGAAAAGACCTTCGGCCCTGGCAAGGGAGCGGAGGGCATCGCCCGCTGGGCGAATTCGCGCGACGGCATGGAAGTGCTGATGAACGCGGGGATCGAAGTGAACAGCCGTACTGTCGACGGCCTCGTTGCGTTCGTGAAGCGGGGCGTGCGCGTATCCAACGCGCTTTCCCTTAAGGACGATCAGGACAAGGCAGCGGCCTGAGCCCCTTGTCGAAGGAAGAAAGAGCGCCCCTGCGGGCGCTCTTTCTTTTGCTCGCGGCTTGCGCTCTTGTTCGGGAAGGGGCCGTTAAAGGGTCCTGAGCAGGGAGCGCGCGCATGAGTTGGTCAATTCACCACGTCAATCTCGAGGCGAAGGATGTGCGCCGCAGCGCCGCATTCTACGCCGCCGTGCTCGGCATGGCGGAGGGTCAGTGGGTTTTCCCGGAAAGTCGCGGATACATTCCGGGCGCGCCGGATCGGCTCGCGCTTTTCCCGGACGGCCGCCAGAGCCATACCGGGCTCCATCTCATCAAGGGCGACCCGGACTTTGCGGTGCGTAACGGTTTTCGACACAACCCTTCGCTGGGCGGCCACTTCGCCATCGAGGTTGCGGACCTCAGGGCCGTGATGCGGCGGCTGGACGAAGCAGGAGTTCCCTATTCCGACGGGGGCGTTTTCGCCATCCCGCACCTTCACAACATATATTTTGAAGACCCGGACGGGAACCTGATCGAGGTCAACCAGCGGGTCTGACGCCGCCCTACTGACCGGCGCCGAGCCCTTCGGGTCGCCCGACCACGACAAAAGAGAGCGCTTCCGGCTTCAGAAGGCGCGCGGCGACTCGGCTGATATCCTCCTCGGTCACAGCCTCGACGAGCGCATTCCGGATCTCCGGATAGTCGATCGGCAGTCCGGCCGACTGGAGCCCGACGAGCATGTCGGCGATCTTGCCGTTGGAATCGAACTGGAGCGCGTAAGCTCCCGTCAGATAGCGTTTCGCTTTGTCCAGTTCCTCCGCCGTCACGCCTTCCTCGGCCATTCGGCGCCATTCCTCGCGTATCACAGCCACGGACTCGGCCATGGCCGCATTCGCCGTGGCCACGCCGCCAACATAGAGACCGGCCCGGTCCATCGGCAGGAGATAGGAATAGACGGAATAAGAAAGCCCGCGCTTTTCGCGCACCTCCACTGTGAGGCGGGAGGAGAAGCCGCCGCCACCAAGGATGTAGTTCATCACGAAGGCCGGAATGTAATCCGGGTCGTCACGGAGTATGCCGGCGTGACCGAACATCGCAACCGATTGCGGGACGTCGAGGTCGATCACCGTCACACCCGGCTCCAAGGAGGGTTCGACCCGTGGCAGAAGTTCAGGCGCACCGTCAGGCAGAGCGGAAAACAGCCGGTCCAGCATCGCACCAGTCTCATCTGCCGTGATCGCGCCGACGACGCCGATGCTGACTTCGCCGCGGCGGATCAGGAGCGGCAGCGCGGCGCGAAGGTCATCCGCCGTCAGCGCAGCGACGCTGGCCTCGGTCCCGTCCGTCGAACGGCCGTAGGGATCTGACGGAAAGGCTGCCTGATAGAAGGCCTTCGCCGCGCGGGCGTTCGGATCGGTTTCGTCTGACCGGATAGAGGAGATCATCTGCGCCTTAACTCGCGCCAGCGGTTCTTCGTCGAACCGAGGTTTGGAGAGGGCGAGGCGCAGGAGGTCTATTGTCTGATCCCGGTTTTCCTCGAGCATTGTCGCCGATACGGAGATCGCGTCGCGTCCGGCGGAGAAGCCGTAGCGCGCGGCGATCGCATCGGCCGCCTCCGCGAAGCCCACGGCGTCGAGATCGCCGGCTCCCTCCTCCAGCAGACCCGCGAGAAGTCGCGCCAGCCCCTCCTTGCCGACCGGGTCGAGCGAAGCGCCTCCGCGGAACTCGATCTCCAGCGAGACGATGGGAATGGCGCGCTCCTCGACCAGCCATGCCTCAACCCCGCCGGGGCTGACGACGCGCTGTATCGGAGCCGCGGCGAAGACCGGCGTGGCGAAGAGCAGAAAGAGCGCGGGAACGAACCTGATCATTGCGTCGCCTCCGTCGCGCGGACAAGCCGCCCCGTCACCGAGTATTCCAGCCTAAGGAGCTTTGCAGCTTCCTTCACGTCCTCCGCCGTCACGGCCTGAAGCACGTCTGTCCAGCCGGCTATCCGCTCAACCGTGAGGCCATTGACGAGGCCGACGCCATACCTGTTCGCGAGGCCCCTCTGGCTGTCCTGAGCGTAGATTTCCGATGCGCGGATCACGCTTCGCGCGCGCTCGAGTTCCGCCTCTGTCGGGCCGTCGGCGGCGAGGCGAGCCATCACCTGATCGATCGCCGCCTCGACAGCATCGAGAGACGCGCCCTCGGCCGGGACCCCGTAGACGCCGAACTCGCCATAGTCGTAGCCGGAACCGGAGTAGAAGGCCCCGGTATTGATCGCGATCCGGTCCTGTAGCTGCAATTGCCGGGCGAGGCGGGAGGTCACGCCCCCGCCGCCCAGCACTTCGCCGAGCATCGCGAGCGCAGCGGCCTGCTCATCGCCGCCCGTGCGACGGGAGGGGACGAGATAGCGCCGCATCACGTATGGCTGGCGGACGCGCGCATCGGCCATTTCGAGCCGGCGCGGCGCGAGATGGGGCGGTTCGCCAGGCCGTTCGCGTTCTGCGATCCCGGCGGAGGGGATCGGCCCGTAATGCTTGCGGGCGAGGCGCTCCACTTCGTCGGCGGTGACATCGCCGGCGACGACGAGGATCGCGTTGTCGGGCGCGTAGTGCAACTCGTAGAAGGCGAGAGCATCGTCCAGCGACAGACCCTCCATCTCGCGCCGCCAGCCGATCACGGGGATGCGGTAGGGATGGTTCATGTAGAGCGCGGCGTCCATCTGCTCCCGGAACAGCGACCCGGGGTCATTGTCCGTTCGCTGGCTGCGCTCTTCGAGAATGACTGCGCGCTCCGGCGTCACGACCGCCTCGGAAAGACGAAGGTCGACCATGCGGTCGGCCTCCATCTTCATCACGATTTCGAGCCGGTCGGCGGCGATGCGCTGGAAATACGCGGTGTAGTCGTAGCTGGTGAACGCGTTGTCCTGCCCGCCGTTCTCCGCCACGATCTTCGAAAAGGCGCCATCGGGTATCTCGTCCGTCCCTTTGAACATCAGGTGTTCGAGAAAATGCGCGATTCCGGATTTCCCGGGCGGCTCGTCGGCGGAGCCGACGCGATACCAGACCATGTGAGTGACGACGGGCGCGCGATGATCCTGGATCACCACGCCCTGCATTCCGTTCTCTAGCGTGAAGGTCGTCACCGAGGGCTCCGCCAAGGAAGGCCCTGCCAGAGCGAACAATACTGCGGCGGCGGCGATCGGTTTCATGCGCGTCTCCGTTCTGCGCGCCGACCGGCGCACCGTAGAGGTATGGCCGCCAGGCCGCGGCGCCTTCACAAGCGCGTGAGCGCGCGGCTCAGTTCCGCTGATAGATCGAGCCGATCAGATCCTCGCTCGGTCGCCCGTCCTCATCCACGATCGGGGGCGCAGCGGGGGTCGGAACGCCCTGCTGACGGAGGCGTTCAATTTCCTCCGCGCTGAAGAGGAGCGCATCCTCCTCTCCGAGATTCTGCGGGATCGGCACTCCGAAGACGGAAGTGAGGCCGAAGCGCCGCTCCGTCGGTCCGGCCTCCTCGGCGAGCGCCGCGCGTACGGCGCTGTTGTCCTCCGTCGCACCGGCTCCGGCAAGGAGAGCGGCTTCTCCGGCCCCAGGCGCCTGGGCCGCGGCGCGCACAGCGCTAACCGGGCGCCCGAAGAGCGCGGACTCCGCCTCTACGAACGGATCGGGCTCGAGCCGGCTCGGCGCGCCGGGCTGCGGGCGCGGCAGGTCGAAGCTCGGAGGCATCTCCAGCGGGGCGCGGGCGATAATGAGGAACTCGTCAGGCGCGCCGGCGGTGACCCCGAGTTGCTCCCCGATCGAGCCGCCGCGCTCGGAACTGATGGAGCAGCCGGCCAGAAGCGCCGCTACGAAGAGCGCGCAGGCGCTACGGACGGTCGTCGCGGAGGGTGGGCGGCGCATCAGGCGGCTCCTCGTGTCAGGCTGTGCGTTTATATCGCCGCGGCGCCGGGGCCGCAATGCAGCCCCGCTCACGCGCGCCGCTTCTCGCCCCCGACGAGGATCAGGAGCGCCGCCCCGGCGAAGATGGCTATATCCGCAACGTTGAAGACATAGGGGTTGTCGATCCCGCAGCAGGACATGTTGAGGAAATCCGCCACAGCGCCGAAGCGCATGCGGTCCAGCGCGTTGCCGATTGCGCCGCCAACGACGAGGCCGACCCCGAGCCGGAACCAGAATCCTCCCCGGTCGCGCGCCCAGACAAGCAGCGCCGCCGAGATGACGAAGGCGAGCGCGACGAGCCCCCATCGCATGAGGTCCGATCCGGAGGCGCCGAGGCCGAAATTCACCCCCCGGTTCCACGCCATGACGAAGCGGAGAAAGGGCGGCGCGATGTCAATCACGCCCCTCTCCAGCAGCCCGAGCCAGAAAAGCACGGCGTGCTTCGTCGCCTGGTCGAAAGCGAAGACGGCAAGGGCGACCAGCAGGATTGCGCGCATGGCGGTCGCGGTCAGAGCACGTAGCGCGAGAGGTCAGCCGAGCGGGCGAGGTCGCCCACATGCGCCTCCACGAACTCAGCGTCGACGCGCACCGTCTCACCCGACCGGTCCGGCGCGGCGAAGCTGATCTCCTCGAACACCCTCTCCATCACCGTGTAGAGGCGCCGCGCGCCGATGTTCTCGACTGAACCATTCACCTCGGCCGCGATGCGCGCCAGGGCCGCGACGCCGCTCTCCGCAAAGTCGAGCGTAACGCCCTCCGCCGCCATAAGCGCCTGATACTGCCGGACGAGGGAATTGTCCGGCTCGGTGAGGATCCGGACAAAGTCTGCTTCGGTCAGCGCCCGAAGCTCGACCCGGATCGGCAGGCGACCCTGCAATTCCGGGAGCAGGTCGGATGGCTTGGCAACATGGAAAGCGCCCGATGCGATGAAAAGGATGTGGTCGGTCTTCACCGCTCCGTGCTTCGTCGTCACGGTCGTGCCCTCGATGAGGGGAAGAAGATCGCGCTGCACGCCTTCCCGGCTCACATCCGCGCCGCGGAAGCCGCCTTCGGAGGAGCGGGCGCAAACCTTGTCGATCTCGTCAATGAAGACGATCCCGTCCTCCTCCACGGAGCGGATCGCCTCGCGCGTGATCTCTTCTTGATCCACGAGTTTGTCCGCCTCCTCTGCGAGAAGGATGTCGTAGCTTTCGGCGATTTTCAGCCGCTTCTTCTTCTGCCGGCCGGAGAAGGCCTTGCCGAAAATGTCACCGAGATTGACCATCCCCATCTGTCCGGCGCCGCCCGGAATGTCTAGCATCCCCAGAGGGTTGGACGTGTCAGCGACAGCGACGTCGATCTCCTTGTCGTCGAGCGCACCCTCGCGGAGCTTCTTGCGGAAGGTCGCGCGCGTCCCCTCCGAAGCCTGCTCGCCGACAAGAGCGTCGAGCACCCGCTCCTCCGCCCGCTCATGCGCGCGCGCCTTGACGCCCTCCCGCCGCTCCTCGCGCTTCATGACGATGGCGGCCTCCACGAGGTCCCGCACGATCTGTTCCACATCGCGGCCGACATAGCCGACCTCGGTGAATTTCGTCGCCTCGACCTTGAGGAAGGGCGCCCCGGCGAGCCTGGCCAGCCGCCGGCTGATTTCCGTCTTGCCGACGCCGGTCGGCCCAATCATCAGGATATTCTTCGGCGTGATCTCCGCCGAAAGCGGCCCCTCCACACGCCGCCGCCGCCAGCGGGAGCGGAGCGCGACAGCGACGGCGCGCTTCGCCTCCTTCTGGCCGATGATGAAACGGTCGAGTTCGGAGACGATCTCGCGTGGGGTAAGGTCGGTCATTCTGTCTCCCTCGCGCGGTCAGGCCGCCGCGATCTTTTCGAGGATGATCTCCTCGTTCGTGTAGACGCAGATATCCGCCGCGATCTTCATGGCCTTCCGGGCAATCTCCTCGGCGGTCGCATCCGTGTCGATCAGCGCCCGCGCCGCGGCGAGCGCGAAATTTCCGCCCGAGCCGACGGCGGCGACGCCGCCCTCCGGCTCCAGAACGTCGCCCGCGCCGGTGATAACGAGAAGATCCTTCCCGTCCGTCACGATCAGCATGGCCTCGAGGTTGCGGAGATACTTGTCCGTCCGCCAGTCCTTCGCCAGTTCCACGGCGGCGCGGGTCAACTGGCCTGGCGCGGCCTCCAGCTTCTTCTCCAGCCGCTCGAAGAGCGTGAAGGCGTCCGCCGTCGAACCGGCGAAGCCTGCGATCACATCGCGCCCGCCGGGGGACATGCGGCGCACCTTCCGTGCCGTGCCCTTGATGACGGTGTTCCCGAGGCTGACCTGCCCGTCCCCGGCGATAACGATTTCGCCCGCCTTCTTCACGCCGACGATGGTTGTCATCCGCTTTCCTCCCGGTCGGCGCTACATAGGCCGGGCGCCGTTCCGCCGCAACTTGCGGCTCCGCCCTACGCGCCGCTATATGCGCGGAGCCGAGAGGGAGCGAGATGAGCCGCCGCGCCAGCCTGAGCCGCAAGACAGCCGAGACGTCCATCGAGGTCGAAATCGACTTGGACGGGACAGGCACATACGACAACAGAACCGGCGTGGGCTTCTTCGACCACATGCTGGACCAGCTCGCCCGGCATGCGCTGATCGACATGAGGGTGCGGGCGTCGGGCGATCTCCATATCGACGATCACCATACGGTCGAGGACACGGGAATTCTCCTCGGCAAGGCGCTTGCCGAAGCGATGGGGGACAAACGCGGCATCCGCCGCTACGGCCATTGCTATCTACCGATGGACGAATGCCTTACGCGCGCGGCGCTGGACCTTTCGGGCCGGCCCTTCCTCGTGTGGAAGGTGGAGCTCACCGCGCCCAAGATCGGGACGTTCGACACCGAGTTGGTCCGCGAATTCTTCACCGCCTTCGCGATGAATTCCGGCATGACGCTGCATGTGGAGACGCTCTACGGAGTCAACTCCCATCACATCGCCGAAACCTGCTTCAAGGCAGTCGCCCGCGCGCTGCGCGATGCGCTCGAAACGGACAAGCGGAAGGCGGAGGCGATCCCGTCCACCAAGGGGATCCTGTGACCGTCGCCATCGTGGATTACGGCTCGGGCAATCTCCATTCCGCGGAGAAGGCTTTCCTGCGCATGAGTCGCGAAGGCTCAGGCGAGCCGGTGATCGTCACGGCCGATCCCGAGGCCGTGAGGCGGGCGGACCGTATCGTCCTGCCCGGGGTCGGGGCCTTCGCCGACTGCTGCGCAGGGCTCGATGCAGTTCCGGGCATGGTCGAGGCGCTGAAGGAGCGTTCGCACGGGGGCGGCGCGCCCTTTCTCGGCATATGCGTCGGGATGCAGCTCCTTTCTACGGTTGGGCGGGAGCACGGGGATACGCCGGGGCTCGGCTGGATTCCGGGCGAGGTCGTCAGGCTCGCGCCGAACGATCCCGACCTGAAGATCCCGCATATGGGCTGGAACGAGCTGAGCTTCGGCGAGCATCCGCTCTTCGCCGGGCTTTCCTCCGGCGCGCATGCCTATTTCGTCCATTCCTACCACATGCGCCCGCGAAACCCCGAGGCGCGGATCGCCCATTGCGCCTATGGCGAGATGGTGACGGCCGCAGTGGCGAAGGGCAACGTGGCCGGCGTGCAGTTCCACCCGGAGAAAAGCCAGGAGACCGGGCTCCGCCTCATCGCCAATTTCCTCGCCTGGGCGCCCTGAGCGGCGGAAAGGAGACAGAATCATGACCGATCCCGTCGTCATCGTCGGCGCCGCGCGCACGCCCATGTGCGGCTTCCAGGGGGAGCTTTCGGGCGCCTCCGCCTCCGATCTCGGCGGCGCGGCCATCGCGGCCGCGCTGGCCCGCGCGGGGGTCGCAGCAACGGATGTGGACGAGCTCCTCATGGGCTGCGTCCTCCCCGCCGGTCAGGGGCAGGCGCCGGCGCGGCAGGCCGGGTTCAAGGGCGGGCTTTCGGAGGCCGTGCCTGCGACGACGCTCAACAAGATGTGCGGCTCCGGCATGAAGGCGGTGATGGTCGCGCATGACCAGCTTCTGGCCGGGAACGGCCGCGTTCTCGTCGCGGGCGGCATGGAGTCGATGACAAACGCGCCCTACCTACTGCCGAAGATGCGCGGGGGGGCGCGGCTCGGACATGCAGAGGTCAAGGACCACATGTTCCTTGACGGGCTCGAGGACGCCTACGAGCCCGGCCGGCTGATGGGCTCCTTCGCCGAGGATTGCGCGGAGAAATACCAGTTCACGCGCGAGGCTCAGGACGCCTATGCGCTCGAAAGCCTCGAAGGGGCCCGGAATGCGCAGGCGACGGGCGCCTTCGCGGCGGAAATCGCTTCCGTGACGGTGAAGGGGCGGAGCGGCGCCGTCGAGATCGCGGAGGACGAACAGCCGAAGACAGCGAGGCCAGAGAAGATCCCGGGCCTCAAGCCCGCCTTCAAGAAGGACGGCACGATCACGCCCGCCAACGCCTCCTCCATCTCCGACGGCGCGGCGGCGCTCGTCCTGATGCGCGAATCGGAGGCGAAGGCGCGCGGGCTCACGATCCGCGCCCGCCTCCTCGGCCATGCCAGCCATGCTCAGGAGCCGGGATGGTTCACCACTGCGCCCGTGCCCGCGATGAAGGCGGTCATGGCGAAGGCGGGCTGGGCGGTGGAAGATGTCGACCTCTGGGAGGTGAATGAGGCCTTCGCGGTTGTCCCGATGGCGGCGATGGCGGAGATCGGGATGGCGCGGGAGCGGCTGAACGTGAACGGCGGGGCCTGCGCGCTGGGCCATCCGATCGGGGCCTCGGGCGCCCGTATCCTCGTTACGCTTCTTCACGCGCTGGAGGCGCGGGGCGGCAAGCGGGGGATCGCGGCGCTCTGCATCGGCGGCGGAGAGGGAACCGCCATCGCGCTGGAGCTGGCCTGACCTCAGGTCGCCCGCGCCTCCCATGCGCGGCGCGCCTCCTCGCAGAAGGCGACGGAAAAGACGACGTTGGACCAATCCCGCGTCGGCGGTTGCATCGCCGGCGCGCTTCGGGAGACGAAACGAACCAGACGGCCTTCGGGACGGTCGGTCTCTTCGGGGCGGGCGGCGGCGGGGGCGGCCATGACATACTCCTCGACTTCTGTCGCACACGCGCCACGCTCCCGGGGGATGGAATGCGGCGCTCTCATGGCGAACATCTGTCGATCCTGTGAGCGGTTGTGAAGGGGAGACCGGGCGCAACTGTGCGGTGTCGCACGTCTTTTCACCCGGTTGTCACGCTTGGGCCTACTCGTTCGTGATCCACGTCACGTCCTGTCACGAAGCCGTCTCACGGCGCGACGATCGGCTCCGCCTTCAGGTCCGGATCGCGCGGCGTGATTCCCGTGAAGAGCGAGCCATGTTCGAACCAGCTCTTCGGCGCCGGGGCGCCCCAGAGTGTCTGGCGCTGCGGGTCCTTGAGGTCCCAATGGATCGGTTCGTGGTCCGGGTCCACCGTCTGATAATCTGAGCAGTAGATCTCGATACGGTGCCCGTCCGGATCGAGGATATAGAGGAAGAAGGCATTGGAGATGCCGTGCCGCCCCGGCCCGCGCTCGATGCTCGCGACATAGCCGGTGGTCGACATCAGATCGAGCAGGTCGATGACGTTGAGCGGCGTCGGAACCCAGAAGGCGGTGTGATGGAGGCGCGGCCCCAGGCCGTTGGTGAAGGCGATGTCGTGTACGCCGCCCTTGCGGTGCATCCAGGCCGCCCACAGCTTCTTCGTCGCAGAGTCCTCGGTGTATTCGGTCGTGCGGAAGCCGAGCGCCGTCCAGAAGGCGACGCTCTCGTCCACATTCGGCGAGAAACAGTTGAAGTGGTCGATCCGAAGCGGCTTCACCCCGCGGTAAAGCCCGTATTTCTGGTGGATGGTCGGGAGCCGGTCCATGCGCGCGTAGAACTCGATCGGCGTTCCGTGCGGGTCCGACGAGGCGAGGGTGCGGCCCTGAAACGGGCGCTTCACCCATTGGACGGGACGGCCCATCGCCGCCAGCGTCTCCTCCGCCCGATCAAGATCGGCCTCCTCCCAGACCTTGAAGGCAAGATGGTTTGCCCGGGCCTCCTTCGCCTCGCGGAGGACGACGCAATGATGCCCGCGTTCCTCCATGGCACGGAGGTAAAGGCAGCCGTCGGCTTCGGCCGTGACATGAAGTCCGAGCGTCTCAGCCCAGAAGGCGCGGGAAGCGCTCAGGTCCGTTACATCGAAGACCGTGTGCGAAAGGCGAACGGTGTTGAAGGGCGGATGCAGGAGCGGAGCGGGAAGCGGCATAGGTCTCTCCTTCAGGCGCCGAGCCGTTGGATCGTATGCCGGCCCGTGGCGAAGCCGACATGCTTCTGCTCCATGTAGAACTCGAACGACCAGTCCCCGCCGTCACGCCCGATCCCGCTCGCCTTCACGCCGCCGAACGGCGTGGGCAGATGGCGGACATTCTCTGAATTCACCCAGATCATTCCGGCCTCCAGTTGCGAGGTGACGCGAAGCGCACGGGAAAGACTTTCGGTCCACACATAGGCGGTGAGGCCATATGGAACGCCGTTGGCGATCTCCACCGCCTCCGCCTCCGTCCCGAAGGGAATTGCGGTGAGGACGGGGCCGAAAATCTCCTCCTGCGCGATGGCCATGTCTGGCCGCGCGCCGGTGAAGAGCGTCGGGCGGACATAGCAGCCGGGGCCTGGCAACCGCTCGCCGCCCGCCGCGATGGTCGCGCCTTCCGCCTTCGCCTTGTCGAAATAGGAGGCGACCTTAGCGACATGGACGGGATGGATCAGCGGCCCGACCTCCGTCTCCGGATCAAGCGGATGGCCAACGCGGATGCTGTTCGCCCGCTCCGCGAGCCGCGCGGTGAACTCGTCATGGATCGACGCCTCCACGAGAAGGCGGGAGGAGGAAGTGCAGCGTTCCCCGTTCAGGGACCAGATCATGAAGACCGCGGCGTCGAGCGCCCGTTCCATGTCCGCATCGGCGAAGACGATGCACGGGTTCTTGCCGCCCAGTTCGAAATGCACGCGCTTCAGAGTTTCCGCCCCCTGCCGCATGATCATCGAGCCGGTGCGGCTCTCTCCGACGAAGGCGATGGCGCGGATCATCGGATGTTCCGTGAGCGCCTTCCCTGCCTCGTCTCCGAACCCGTTTACGAGGTTTAGCACGCCGGGCGGAAGCCCCGCTTCATCCGAGATCTCACACAAGATGCGAGCGGTTATGGGGGAGAACTCCGCCGGCTTATGAACCACCGTGCATCCCGCCGCGAGGGCCGGCGCAATCTTCCAGGTGGATAGCATGAAGGGCGTGTTCCAGGGCGTAATGACTCCTACAGGGCCGATCGGAACCCGCGTCGTCACGTTCATCAGTGTCGGCGAGGGAAGGTTCAGCCCGTCCCGCGCGCCTTCCGCCCTGTCCGCAAAGAACCGGAAGTTCTCCGCCCCGCGCAACGCGGCCTTCGACATGAAACGGAGCGCCTGCCCGGTATCGAGGCATTCGAGGAAGGCGATCTCTTCGGCCCGCCGCTCGATCCCGTCCGCGATCCGGTGTATGATCCGCTTGCGCTCCGCTCCGGGCATGTCCCGCCATGCGGGAAAGGCCTGATGCGCGGCGCGGGCGGCCGCATCGATCTCCGCCACGCCGCCGCGGGCTACCCGAGCAAGGAGCGCGCCGTCATGCGGCGAGGCCGTCTCGAACGTCTCCGTCCCGGCGACATCCGCGCCGCCGATCCGGTGCCGAACTCCGGCTTCGCGGAAGCGGGCGAGATGCGCCTCGGCCTTCGCCAGATTGGCCTCAAGCGCGCTCATATTTCGTTCCTCGACTGAAGATGTTCATGGATCGTGTTGAATCGCTTGATCGAAAGCTCCGGATTGATCTCCCGCATTTCGAGGGATAGGGCGAAGGCGCCCCCCGCCGCGCAGGGCTTCAGGAACGCCTCCGCCGCCGCATAGATCGCCTCCGCCGCAGCCTTCCGCGCCTCGAGGCTCCGGCCGGCGCCGAGCCGCACGGACATGTCCATGAAGTGATGCGGCCCGCCATCCGCCACGAGGCAGACATCCGCCCGATGCCCGCGCACGCGGATCCCGCCGAGGGGAAAGAGCCCCGTGGCCGCCATCGCATCCCGCATCGCGGCGGCGAAGGCGGGAAGGTCCGCCAAGGCTTCGAGGCCCGGACTGTAGTCGAAGGAGAGATGGGGCATGTTGACCCTTTTCACTTAACGCGTTAAGCAAATATGCGGGCCTGGCGGCCCTGTCAAGCGAGGCTCCGATGAAGATATGCAGGTTCGACGCCGGCACCGGCTGGCGGCTCGGCGCAGTGGTGGAGGGCGGGGTCGCCGACCTCACGGCGCGGTTCGGCCTCGCCGATCTCACCGCGATGATCCGCGCGGGGGCGCCGCTCGCCCTGCCCCGCGAACCGGACGCGTCGGCGGATGCGATCCGGCTCGACCAGCCGATGCCGGAGGCGAGGCGGATCTTCTGCATCGGCGTCAACTACATGAACAGGAACGAGGAATACCGGGACGGATCGGAGGCGCCCGCCCATCCCTCGATCTTCGTGCGAAGCCCGCTCAGCTTCACCGGGCCGGACATGCCCCTGATCCGCCCGCCGGAATCCGAGCAGCTCGACTATGAGGGGGAGATCGTGCTCGTCATCGGGAAGCCCGGCCGCCGAATTCCGCAGAGCCGGGCTATGGAGCATGTCTTCGGCCTCACGCTCATGAACGAGGGCACGATCCGGGACTGGGTGCGTCACGGCAAATTCAATGTCACGCAGGGCAAGAACTGGGACCGCACGGGCGCCATCGGGCCCTGGGTGGAGACGGACCTTTCCGGCCTCGACGTGACCAAAATGCTCATCGAGACGCGGGTGAACGAAGAAATCCGGCAGGCGGACACGACCGCCTCCATGGCCTTTCCCTTCGCGAAGATCATTGAATATGTCTCCACCTTCACGGAGATTGGACCCGGGGACCTGATCGCCACCGGCACGCCCACGGGCGCCGGCGCGCGGTTCGATCCGCCGCGCTGGCTGAAGCCGGGGGATGTGATCGAGGTGAGCGCGCCCGGCATCGGCGTGTTGAGGAACGGGGTGGCCGACGAATGAAGCCCGAGACGATCGAAGCCCTCGCCTCAGCCTATGACGAGGCGGAGCGCACGCGGGTTCAGGTGCGCCAGCCGAGCCTCGACCATCCGGAAATGACCGTCGCGGACGGCTACGCAGTCCAGCGCGCCTGGGTCGGGATGAAGCTGGCGCGGGGGGAGCGGATCATCGGCCGCAAGATCGGCCTCACCTCCCGCGCCATGCAGCAGGCGAGCCAGATCGACGAGCCGGACTACGGCGCGTTGCTCGACTCCATGGTGATCGACGACGGCGCCGCCATCGTGGCGGACCGTTTCATCCGCCCGCGCTTCGAGGTGGAGCTGGGCTTCTGGCTCAAGGCGCGGCTCGAAGGGCCTGACGTTACGATCTTCGACGTGCTGAATGCCACCGATTACGTCGTCCCGGCCTTTGAGGTGATCGACGCGCGTTGCCACCAGAACGACCCTAATTCGGGGCGCCCGCGGAAGGTGATGGACACGATCTCGGACAATGCCGCCAATGCCGGCGTCATCTGGGGCGGGCGGCCGATGCGGCCGGATACAGTGGACCTCGCCTGGATTCCTGGCGTCCTCTACCGGAACGGCGTGGTGGAGGAGACGGGCGTCGCCGCCGGCGTGCTCGGCCATCCTGCAAAGGGGATCGTCTGGCTCGTCCGCCGCCTTGCGGCGCAGGGCGTCGCGCTGGAGCCCGGCCAGTTCGTCCTCTCGGGAAGTTTCACGAGGCCGGTCGTCGGCCATCCGGGCGACACATTCGCCTGCGATTTCGGGCCGCTCGGCGCGGTCACCTGCTCCATTGCGAAGGAAACGCCATGAACCCGTTCAAGGACCGGCTGAAGACCGGCGAGCCGCTCTACGGCATCTTCCTCGGCCTTGCACATCCGCTGGCTTCGGAAGTCTCGGCGCCGGCGGGCTTCGACTGGCTGCTGATCGACGGAGAGCATGCGCCGAATGATCTCGCCTCCATCGTCGCGCAGGCGAATGCGCTTGCGCGGCACGATCCGGCCGTCTTTGTCCGGATCAGGGACCGGGACCCGGCGCATCTGAAGCAGTTGCTCGACGTCGGCGTCCGCAACTTTCTTGTCCCCGTCGTTGATACGAGGGAACAGGCGGAGGCTCTGGCCCTCGCCACGCGTTATCCGCCGGAGGGCAACCGAGGCGTCGGCATGCTCGGGGCGCGGGCAACGAATTTCGGGCGCAACCCCGGCTACCTGAAGGACGCGAACAAGGACATCTGCCTGCTCGTCCAGATCGAGACCCGGCTCGGCCTTTCCAACATGGAGGCGATCATGGAGGTGGAAGGGATAGACGGGGTCTTTTTCGGACCCGCCGATCTATCCGCCGACTTCGGCCTAATGGGTCAGCCCGGGCACCCGGAGGTCGAAGCGGCGATCCTAGACGGGATTCGGCGCGCCCGCGCGGCGGGCAAGGCCGCCGGCGTGATGACGCTCGACGACCGGCTTATCGCCGCCTATCGGGACGCCGGCGCGAACTATCTTTCCATCGGGCTGGACACCAACCTCCTCGCCAAGGCGGCCGACGCGCTCGCCGCCAAATGGAAGGGCTGAACGGGGCGCCCCATGACGCTCTCATGACCTCCCTGCGTCGTCGAATCCACTCGACGCTCGCCGAAGTCGCCGCAGCCGCCGAAGCGGCGGAGGCGCTTTGCGCCGAGGCCGGCGCGGACGAAAGCCAGGCGCTCCGTATCGGCCTGGCGCTCGACGAACTGGCGGCCAACGCGCTGGTCCACGGCGCGGTGCGGGAGGAGGCGCCGGACATCCTCGTCGAAGTATGGACTGACGAGAGCGAACTGACGCTCCGCGTCTCCGCCTCCGGCCCCCGTTTCGACCCGCGTGAGCCGCGGGAGGCGCCGGAGGCGTTCGCCGGGGGCGGCCGAGGGCTGGCCCTTGTCCTCGCCTTTGCTGACCGGTTGACCTACGAGCGGGACGGGAACCGGAACGTCACCACCTTCACCGTCGCCAAGCATGGAGACCCGGAGGTGGAATGAGGCGAAGATTGGGCATAGTCTTGACCTATCGTGCGGGCTCGCGCGCCGCGCGCGACGAAATCGGAGGGAGAGTACGGCCTTGAAGGACGCTGACAAGCGCTTTCCCTTCCGCTGCGAAACGCAGGGAGATGTGACCGTTCTTCACTGCGGCGCGACGCATTACCATGCGGACAGTTTCGCACCGCTGGGGCGGGCGCTTAGCGCCGCCGCGGAACAGGCCGGCCCGGGCGGGCTTGTCATCGATCTCTCGGGCGTCGTCCTCTTCTCCTCGACCGCGCTCCGCGCGCTCCGTGCGGCGCACCTGGCGCGAGAGAAGCAAGGCAGGCGGATTATGGCGGCGGGGGGCGGAGAACTTGTCTCCGGCGTCCTCAAATTCGCCCCGTTCATTCCGTACTATCAAAGCCTTGAAGAAGCCGTCGCCGCCGCAGGGCAAGAGGCCGCCGGATGAAAGGGCCTGACATGAAAAAGCTGATCGCCGCGGCTTTGGCGGCCGCCGCCGCCCTCCCCGCAGCCGCCTCGACGGCGACTGTACGGAGTCTGTGCCAGGTGGAGGTGCCGGCGGAGGAAGCCGCTTTCCCGGCGCGGCGAGGGGAGACGGTCGGCTTCATGAAACGCGCGGACGGACAAGTGAAGGTGCTCCGGCCGAAGCCGGGCGGGTTCGACGAACTCGACGCCGAGGTGGGCATGGACCTCTTCGCAGCCGATGCGGTGGCTACCGGCGCGAACGGGGCCTTCGACGTCATCTTCACCGACAATACGACCCTGACCGGAGTGGCCGATACCTGCGTGGAAATATCAACCTACGTCTACCGCGCGGCGGAGAAGACGGGTGAGTTCCGCATGCGGCTCGGCCGGGGCGTCGTTTCGGTGGCGGCGGGCGACGTTGCGAAAAGCGGTGCGGACCGCATGAGCGTGAGGATCAGGAACGACACGAACCTCGCGGTGACGGGCACGAGGATCGTGATAAGGGCGAAGTGACATGATCGCACGGTGGGGGGGCTTGAGCCTGTTGACGCTGGCGCTCGGCGCTTGCGTGGTTGACTCGACGGGGCGGTTCGGGCCGGATCAATGGGACCCGGCGGCCGTTTCGGCCAGCCTCGGCGCTCCAGCGGGCGACCCTTGGTGCGTTCATATGGAAAAGCTCCGAGCCCATCTCGACGGAACCGAACCCGCTCCTTCGGACGAGGCGCGCGAGGCCGCGCTGGAGGTTGTGCGTGCGGAGAGCGAGGATCCGCTCTGGCCCTTCCGCAAAGCGCTGATCTGCGAATACACGGCCGGCGCGGCGGAGGAGGCGGCGGTGTTCGAATGGGTCACGGTCGCCCAGTTCCTCGAAGCCGCGGAGGCGGCGGCCATCGCCGAGCCCGACGGGATCAACCCGCTCGTTCCTGTCTTCGACCATCTCTCCGGCGGCGAGCCCGAAAGCCTCGCTCCGGTGGACCTTACGGAGCCGGCTTATTGCGACGCATACGAAACCGCCGACCTCGCGCTTTCACAGCAGCGAGGCGGGGTGGTTCAAGCGGTCGGCTTCCCCGGCTCCCTCCGCCGCGCCCCGGACTGGTTCGCGCAGATCCAGGTCGCCTATCATCGCTGGGGCCGCGAGGTGCAGGAGCGCCGGCGCCTTGCGCGCGAGCGTGTGGCCCTCGGCGACGCGCCCTTCCATTGCCGCCGCTTCCACGCCGCGCTGACAGGAAGCCAGGAGTTCGCGATCAAGGACAACCTCATCTTCCTCCTGCCCGAACTCGACGACCCCGAGGCGGCGGGGCGGCTCGTGGTGCAGGACGCCGAGGGGCGCGAGATCGTGCTCGACCGGGTGCTCGCCGCTGCGCAGCTTGATACGGGAGGGACGGGCGGGGAACGCGTGGACTTCTTTGCTGAAGATCTCGCCGCCGCGCCGGGCCTGCGATCCGCAGTGGAGCGGACGAACGCCTTGCCCCCGCCTAAGGTCTTCACGATCCTCTTCGGCTACAATGAGGAGCAGCCGCTTCAGGGCGACGCGCAGCTGCCGCTCCTCGCTGACGAGCTTTCCGGGCGCGACCCGGCGGAGCCGCTCCGGATATCGCTTTCAGGCCATGCCGATTGCGTTGGGCCCAACTGGTACAACACGATCCTTTCGGAGAAGCGGGCGCAGGCCGTGTTCGACGGGACTATACGACCCGCCCTCATCGCGCGCGGCTTCGCCGAAGATGCGCTTGCGGACCCGCGGAGGTTCAAGCTCGTCGGGCTCGGAGAGACGGCGCCGGCGGTAGAGCCCGAGGGCCGCTGTGCCGCGACGGACGAGAACCGCCGCGTAATCGTTGTTGTGCAATAGCGAAGAGACCGTCGCGCAACTGACGAAAAGTCGTGATCCGCTCGTAACAGGGCCGGGTTATCCACAAGCCCGAGGCGAAACGGCTCCGGTCAACGGAGCCTCGGGCGGATGGTCAGGCGATGAAGACACGTTCCGGCTCTTCGGGCGCGCTCAGCGCGCTCGGCGCGATGATGAATGGGTGGTTCTGGCTCAGGCTCGGGCTCGGGTTCACGAGCCGCGCTGCGCCCGGTCTCGCTGCATGGCTCCTCCACGGTCTCTACAGCCGCCCTGCGCTGACCCGCTATTACAGCCGCGGCGAGCGCGCGCTTCTGCGTGAGGCGGCGGCGCTTCTTTCCGGCGCAGAGCGGCTCGACACGCGGGTCAAGACCGGCCGGCGCGCGGGTCTCCTCCGAGCCTACCGCTTCCGCGCCTGCGGAGAGGCGCGCGGCCTCGTTCTCCTTCTCCACGGCTGGACTGCGGATAGCCGCGCAATGGCGGGCTTCATCGCGCCGCTGGTAGAGGCGGGCTATGACGCGCTGGCGGTGGACCTTCCGGCCCATGGCGGCTCTTCCGGCCTCGTGACCGATGCGGAGAGCGGCGCAGCCGCAGTGCGGGCCATGCTCGAAGAGCGGAAACTCGCGCCCGATCATGTGATCGCGCACAGCTTCGGCGGTGCGGTCGCCTCCGTGCTCGCAGCCGCGGGAATCACGCCCCGCGCCTATGTCTCGCTCTCTGCGCCGACTGCGATGACGGCGGCGCTGGAGGAACTGGCGAACGCCTTCGCGCTGGCCCCTGCGGCCCGAACCCGCCTTCTCGCCCGCGCGAGACGCGCGGCGGGCAAGCCGCTCCAAGAGTACGACGTCCAGCGGATATGGCGCGCCCGCGCCTCCTCGATTCTCGCCCTCCATGCGCCGGAGGACGAATCGGTGAGCTTCGCCCACGCCGAGCGCTGGCGCGGCCTTCCCAACGCCCGCCTGTCCCTCGCTCACGGCGTAGGCCACCGGGAAATCGTTTTCCACGAGGGTTCCGTCGCTGCGGCGCTGGCGCATATCCTCGACGTCGACAGGGCCGGCGGCGCCGCGGCCTGAGCGGCGCTTGCCGGGCGCGCGCCAGCCTCCTAGTCTCCCTCAATGAAGATCGCGAGCTTCAACATCAACGGCGTGAAGGCGCGCCTTCCCGCCCTCATCGACTGGCTGCGCGGGGCGGCGCCGGACGTTGTGATGCTGCAGGAGATCAAGAGCGTTGACGAGGCTTTCCCCCGCGAGCCCATTGAGGACCTCGGCTACAATGTTGAGACGCACGGACAGAAGGGGTTCAACGGCGTCGCGATCCTCTCGAAGCGCCCGCTGGAGGACGTAGCGCGCGGCCTGCCCGGCGATCCGGATGACGAGCAGGCGCGCTGGATCGAGGCGACGGTTTCGGGCGAAACGGGCGCGCTCCGGCTCTGCGCGCTCTACCTGCCGAACGGCAACCCTGCGCCGGGGCCGAAATACGACTACAAGCTCGCCTGGATGGAGCGGCTCCACGCCCGCTGCGCCGAACTCGTCTCGGCGGAGGAGGCTGCGGTGATCGGCGGGGACTACAACGTGATCCCGCAGGCGGAAGATGTGCACGACCCGACGGCCTGGGCGGAGGACGCGCTCTACCTCTATGAGACCCGCGCCGCCTTCCGCCGTCTCCTTTCCCTCGGCCTGACGGACGCATTCCGCGTCTTCGAGCCCGGGCCGGGTCACTATACATTCTGGGATTATCAGGCTGGAGCGTGGCCAAGGGACAAGGGGATCCGGATCGACCACCTGATGCTTACGCCACAGGCGGCGGACCGGCTGACGGCCTGCGGGATCGACCGCAGCCCGCGGGGCGGGGAGAAGCCCTCTGACCATACGCCGATCTGGGCGGAGGTGGAGGTCTAAGGCTTCGCGCTCTCCCCGCGCATCGCCTCCGCCGCGCCACGCACGATCTCGGCGATCTCGAGCAGGTGCCCTGCCAGCGGGCTCGTCTTCCGCCAGATCATCCCGATGGTCCGCCGCGGCCTAGGTTCGGCGAAGCGCGTGACAGCCACTGCCGCTGAGCGGGTTTCCACCACGGCCGCCATTTCGGGGATAAGCGTGACGCCGATCCCCGCCCCCACCATCTGCACCAAGGTCGAGAGCGAGCTTCCGTCCAGCAGTTCCCGCGGCGGCGCAGGCTTCATGGCGCAGAAAGCGAGAGCCTGGTCGCGGAAGCAATGGCCTTCCTCAAGAAGCAACAGCCGCATCTCGCGGAGCGCCGCGGGCCCGGGCGCGGGCCTACCGGCTTCGGAGACGGGGCGAACGAGGAGGAACTCCTCGGAAAAAAGCGGCGCCTCCTCGAAGGCCGGCTCGGAGACCGGGAGGGCGACGATCGCAGCGTCGAGCCTCCCCTCCGAAAGCTCCACCATCAGCTTAGGCGTCACCGTCTCCCGCACATGGATGTCGAGCGCCGCGCTCGCGGCGGTCAGGTCCGCAACGATCCGCGGCAGAAGGTACGGCGCGACGGTCGGGATCACGCCGAGGCGGAGGCGGCCGCTCAACCTCCCGCGCGCTGCGCGGGCAAGGTCTTCGAGTTCGTCTAGGGAGCGGAGGATCGCCCGGGCCCGCGTCGCGAACCGCTCGCCGAACCCGGTCAAAGAGACGTGCCGAGCCCCTCTCTCAAACAACGGCGCGCCGAGGCCCTCCTCAAGGTCTCTGATCTGCATGGACAGCGCCGGCTGGGAAACGGCGCAGGCCTCGGCAGCGCGGCCGAAATGCCCGTGGCGCACGAGCGCATCGAAGTATCGGAGCTGACGGACAGTTAGGCCATTCATAAGATGTCCTTATCATAGCGATCAGAAAACACAACTTCCTCTAATCAGCCTCGTCTGCTAGGACCCTTCGTGACGAAGCGAGGAATCGCCGTAAGCGTGCGGTTATGCGCCCCGCCTCGCGTATTGATCGAATGCAGCCAGAATCGGAGAGCGACATGGACGGAAACGATATCGGCGGCGGCAAATGCCCCTTCACCGGCGGCGCCAGCGTCAGCTTCGGCGCCCGCTCGAATGCGGATTGGTGGCCGAACCAGCTCAACCTGCGCATCCTGCACCAGAATTCCGCGCTGTCGGACCCGATGGACAAGGGCTTCGACTATGCGCAGGCCTTCAAGGCGCTGGACCTCGCGGCGGTGAAGCGCGACCTCACCGCACTCATGACCGACTCGAAGCCGTGGTGGCCGGCGGACTATGGGCACTACGGGCCGTTCTTCATCCGCATGGCCTGGCACAGCGCCGGCACTTACCGCACGGGCGACGGGCGCGGCGGCGCCGGCGCCGGCTCGCAGCGCTTCGCGCCGCTTAACTCGTGGCCCGACAACGGCAATCTCGACAAGGCGCGTCGCCTCCTCTGGCCGATCAAGCAGAAATACGGCAAGGCGCTTTCCTGGGCCGACCTGATGATCCTCGCCGGCAACGTCGCCATCGAATCGATGGGCGGGCGGACTTTCGGCTTCGGAGGCGGCCGCGCCGATATCTGGGAGCCGGAGGAGGACGTCTACTGGGGCGCCGAGGCCGAATGGCTCGCGACGTCGGACAAGCCGAACAGCCGCTATTCCGGCGAGCGCGATCTAGAGAACCCGCTCGCTGCGGTGCAGATGGGCCTCATCTACGTCAACCCGGAAGGGCCTGACGGCAAACCCGATCCGCTCGCCTCCGCGCATGACATCCGCGTGACCTTCGCGCGCATGGCGATGAACGATTACGAGACGGTTGCGCTCACCGCCGGCGGCCACACCTTCGGCAAGGCCCACGGCGCCGGCCCGGCGGACCATGTCGGCCCGGAGCCGGAGGGCGCGCCGCTCGAGGCGATGGGCATGGGCTGGCTCAGCTCCTACAAGAGCGGCAAGGGCTCCGACGCCATCACGAGCGGCATCGAGGGCGCCTGGACGGCGAACCCGACGAAATGGGACATGGGCTATTTCGACGTCCTCTTCGGCTACGAGTGGGAGCTGACCAAGAGCCCCGCCGGCGCCTGGCAGTGGGCGGCGAAGGACCTGAAGCAGGACGACATGGCGCCGGATGCGGAGGACGCCGCGAAGCGCGTTCCGCTGATGATGACGACCGCGGACATGGCGATGCGGATGGATCCGGCCTACGAGAAGATCTCCCGCCATTTCCACAAGAACCCGGACGAGTTCGCGGACGCCTTCGCCCGCGCCTGGTTCAAGCTGACGCATCGCGACATGGGCCCGAAGGTCCGCTATCTCGGCGCCGAGGTTCCGGCGGAGGACCTGATCTGGCAGGATCCGGTCCCCGCCGTCGACCATCCGCTCATCGACGCGGCCGATGCGAAGGCGCTGAAGGCGAAAATCCTCGCCACGGGCCTGCCGACCGTCGAGCTCGTGAAGGCCGCCTGGGCTTCCGCCTCCACCTTCCGCGGGTCGGACAAGCGGGGCGGCGCCAACGGCGCGCGCCTCCGGCTCGCCCCGCAGAAGGACTGGGAGGTGAACGAGCCCGAGACGCTCGGCAAGGTCCTCGCGGCGCTCGAGGGCGTGAAGGCCGAGTTCGACGGCTCGGCGACGGGCGACAAGCGCGTGTCTCTCGCCGATCTCGTCGTCCTTGCCGGCTGCGCCGGGGTCGAGGCGGCGGCAAAGGCGGCGGGGCGTGAAATCGAAGTCCCGTTCGCGCCCGGCCGCACGGATGCGACGGCGGAGCAGACGGACGTCGAGTCTTTCGAGGTGCTGGAGCCAGCGGCGGACGGGTTCCGCAACTACCAGAGCCGGGAATTCTCCGTCTCCGCCGAGGAGATGCTCATCGACCGGGCCCAGCTCCTGACGCTGACGGCCCCGGAAATGACGGCGCTGATCGGCGGCATGCGGGCGATGGGCGCGAATTTCGGCGGAACGAAGCACGGCGTTCTCACGAACCGACCCGGCGCTCTGACGACGGACTTCTTCGTCAACCTGCTCGACGATGACACCGAGTGGAAACCCGCCGCCTCCCGCGGTCTCTACGAAGGGAAGGACCGGGCGACGGGCGCCGTGAAGTGGACGGGCACGCGGGTCGACCTCGTCTTCGGATCGAACTCGCAGCTGCGGGCGCTGGCCGAGGTTTACGCCTCTGCCGATGCAGGCGAGAAGTTTGTGAACGACTTCGTCGCCGCGTGGACCAAGGTCATGAACGCCGACCGGTTCGACCTCGCCTGAGCGAAACCGAATGAGAAGCAGGGGGGCGGCGGCGAAAGCGCCGCCCCTCGTCTTTCTCCGCTGTCAGACCCCCGCGAGCGCGGCGATGTTGATGAGGCCGCGCGTCGTCGCCGCCGGCGTCACGATATGGGCTTTCCCGTCGAGCCCCATCAGGATCGGGCCGACGCCCATGCCCTTGCCCACCGTCTTCAGGAGGTTGCGGGCCACGGAGGCGGCGGATGCGTTCGGCATGATAAGGAGGTTGGCGGCACCCTTCAGCCGACTGTCAGGGAAGATGCGGGCGCGGATTTCCGGATCCATCGCCGTGTCCGCGTGCATCTCGCCCTCATACTGGAAGTCGGCGCCCGCTGCGTCCATCAACTCCACCGCGCGGCGCATTTTCGCCGCCTCCGGCTGGTTCACCGAACCGAAATTCGAGTTGGAGATTAAGGCCGCCTTCGGCTCCTGATTGAAGTCCCGCATCACGGCGGCGGAGGCGAGGGCGATCTCAACGATCTGCTCGGCTGTCGGATCTTCGTGCACATGGCTGTCCGCGATGAAGAGCGGCCCCGAATCCATGATGAGGAGGGAGAGCGCGCCGATCGGATGCCGCCCCTCCCGAGCCAGAACATCCGTCACATATCGAAGGTGCCAATTGTATTCGCCGAAGAGCCCGCAGATCATGCTGTCCGCTTCCCCACGGTGGACCATGACGGCGGCGATCGCGGTCGTGTTCGTGCGGATGATCGCCTTGGCGAGGTCGGCGGAAACGCCGTCGCGCTTCTTCAGGTCGTAGTAGGCCCTCCAGTATTCGAAATAGCGCGGGTCGTCCTCCGGGTTCACAAGCTCGAAATCGACGCCCGCTTTCAGCGCGATGCCCATCTTGTCCAGCCGGTCCTGCACCACAGCCGGGCGGCCGATGAGGATCGGCTTGTCCACACCGTCCTGGATCATGTTTTGCGCGCAGCGAAGGGCCCGCTCATCCTCGCCCTCCGCGAAGGCGATGCGGCGCGAGGTCTGCATCGCCCGTTCGAAGATCGGGCGCATGGCGAAGCCGGTGCGGAAGACGGAGGAGAGAAGGTTCTTGCGATACGCCTCCACATCCGCGAGCGGCCGGCGCGCGACACCCGTCTCCATCGCCGTCTTCGCCACGGCGGTGGCGACGACCGAGAGAAGCCGCGGGTCGAAGGGCTTCGGGATCAGGTAGTCCGGCCCAAAGACGAGATTCTCCCCGGCATAAGCCGCCGCCGCCTCCGCCGTGGAGGGCGCGCGCGCCAGTTCCGCAATCGCGTGAACGCAGGCGACCTTCATCGCTTCGTTGATCTCCGTCGCACCTACGTCAAGCGCGCCGCGGAAGATGAACGGAAAGCAGAGGACGTTGTTGACCTGGTTCGGGTAATCCGACCGGCCCGTGGCGATCAGCGCGTCCGGGACCGCATCCCGCGCTACGTCCGGCATGATCTCCGGGATCGGGTTGGCGAGGCCGAAGATGATGGGATGCGGGGCCATGGTCTTCACCATTTCCGCCGTGAGCATGCCGGGCGCCGAGACGCCGAGGAACATGTCCGCGCCCTTCACCGCGTCGGCCAGCGTCCGCGCCTCGGTCTCGACCGCAAAGATCTCCTTCTCCGGCGTCAGGTCCGGCCGCCCCTTGTAGATGACGCCCTTCCGGTCACAGACGATGACATTCTCCCGCTTCACGCCGAGCGTCACGAGAAGGTTGATGCAGGCCGTTCCCGCCGCGCCGCCGCCGGAGACCGTCAGCCTGATGTCTTCGAACCGCTTTCCGCCGATCTTCAGCGCGTTGACGGCGGCGGCGCAGCAGACGATGGCGGTGCCGTGCTGGTCGTCATGGAAGACGGGGATGTTCATCCGCTCCTTGCAGATGCGCTCAACCTCGAAGCACTCGGGCGCCTTGATGTCTTCAAGGTTCACCGCGCCGAAGGTCGGCTCCAGCGCGATGACGATCTCCGCCAACTTCTTCGGGTCGGTCTCGTTCACCTCGATGTCGAAGCAGTCGATATTGGCGAACTTCTTGAAAAGCGCGGCCTTGCCCTCCATCACGGGCTTGGAGGCAAGTGCGCCGATATTGCCGAGGCCGAGTACGGCGGTGCCGTTCGAGACGACGGCGACGAGATTGCCCTTGCCGGTATAGCGCGCTGCGTTGGCCGGCTCCTCCTCAATCGCCGTGCAAGCGTCGGCCACGCCCGGCGAATAGGCGAGTGAGAGATCGCGCGAGGTCGCCATGGGTTTGGTGACGCGGACCTCCAGTTTCCCGGGCCGCCCTTCCTCATGGTAGCGCAACGCGTCCTCGCGCAGTTGCGCACGCGCGTTATTGCGAGCCTCGTCGGCGCTCGTTCCGGTCATGGCGTTCCCCTCTTCGCGTTTTCCGCTTGGCGGCAGTCTAGACCCGGAAGCGGGCGGCGCGCCAGCGCGGGCTTCAGAAGAGGAAATCGTCCTCCCCGAACTCCGCGGCGTTCCGGTTTTCGAAGAGGATGGAGCCACGGGCATAGATGACGAGCACGTCGTCGCCCTGCTGCTCGATCGTCAGCGCCTCGAACCCGGCGACGCCGCGCTTGAACTCCACCAGATCCACGTCCTGCTGGAAGCCGCGGATCACATCGGCGCCGTCGCCCGGCTTGAAGAGGAAAAGATCCGCCCCGCCGCCTCCCTTGAGCGTATCGGCGCCCTTGGCCCCCTCGATGCGGTCAGCGCCGGCCCCGCCGACCAGAAAATCTCGGCCGCCGCCGCCATGCAATTCATCGTCGGCGGCTTGACCGAAGAGCCGGTCCGCGCCGCCGCCGCCCTTGATGGAATCGCCGCCGCCGCCGCCCCGCAGGACGTCGTCGCCCGACTGGCCGAGCAAAGTGTCGTCTCCGGCGAGTCCGCGGACGGTGTCGTTCCCGGCGCCTGCCGCCATACGCTCGGCGGAAGCGCCGCCCCTCATCGAGTCGTCTCCGGGGGTCGGCCCTCCGGGAGCGTCAGAGCGCGACGGGATTTCGAGCGTCGGAAGAGCGGGCGGCGGCGTCTCAGGGAGCGCTTCCGTCGTGACCGCCGGCGGAGTGGCGACGGGTGGCGGGACGGGAGCCGGGGGCGTGACGACAGGCGCCGTGTCGTCGGGAGTCGTTTGGACTGGCGGGATCGTCACCTTCGGAGGCGTAAGGGCAGGAGGCGCGACGGGGGGCGGCGGCACCGGCGAGGGCGTTACGGGCGGAGGCGTTTCGTCAGGCGTCGTCTCGACGGGCGGGATCGTCACCGTCGGGGGTGTGGGGGCAGGAGGCGCGACGGGAGACGGCGGCACTGGCGAGGGCTTTACGGGCGGACGCGTTTCGTCGGGCGTCGTCTCGACAGGCGGGAACGACACCGTCGGAGGTGTGGGGGCAGGAGGCGCGACGGGAGACGGCGGCACTGGCGAGGGCTTTACGG